>CAIXSY010000406.1 GCA_903922175.1 uncultured delta proteobacterium | reverse complement strand
TGGCCTTGAACTTCCGCTTGGCCTTGGCCATTTACCCTTAGATTTGGGCTTAAATGTAAAAGTCGATGTCGAAGAGGATGAGGCCACGGCCAAGCAGGAGTTCATGACCAAGTGAAAAAACTTTCTGGTCGGGGTACTAGCGGGCTTCAGATTGAGCACTGTCGGCCTTTTGCTCTTGGCGGGGGGAATGACGAGGGAAACCTGTGTTTACTTTGCAGATCGCACAATCTTCTTCGAGCCGAGCAGGTATTTGGGAGGGAGAAGATTCAGGGCTATCAGGAGCAGCAGCGGCGACTTTAATTTCATCTGTCAGCTTGTTCGGGGGAAGTAGCAGTCGGCATGACTCTACCCTTTTGCGCAAGGCTCGCGCCAAACTAAACAAGATTTCCCGATGCCGCCTCTTTGGCCAAAGACACCCCTTGCTCAAAAGGGTAGTGACGTGACGGCTGCTCCCCCGCCTCCAGGGTGGCGTCCCGGTGCTTTCCTTCTTGCACCTCGGGCACAAGTTCACTTGAGCAATCCCCCGCCAACCCTTGACGCCAATGCGGGAATCAGCAGCCCTTCGACTCACTTCGTTCGCTCAGGGCACTCGCCTCGCAGAAGAACTGGCTTGCCATGGTTCGACAAGCTCACCACAGGTGAGCGAGCCGCGCGGGCGGCGAGTCGAATGGGGGTTGGCGGGGGATTGCTCCTCCCGCTATTCATTTCCTGCATCGTAAGGAATGAAAAATACGCACTCGGTGACGAGCTTAGCCATGCCGACGGGGGAGAGAAGTTACATCCGATGAACCTTGAGAATCAACCCCAGGAAATTGTAAGGATTACCCCCTTCTAGACCATCTCTGCCTTCCTCTCCTCCAGGAAGCGCGCGTACGCCTTGTCAGCCTCAGCCTGGCGCCCTGCATTCTTCAATGACTGAGACAGAAAGTACCAACCCGGGGCAAAATGCGGATACTGTTCAGTTATTTGCCCAAGCATCACCGGGCTCTCGGTGGAGTTTAGTCGCGCCCACGTGTTCGGCGCCCGGCTCAACAGACGCGCCCCCGCTTGGACCAAGGCCTCGGGAAAACGTAGACGAACCCCATGCTTGGCGCGCGTCTCCGCAAAAGGATCACCGACAAAGTCACTCTGTACATCAGTAATAAGCTGCGCATTGATATAATTAGTTAAAATAGTAAAGGCTTCCTGATCAAGCGTCTGCTCCCCCTTCGAGCGATCGACGGTGAGAATGTTGTCGATACTGATGCTCCAGGACTTATGTGAAAGCCGTAGCAGCAGTTCGCGCATGGCCAGCAGCGGATCTTGCCAGTGACGTATACCGCCGAGCTCATGTAACACCGCGGTACGGATTACAAAGTTTGGTGGAAGCTGCGGCGAGGTAAATGCTGAGGAGATGTCAAAAAAGCGCCTCCCCTCATGTTCAATAGTCATCTGCTTACGCAGCGGCTCTTGGTCGCGTAACGGCAGCGCCAATCCGTACGGATCACTGCGGAAGACATCGGTGATCAGCAGATTAAAGTCGTTGGCCACCACAGCTCCCGGTTCGAGCACTGCCAGGAGGGGCGCGCAAGCAGACTGGGCCGCCGCGTTGACCGCATAAAAGTAGTTCGCTTGCTCGCCAAGCGGTTGATAGGTTTTGATGTAACGCAAACAGATCGATTTATAGGCAGCTCCCATCTCGGTGACCACCTTTCTGAAGACACGCGACTTTTCCGCCGACGCCCCGTAATCGACAACGACGATCTCGAAGTCCTGAAATAGCTGCTGCGCTAGAGATTCGATGGTATGCGCCAGGGCCGGTGTCGGCTCGCGGCACGGGACAACGACCGAGATTGCGCGATCATGGTGCCCGATATCAGCCACGTGACGTGCGAAGATGCGCGATGTCTCACGGTACGCGGCAGCAGTGTTTCCTCCCGTCTTACTATCTTCGTACCAACGAAAATGTGAAGTAACCTTAGGGACGCGCTTTTTAAATTCAAATTTTTTGCTGATACGCAGCCACAGCTCGACATCCATGCAATAGTCGAGATCCTCGTCGATGAATGTCCCATCAGGATTTCGCACCGCCTCAAGAACACTGCGCCGAAAAAACACTCCTGGCTGATCGGGAGTAGAAAACATCACCCAGTATTTTAGAATGTCGTAGAAGTTTCGAGGGACATTCGGATTAACCTCAAGGCATTTGCCCTCGCGATCGGACTTCTCACACATCCCCATTACGACCGGCGACTCATTGAGTGCCCCAACAACGTCAGCTAAGACATTAGGTTCTAGCCAGTCATCGGAGTTAATCCACCCCAAGTATTCCCCCTTGGCCATGCCAAAACCCTTGTTGAGCGCATGACTCTGACCACGGTCCGGCTCCGAAACCCATACTAAGTGCGGGTATTCCTTTAAGATCGAGAGTGTTTCATCAGTCGAGCCACCATCGACGACCACATGCTCGACATTGGGATAGTTCTGCTGCAACACCGATTCGATGTTTTGACGGATGAACTTCCCCTGATTATAGGAGACTGTAATGATTGAAATAGTTGGTCTATCGGCGCTCACCATAGTTGGATGAAGAAACATGCTGCAAATGTTCGCCAGGATAGCAACGAATTCACCCCTGGAGGCATCTCTACGATAGTCGGATCTGTGTATCTCACCCCACAACAACATCAGACGATGTCGTTGTGGGATGGGGTAACCTGCTAAGGTTATTTGGTTTTACAGCGGTTTTCTTGCCTTTAACTCGTTCTCACCTGCTCGAGCGAATAGCACACGCAGGCGACATTGAAGACAGGTACTTTTTTATCGCCCTGATCAATTTAGATTGAGAAGGACGAGCTGAATCTGATTTAGAGTTATTTCTTAAGGAAACAACTCACGTCTTATCTCCGTTTTATATTGGTTTCCAGCGTTACCTCATCCATCCTTGAGCACTGCCTAGAAGCCAGGCTGAATCTGAACTGAATGACAGCGACCTTCATGCGTGGCCAGCTTTTTTTGGCGTCGAGTAACTTCATTGGCAAATCTGTGCGCATCCGCATGCCAAACGTGAAGAAGCGTGAGGTCTGGGTTGGCCCCTCCCGTCCAGTTAATGTCTATATCAACGACTCCGTATATCTGATCCACACGCGACAGATCAAACTCCAAACTGCGAATTTTGCCCAGCGGAATCCTTTCATGTTTTTTTAGGACAACACCGCTGCTTGTTATAATTTCTTGATCATCGACGCTGTACTCTGCGCTCTCATGCCACAAAAGGGCGTGAAGCAGTACCATCAATGCCACGAGCTTCACTGACAGCAGAACTACATCGACCCCATCGCTGGGATTCGCCATTACACTATCGAGGGAAAACTCTACTGTCAGTAACAAAAAGACGGCTAAACTCGCCCAACACCACACGATGCGTTGTGAAGGATGTATCGCAAACTTGTACCCCATAACTGTCTCAATCGGGTAATATTCTTCTCTAGTTTCTCTAGTAGTTGATAACACGGAAGTAGTCATCAGCACACGCGGAAAGCTAATAGGTGAACGATCATTCCGAAAGATGCCGTTACAGAACATAAAGGATTGCGTTAAATTTTTTTTTAGAGGCACGAACAGACTAAGGCCCTGTTAATTAATAAAGGGGCCAATTTGCATCTCATCTTCAGGCCATCTTTGAATTTTCGGCTCCTCCGCAGAATTTGTGGGTTAAAAACGTCTACCATGCTGGATAAATCGCCGAGATACCTAGCGATTCTCTGTATTTCCCGTGCACGGGCTACATCCTACCCACAGATTCTGCGGAGGAGCCGAAAATTCAAATCTGACCTAAATCTGAGCGCAACTTGACACCCTTATCAATCAACAGGGCCTTAAGACAGACCGGCCGCCCCCGCTATGCGGGGCCGCCAGGACTTTTTGCGGACGGGATAACTCACCGTAGTCAAGTCGACTACTGCCAGTGTACGATAGTGCAGCATGGCGGATAATTTACAAGAAACCTACGATCAAATCCCCTACGGGAGTGAGCCTATTTCTGGTACCCACCCAGGGCACATAGCGGCTATCGGCACGCTACTTGGACTCACCCCACCCGATCCCTCTTGCGCACGGATTCTCGAACTCGGCTGCGCCCATGGCGATAACATTCTGGGTATCGCCACGATGTTTCCAAGAAGTAACTGCACCGGTGTCGACATCTCTCCGCGCCAGATTGAACGCGGACACGCCCTCGCCACCCGGGCCAGTCTCAGCAACGTATCCCTTCAAACGATGAGTATTCTCGATATCACGCCAGAGTTTGGGACATTCGATTATATCATCGCCCACGGCGTTTTCTCCTGGGTTCCGCGCCAGGTACAGGACAAGATCCTAGAAATTTGCGCCTCTAACCTCTCCAGCCACGGTCTCTGCTTTATAAGCTATAATACACTCCCAGGGTGGCATGTACGCGGCTTTATCAGGGAGATGATGCTCTTCCATACCCGAACCTTTCCCGACCCGACACTGCGCGCTGCGCGTGCCCGAGAGGTGCTTGAGTTTATGGGCAGCTCTCTGAAGAGCGACACTCCCTTTGGAGCCCTCCTTCAGGATGAGCTAAAGCACCCGCGCGCGATGCCCGATTGGTACCTGGCTCACGATTTCATGGAGGAGTTCAACCTTCCGGAATATTTTCACTCATTTATGGAACGCTGCGGCGCACAAGGGTTGCAGTATGTAGGCGACTCTGAAGTGCCGCTTATGTTTCCACACGAATTCTCACCAGCGGTTAAACAAAACATCACCCGTATGAGCACCTCTTTGCTGGCGCGGGAACAGTATACTGACTTCCTGCGTAACCGCATGTTTCGACGAAGCATCCTCTGCCACTCGGATGAATTGATTCGCTCCTCCTTTGATTCGAACACCATCCGCAACCTTTTTGTGGCGTCGCCCCTTGCCGCCGCACCCGCAGGAAACGCAGAACCGTGCGCCTTCAAACATCCCAATGGCGGTGGACTACGCGCACCGAATGCTATGCTTGCTGCCGCAGCCACTCATCTCGGTGCCCGCTGGCCGGCGTCGATCCACTATCCTGAACTTGCCGCACTGGTTAGCGCCAGCCTTGTGCAGGTCGAACGTGACATCGTGGAGAAATCGCTCTGCGAGGGGGTTCATACCTGCTTTGCAGCTGGACTTATGCAGCTCTCCGTCGGGCCCTCACCTTTCTCCACTGCCGTCTCAGAAAAACCGCTGGCGAGTCCCCTGGCACGGGCCCAGGCCGAGGAAGGCCTCAAGGTCGGAACCCTCCAGCACGAGTCCTGTTCCTTGGATACTTCCGAAGTGAATATCTTAAAACTTCTCGATGGAACACTCTCGATTTCAGATATCGCCGCCAGGCTGACAAAAAGTCCCGAAGAGGTGTCCCGCACCGTGACAAAGTTCGCCCGGACTGCGCTTCTTCGGCACTGAAGAAAGCAGCGCACTGGCGCGCGCTGCTAGCCCACCTTCGGTGCGAGAACCACCAGCACCGGCAGCGTGCAGACAAACAGAGCCAATTACTCTGACAAGCAGCCTGGTATAAGATAAAATAATAGGCGGGGGCTGCTCATCACAAATGGACAACCTGTGAACCTGCAGATACACGTAAACATTCCCCTATCCAAAAAAGGGGTTCATCGACGTTTTAAGTGGGTAACTTTTACGGTTTTCTGCATTGCTCGTGTATTTCTTAGTGATCGTGGCCAGTCGTGAGCTTGTCGAACGATCGTGGAAACGTTTCCGCGTTCACGACTGTTCGACACGCTCACGACAGGCCGCGACCACGTGCATGCCCACGAAATACACCAGACCGTCTCGCCTGAAAGATAGTAAATATCAAGATGTTCTCTGACGTAGTTAGCAAGGATCACCCACTGAAAGCGTCAAGCTTTAATTCAAAGAACTATTGTAACTATTAAGGCATTCCGCTGTTCATTACCGATACTCCTATAGTCTCTTCTCTTTAGTTGCCTCTGACTCTCTTTGCAGCCTTACAACCTTGATGGTACTCGCCAAGGTCACCAATGGGGTTACGCCTACCTCTACGGCAACAGTAGTTAGCGGCGCGCGGAGCGCGGCGCTCCGGCCGCCCCCGATCTTCCGGAGCTGACAGGAGTTTTCGCGGACGGCGTAGGCAAGTCTCGCAGCCCGAATCCAAGAATCGCCTATGAGGCGAAGCGTCAACATCTCACGACTTAAGGATAAGGCCCTGTTAATTAACAGGGCCTAAGACAGGTTTTTGTCAATCCAGGTTGTGCGATGCAAGCTCTTGCGTATGCTTTTCTAGCGGTTTTTGCGGCGGCACTTATCCGCATCATCCTGCGCATGCTTGCGCTCTCTGGCGCACGGCCCTTCAATACTTTAATCATATACAACCTCGGATCGTTCCTGATCATACTCAGCGTCTTTGGTGTTCCGCGTCTCGACAATCTACGGACCATAGATGCCGCCATCCTCCTTCTCGTCGGAATATTGTGGACCGCCGCCATGTGGCTCGACCTGCGCTCAGCTAAAGAGCTTGACGCTTCAACGGGAGAGCTTTTCGGCAGCTGCGGTTTTATCATTACCTCCTTGGCTGGGGTATTTATTCTCGGTGACCGACTCTCCTGGGGAGGAGCTGCGGGTATGTTGTTGGTTGTGGCCACATCAGCCGTTGGCATTTCAGCGCTGCGTTTTTCGCTCAAGGGATGTGCCCTGCGAACGCTGGCGGTATGTATCGGCGGTGCGGCTACGATACTTAGCAAGGTGCTTAGTGCCACCCTGCCGATTGAGCTGATCATGCTGGTCGGAGTTCTTGTTCCAGGGATATCGTATCTGATTCTTGGCTTTCGTGAGGTACGAGAGCTGCCGCTCATTATCGCTAAAACCAAGGGCTGGATCCTGGCCATTCCACTATTGGTTACTATTGACTATTTCGCCGCCATGAAAGCTCTCGCACTCGGATCTCTCGTCGTCTCACTAACGATCTTTCAGAGCTGTATCGTTTTTGTCTTTCTGATTGAGTGGTTGGTGCTGCGTCAATCCGACCGCTTACTTAAGCGCGGAATCGCTTGTAGCTGTGCTCTGGCGGGAGTGATACTTATTATAGCGACCTAGCGAGGCGTCACCTCAGACCGACGCATTCACCCGACCGATACGCAAGATACTACCGCGCGAGACCGCTTCGCTTCGAGACGGAGCTGCACTTTCGACGATAACTGTCGACGCCGGTTCTTCGACTGGCGCCACTGCCTGCTCAACTTGAGGCGCGGTCTCTGCAGCTGGCTCCTTATCCTTAATGATATCGAGAAGTTCAATCAGGTCTTGCGCCGGTCGATCTTTAAGTATCAGCTCAACGCTACTCTGACCGAATTTATTGTGCTGCTCGCGCTTCTTCGAGCTTAGCTTATCACGCCAGCGAATGACCTGACCGGTCTGATCCGGGGCGAAAGTAACGCCGGTTAAATCTTCTGGATTTCCAAATTCCTCTTCTTCTTCCATGCGTACCAATACGTCATTAGGCGGCGAGTCCGCACTAGTTCTACCCCAAATAAGTTCTTTCACCTATGCTGAGCGCTTCTTTCACAAACTTGCTAGGAAATCGCATCGCGCCCTGGAAAATACTTATTTGGGGTAGAACTAGACACGACTCAATGGAGTTATGACATAGATTAACGAAGGTGTAGCAAGGAATCTTGCACTAGCCAGTAAGTGCCTAGTATTACTAAAGAACCGTCGTCACGACAGATGCCTCGTAACCATTCACGGGTCGTAACTCATTGATTCAGCACTCTGAATTAAGTTACGCGAAGGGCACGAAATAGGACGCGAAATCCGCGAAGGTGTCCTGGACTATAATATTTCGTGGTTTTCGCATCCCATTTCGCGGTTTTCGTGTACCTTCCCGGATCATTTTGGTGTCGGGCATAAACCGCGCAGTCACGAATGAACTTATTACCCCACACTCTGTCTAATCCAGCGAAGACAAGGACTCGTTGGATGGAAAGTACTCTGCTAACAATAGGTTATATGAAAACAGACTTGTTCTTACGTAGGTAGTCCTTGGATAAGAGCGCCGAAAGCGAATTAGTGCAACGAATCGTCAGCGGCGATAAGGAGGAGTTTCACGTGGTCGTGCAAGAGTATCGAGACATAATCTTTTCGATGATTATGCGCCAGGTGGGCGACCGCACCACCTCGGAGGAGCTCACCCAAGAGACCTTCGTCAAAGCCTACGTTAACCTGAAACGATTTCGCGGTGAGTCCAAACTGGGCACCTGGATGACACGCATCGCGCTGAACGAAACCAACAACTACTTTGCCTCGCGCCGCTTTAAAGAGGCGCGCCGCAGCGAAAGCTTCTCGGCTGAGACGCATGACCAGGTTAAGGACGGCGATGAGCAGCAGGAGATGCTTGAGAAGGAGCGCTGGCTTGTGCGTTTTCGCGCAGCTCTAGCCACACTCAGGCCACTTTTTCGAGAAGTCCTCGTGCTCTGCAGTTTAGAGGGACGGTCCTATGAGGAGGCAGCACAGGTGCTCGACATACCGGTCGGCACCGTGCGTTCACGCCTGAACAAGGCGCGACTTTTAATGCGGGAAGCGTTGTTACAGGGAGAACCAGCATGAAGCCGCATGAGATAGAAGAGAGATTCATCGACCTCGTTGAGAAGACACTTCCCCCTGGCGAAGACGAGGCCCTTCGCGCCGAGATCGCCAAAAACCCAGCGCTGGCGCGAGCCTTTTCCGAATACGAATCAATCGTCGCCACCGAGAAGCTTATCGCCAGCGAGAGTCACGCTGCGCACCCAAGTCTCGATGTTAAGATTATGCAGCAGGTTGAAGCCCAAAGTTCAGCCAGCGGTTTTATCCAGAGGTTTATCCAGAAGTTGTGGAGGTGGTGTATGGATTTTAGCAGTACGCAGAGACGGATCGGTGCCTCGATTGCAATGCTTGCCTGCGTTGTTATCGTGCTTCGTGTTTCGATGACCGGGGTCTACAACGAGCGCTCGGCTTCGCCGAGCGCTAGCCCTGAGGGCCTAGTTATTCAGGAGCAAAAAATAGGTGGTGAACGTGCTGTAAAAAGTGAGCTTCACGACGGTTTAATGCCTCCATCTAAAATCATCGCGTCAGCAGAGGGCGCTCCGACGGTTGCACAGGAGATGGCGCAAGAGAAGACACCAGCCTCAATTATCGCTCGTGGAATAGATGCCCTGGCGCCGAACCCGGTACTGGGCGAGAGAAGCAAAGAAGAAGCAGCGGATAGAGAGCAGGGCTCAATCACGGCCCCTGTTGATGAGCGCACAATCACTATGTCGAAAAGCGCTAGGCACAAAGGGCCTCCGTCGGGGGGTGAAAACAGCGCACCAGGCGCTAAGGAAAGCTTCAACGATCTGATCACTGCTTTTAAGGCAGACGTGGCCACCCTCAAGAACGAGGTCAACGAGATGAAAGACACGGGTGACAAGAAAGAAGCTGAAGAGGCCAGCACGCGGATGGTTGAGGTTCTAAAAACTGTACTCTCCCGGATGGAGGAAAAAAATGCTGCCAACAGATCTGCGCAAAGTGTAACAATCGCGGCATCGGAAAAAGATATTCCCTCTCGGATGGATGAAAAAGAGCGTGCTTCTGGATCAGCACCAAGCGGAGTAATCGCAGCCCAGGAGGTAGACTTTTCCCGATCAGGTGTGTCTACCCCGACAGCAAAGGCAAAATCCGCGGGGTCAGTTAAAGTTGGGGTTGACGGCAAGGTACTTGAATATGTGGACAGCGGAAAAAAGCCCGTATTATCCAACGAGCTGTCCGCTCCTAAGGTGAATTTTGCCAAAGATAACTTTGCCGCTCATGACTCTTCCTACTTCGAAGAGCAGCCGATTAACACTCGAACCTCTGCTCTTTTAGCCAGACAATTCAGCGCCGCCCCGGGGACTGAATCCTACACCAGCTATACCGAAAACCCGCGCACACTGGTGCGTGACGAGGCGCTCTCTACCTTTAGTATCGATGTCGACAGCGCCAGCTACGCTAACGCTCGCCGTTTCATAAATACGGGGACGCTGCCGCCGCAAGACTCGGTGCGAATTGAGGAGTTTGTTAACTACTTTGATTACAACTATCCGCAACAGCGCGAAAAACCGTTTACGGTCTCATACGAGATGGCCCCCGCACCGTACGATGAGGGCCGCTTCTTGCTTAAGCTTGGGATTAAGGCGCGTGACGCTGCCCAGAGCGAAAAGGGATGGAACCTTGTATTCCTAGTCGATGTTTCGGGTTCGATGGATGAGAGCAATAAGCTTGCGCTGCTCAAAAAAGCCCTGCCCATGTTGGTGCAGAAGATGCGCCCGGAAGATCGCCTGGCCATCGTCACCTACGCCGGAGATGCCGGTGTGGCGCTTGAATCAACCGTGGGAACGCAGAAAGAGAGGATCCTTGAGGCGATCGACGGACTGCACGCTGGTGGTTCTACCCACGGCAGCGCCGGTATCCGCTTAGCCTATGAGATCGCGCGCAAGAATTTCAAGGAGGGCTCAGTCAACCGCGTTGTTCTTGCTACCGACGGCGATTTTAATGTCGGCACGGTCTCGCACGAGGAGCTCTTTAACCTCATAGAGGAGCAGCGCCGTTCGGGCGTGACCCTAACCGTGCTCGGTGTCGGATCGGGGAACCTCAAAGATTCGATGATGGAGCAGCTCGCCGACAAGGGTAACGGCAACTACTTCTATCTCGACAGCTTTAAAGAGGCACGCAAGGTCCTCGAAACAGACCTGGCGGGCAACATGGAGGTCGTGGCCAAGGACGTCAAATTGCAGATAGAGTTTAATCCGCAGCACGTCTACGAGTACCGCCTCATCGGCTACGATAACCGTAAACTCGACAAGCATGACTTTGCCAATGATCAGGTGGATGCGGGCGAGATCGGCGCTGGGCACACGGTAACGGCACTATATGAGATCGTCTTAAGCGATAGTGAACTGGCTAGAAAGCTTACCCTTGAGTACCGCTACCGCAACAAGTCAGAGGTAAAAGAAGAACCACGCCAGGCGGACAACGGCTTTGCCTCAGAGCTGGCCTTCCTCAAGGTTCGCTTTAAGAAGCCCGAGAGCAACACCTCCGAGCTGCTCCAATTTCCGATTGAAACCAGTGTGACAAAGAAGAGCTTCAAAGATGCCTCGAGCGACTTTAGATTCGCCGCTGCCGTGGCCGACTTCGCTGCCCTGCTGCGTGGCAGTCAATATGCCGGCTCGTACACCTTTAAGGATATTATCGAGCTTGCCCAGCAGGCGCGTGGCGAAGATCCCCACGGCTATCGACAGGAGTTTATCGAGCTGGTAAAAGATGCCAGCGCGATCAGGAGAAAATGAATAATCCTAGAAATATAAAAGATCCACTGGAGGGCAAAACCCTCGAGGCGATTCTGACTGAACTATTTCAACATTTTGGCTGGGACGGACTGGCACAGCAGCTCTCGATTAACTGCTTCAAGTCAGATCCGTCAATTAACTCAAGCCTTAAGTTCCTTCGTAAAACTCCTTGGGCGAGGACTAAGATAGAAAAGATATACCTTAGCTTCATGCAGGGTAAGCTTGATTAGAAACTTCTTGCCCGTTTGTCGCACAAAAGCAGTCGAACAAATAAGCGGGCAAGAAGTTTCTACCCTCGACCCTTCGACTCACTCCGTTCGCTCAGAGTCTGGGGGCATGTCATGAGCGAGCGGAGCGAGTCGAATGAAGGGACAACATGGCCAAACACAGTTCGACGTCAACGTTAGCCAATTAGGGGCGAACAGTTACCTCAAAATTTCAAATGTGTTTGGCTAGATTCCTTGGCCCTTGAAACGTGTACTAGATGAGTTGCATTTTCGAAGCGAGATTCTAAGGTAGCCATCTCTCTTCCTACCCGATTCAGCAGGATCTTAGAGTACCCTTGGCGCGATGGGCCCTTGGCCCTCATGCCATACTCCGGATTAGGCAAAAGAGATTAGCCGCCAGACGGTCGAGCGAACTTATGGCGACAGCGCTCTGGCTTAGGCTTAGGTCCAAAATGGCCTGGCACTCTCGGACTGAACCCATGGCGATTTGA
>CAIXSY010000405.1 GCA_903922175.1 uncultured delta proteobacterium | reverse complement strand
TTAGTTGATGCGTCCCGTACATCGTACAGTTGTTCAGCTAGAATCCGGCATCGATCTGGAGATAATCCTTTCTTGTTAGTCCTCCAAGACGATATAACCGTCGAGTAAAAAGCGAGCAGGTCTTCACGGTCATTAGGACAGCCTAATTCGAAACCATTACCGACCTGTCCAACGTAGCTTGTACGCGCTGCAATTGGAAACCATTACCGAAGCGAAGTTGGAAGTCATTGACGGAAACCACGCCGAAGGACCTGCGCTAACGTGCTCACACTATGAGCACCACAGCGCAGCAAGAAAACTCGCCTGATACCTGCCTAACCGAGGTTGAAACCCTTTATATCGAGGGAAAGCTCAACTACCGCTTGCTTTTCGGTCACCCGGTGAGGGTCGTTGAAAAGGAGTTCACTTACGGCAATCGCACCCGCAAGGCGGCCTACTTCAAGCCGGGGGATGTGTTTGCCATCGATCTTTGGCAGCAGAACGAATACGGCACTAACGCCTGGGCTGTCTATGTGCTCCAGGCGGCAGCTCCGGGAGAGAGCGCGATTACGGTGCCGCAGGTAAAGCCTGCGGCAAAGGTCCTCCTTGAGGCGGTTGGGGTGGAGCGCGCTCGGCAAGCGCTAAAGCTTCTTGCTGAAATTGAGGAGCGCACCGATCCGGCTTCACTTCCGGCAGATCGCTTCCTGCTCACAGACTTCCGCCTCAAAGCCTGCTGGCGGCACAAAAACGGAAGGAGGAATTAACATGACCAATAATTCCCGCCGCCCATTGCTGCTCACAGTTACAGAAGTAGCCAAACTGTTGAAGCTTGAGCGCTCCAAGGTCTACCTGCTTATGGAAGAGGGGCTTATCGAGGCTTTTCGCCTCGGGGGACATTGGCGAATAAGGGCCAGTTCAATAGACCGGTTGCTGCCATCGGTGCCTTCGGCCGTGTCGGAAACCATTACCGACCTGTCCAACATAGCTTCCGTCGTCCAGGAATTGGAAACGATTACCGAAGCGAAGTTGGAAGCGACGTTGGAAGTCACTGACGGAAACGACGAGAGCGTTAATCAAGTAAGTTTGTATTCGCGTACTTCAAAACCTGTAAGGAGAGACTATGTTAAACGTGATTAGAAATAATAAAAGCAATGTTTTTTGGCTTGTGCTAGTCATCCTGGCCGCCCACCTTGTGGCCGTCCCAGCGTATGCAGCCGGTTCGGGTATGCCGTGGGAAAGCCCCCTTGAGCAGATTCTCACTTCGCTATCTGGGCCGGTAGCGCGGATAATCGGCGTTTCCGCCATTATCGTAACCGGCCTCGGCATCGCTTTCGGTGAGGGTGGGGGAGGGATGCGGAAGATGCTCTGGGTGGTCTTTGGTCTTACTATTGCGTTTTCGGCTACATCATTCTTCCTAAGCTTCTTTGGCGGCACGCAGGGGGCGGCATTCTAATGGAAGGATTTGAAGTACCCATACACCGTGCGCTCACACAAACGATCATGATCGCCGGTGCGCCGCGGGAGGTGACGATCATAAACGGCACCCTCACCGCGGCCATGGTGCTTGGGATGCAAAGCTTGATTGGCCTTCCGGTTGGCTTGGCCATTCAAGCCATGGCTGTGGCCATCAGCAAGCGAGATCCGCAGTTTTTCGCTACGTTCCGCAGGCACATACGGCATAAGCGTTTTTATGATGTTTAAACGGAGGTGTCATGCTGGATCTTAGAGAATATCGCAATAACCCCGACCGGCTGAGCGACTTGCTGCCGTGGGCCGCGCTTGTCGCGCCGGGAGTTGTGCTTAACAAAGATGGGTCGTTCCAGAGCACTCTTCGGTATCGTGGCCCCGATCTCGACTCTGCTACCGAAGCTGAGCTTGTCGCTACCTCTGCGCGCCTAAACAATATCCTAAAGCGCCTCGGTTCAGGCTGGGCGCTCTATATCGAGGCGCAGCGGCGTCGTGCGGCCTCCTATCCAACTGCCGGATGGCAGGACCCGGTGAGCTATCTTATCGATGAGGAGCGCCGGATCTTGTTTGAAGGAAACCGCCATTTTGAATCGACGTACTACCTTACGCTTGTGTATCTCCCTCCCAGCGACTCCGCCAATCGGTTGGCATCGTGCTTTCTAGATTCGGCCAAGTCAGAGGGAGTTAACTACCGTAAGCTTCTTGAGGCGTTTCAGTCTGAGGCAAAGCGTGTCACGCAGCTGCTCGAAGTGCTCTTTCCTGAGGTCTCCACGCTAAGCAGCGAGGAAACGCTTACTTACCTGCATAGCCTGATATCGACTAAGTGCCATTCCATAAAGATTCCGGGTACGGCGATGTACCTTGATGCCTATCTGCCGGATACAACCCTCACGCCAGGGTTTGAGCCGCGTCTTGGCACGCGCCACCTCCGCATGATTTCAATATCTGGCTTTCCAGGCAAAAGTCAGCCCGGGCTTCTCGACTGCCTAAATCGTCTCGCCATTGAGTATCGCTGGGTAACCCGTTTTATCTGCCTCGATAAGACTGAGGCTCTGACGGAGCTTAACGGCTACAAGAGACGCTGGTTTGCCAAGCGCAAAGGCATCATCACGCTCCTGAAAGAGGTTCTCACCAACTCAGAGTCGATAATGTCCGACACAGACGCCTCAAATAAAGCGCTGGACGCTGATGCAGCGGTGCAGGAGCTCTCAGATGATGCCGTTTCCTATGGCTACTTTACTGGGAGTATCGTGCTCGCAGCCGAAACACCTCAGGCGGCCAATGCTCAGGCCAGCGAGGTTGAGCGAGCAGTAAATAGCCTTGGTTTTACTACCAAGCTTGAAGATGTAAACGCCGTTGATGCCTGGCTTGGCACGCTGCCCGGAAATTGCCGCAATAACGTTCGGCGCCCGATTCTAAACACCCTAAACACTGCCCGGAAACTTCATGAAAGTTCTACTGCGAGCCACGATATGCCTATATCTGCTGTGAATAATGAAAAATCGGGCTTCGCTGTACGTAGCTGTACAGCTCCAGTCCGATTTTTCATTATTCTTCGCATCTATAGGCATCTCCTGTCTCTCGTTACGAACTTTCATGAAGTTTCCGGGCTGTCCCACCTCATGCCATTATCCGCAGTGTGGGCGGGGCCAGCGGATAATGCATACTTCAAGGCCCCGCCTCTTTTGTACGCGCTAACCAATGGAAGCACCCCATTTCGACTGGTTACACATGTCGGCGATGTCGGGCACACGCTGGTTCTTGGCCCTTCCGGTGCCGGGAAGTCGGTGCTGTTAAACGTCATGGAAGCACAGTTTCTTCGGTACCCTGATGCGCAGGTATACATTTTCGATAAAGGCGGGAGCGCCCGTGCGCTCACCGCCGGTCTTGGCGGCGACTATTACGACCTCGGTGCCGATGACGCTGAGCTAGCATTTCAGCCGCTCGCATCAGTCGACAATGAGGCAGACCGCCGTTGGGCGCATGAGTGGCTCCTAGAAATTCTAACACAGGAGAACGTCACTATTACGCCTGCGCTTAAAGAGGAGCTATGGAAAGCGCTCTCCAGCCTTGCCAGTGCCAAGAGGGAGGAGCGAACAGTCTTCGGGCTCACGCTGCTCTTACAGAACGACACTCTGCGCCAAGCTCTTTTGCCGTACACTCTACAAGGCGCGCATGGTCGCCTGCTCGATAACACCCAGGACAATCTTCAGTACGGTCGCTGGCAGTGTTTTGAGATGGAGGTGCTGATGGAGACACCAAGCGTCATCATGCCGGTGCTCTCGTATCTCTTTCACCGCCTGGAGCAGCGCTTCACCGGCAGACCGACCATGCTGGTCTTGGATGAGGCCTGGCTCTTCCTCGATCATCCCGCGTTTGCGGCCAAGATTCGTGAGTGGCTCAAAGTGCTGCGCAAAGCCAACGTCATGGTGGTATTTGCCACCCAGAGCCTTGCCGATATCGACCAGAGCTCGATTGCGGCTACGATCAAAGAAGCCTGCTTCACGAAGATCTACCTGCCCAATGCCAATGCACTGAGCCACGACTCGGCCGGTTTCTACGAGCGTTTTGGACTAAATAGCCGTCAGATTGAGATTTTAGCTTTGGCAACACCAAAGCGCGACTACTACTACACCTCGCCCCTTGGTAACCGTCTCTTTGAGCTGGGCTTAGGTGGGGTAGCGCTCACCTATTGTGCCGGTACCAGCAAAGAGCAGCAGGCGGCGGTCAAGGCGATCTTAAAGCGCGCCACTTCGACAGATGAGTTTAATTCAGAGTTTTTGCGCTCACGCGGTCTCGCCTGGGCGGCAGAGTTAATTAATCAACAAAATGAAATGAGCAATGCAGCATGAATAGAAGACAATTTTGCCGCGCCGTTGGCGCGCTAAGCCTACTTCCTCTTACTACACTTATGCCGTCCAGCACGGCCAGTGCCTATGTCGTCTTTGACCCTTCAAACTTTGGGCAGAATATCCTTCAGGCAATCCGCCTGCTCCAAAGTAACGTTAATGAAGCCCGGCAGATTGCGAATCAGGTCATGTCGCTGGCAAATGATGCGCGAAATCTCGCCTCGCTCCCGTTTGACGTGATTAATGACTACTCCAACCAGTTCAATAGGCTTTTTACCACCGTGGGCACGATTAACGGCCTGATGCAGAACCTTACCAACCTAGAGAGCCGCTTCGAGGAGCTTTATCCTGATCTTCAGAACCAATGGGATCCGGTTTCGCGTCAGTCAATGGCTGATGACATGAAGAAATGGCTCACTGCTACACGCGAAACGATGCTAGGGGCGGCAAAGACTGGAGCGCAGGTATTAGAAAGCCTACCGCAGACCCAAGCACAGCTCGCTCAGCTTATGTCTAGCTCACAGGGGGCCGTGGGTATTTTGCAAGCTACGCAGGCGGGGACCCAGATTGCTGGCACAATTGCCGGCCAGCTTATAAATCTCAACGCGCAGCTTGCCACCTATAGCCAGGCGCACACGAGCTATCTCATGTCGATCAACAGCAGCGCTGAGGCAGCGAGGAACCGGATGGACCATGTGCTGGATGGCTGGTCGAGTGGCTATGCGGGGAAGCCGATTAAGGAGAATCCGTTTTAAACTGCAAATCTCACGGGCTGCGATCCTTAACGACCGGAATAGTTCCGGTACCTTGCTAATTTCATCAACTTTGGAGCCGCCCTCTTTTTCTTTGTTGAGAGAGGCCATTCATGGATTTCCGCCCGCATATTTTACCTGGGGTTGAGATACGAAGACAATCCAGGCACGCGCATAGGTACGAGGCTTCACTTTGGTATTAAACGCCGTCTAGTCCTTCCGATGCGTAGAGGGATGTATTTGACAATGGCCTTACCCATGAGGCGTGTTTAACTACGAAAATTTCCTAATTTTGGACAGTCGGTGAGTAACAGGCCTATAATACTACTCTCCTGCTAATATTCCGTAGGTGAAATGCCGACATGATCCTACGGTATGTTGAAGAAAACGATAAAGTTGGAGGCCCTGGTGGCCGCGACGGAGGATCCCGTTAAGCTCTGGTTTGCCGGGGGCATCGTTATTTTACTCCTTGTCATTGCGATGCCCATGTTATCCAGCTTCCGCGAGGCGCCGGATCGCGCATTGTTAGCCTATAATGTGCTTATTCACTTTGAGAACGACGGGTCGGCTGTTGTACGAGAAGATCTTCTGCAGTTGTCGCCTTCTGGGCGAAAAAAGCGAGGCTACTGCCGCCTACTAATAGGCCAATTCCCCGGCTATCAGCCACTAAAATATCAGATAGAGACCATTTTTATTGATGGTGAGCCAATCTATAAGCCTCTTGCTACCCCTCCTATCGATCGGATTGTCCCAATTGAAGAGGGGGCAAGTGGGCTTCGTGTATGCTTAGCAGACAGAGAGGTGGTTCTTCCCGAAGGTCAACATTGGCTCGCGGTTCGTTATTATATTGAAAACATGTTACAAGAAAATACGAATGACAACGCTTTTACATGGGGTTTCGATAGTATTCCGGCAGCGAGTTTCTCTTTGAGGGTTGAGCTACCGACGGGCGTTAAGCCCTCGATGCTTAGAGATCTTCAGTATGAAGTTATTCCCAAAGATCTACTCAGCGGCAAAAATAAACTTGAATATAAAGAGTTTGGGCAGAACGACCCGAACTCCGGATTTACCCTGCAAACTGCTGAGCCAATACTCGAAGGTGAAAAAGTTAGGATTAGCGCCGCATTGGCGCACTAACGCTTTACGCGTAGAGGCTAAGAGACAACAAGTGTCGAGAAAGAGGACCTCCTAAAATAGAGGGCAACTACCAGTAGCGGTTTGGTAGCGCGGCTATATTGCACTAGGGCTAAACATTGCGCTATTTTAGGTGGTTGATGCTCACATAAACTGCTGGAATAGGCATAACAAAAGTAGTAAATTAGAGCAGTTACGCTTTAGGTTGTGTGGCTGGGTGTGCTTTGTGGTCTCCTGCCCGTAGGTTCTTGCAAACTAAGAAGGTTTTCTTCTAAGCGACTGTGGTGTCGTCAGGATGGTGGTGTGTTGTGCAGCAGTGTGGAATGCGCGGGGAAAGCCTATGAAAAATAAACAGCTTCCAAGAATTCTTTTTGCGGTTTCAATTTATTTGTGTATAGCGAGCCTCGCTCAGGCACAGAGCGTGCAGTTCTCGCGCGACCCGGTAAGTGGCCGGGTAATTAAGAGCGAGGTTGTTTCAGCAACGGCTATTGCGCCTAATGCGCAAGTAGCGAGTAAGGCTGTGGCCAATCCTGTAACCAAAACTGCAACTACCGCAACCGATCCAGTTTATACAGCAAATACCTTCTGGCGAGCTAATGGCAGCGCGTTCGGCTTTGCCCGGGCCTCTTCAAATCTTACGGCAGTAAAATCAGAGAAAGATAAACTTGGCATGACGCATGTGCGTTACCGTCAAAGGCATTTGGGCGTGAAAGTTTTAGGGGCCGATGCGATTGTGCACCTTGGAG
>CAIXSY010000404.1 GCA_903922175.1 uncultured delta proteobacterium | reverse complement strand
TTTTATTCAAAAGTTGCTTCGAGTTTCTTTTATTTTAAGGATTAGGCGCAGGAGCAGGAGCAGGAATCAGGAGCGGTTCCAGTTCAAGTTCAAACAAATTCAGATACTCCAGTGGGTTAGCTCACCGTTTAAGTGGCATTACGTCCGCGCTCCCAGGGATGTTTGCTCATTCCCCCCGTGAACGGATACACACCTGACTCCACATCGCATTTTATTACATGAAATCAATGGCTTAGGCACGACTATCGTAATTGCTCAATAAGCGTGGACACCTGGGAATGCGGACGAGGACGTTCGCGCTCCCGGGAAGATCAAAAATCGCCCGCACTTAATGAGCAGTTACCACCTATCTTTTTCCTTATGCCATGCTGCTTTCAGAGAGTTTTTGGCTTTACTTGTCTGCACGGTAATGAAGCGAAAGGTTCTCGCACTGAAAGCGTGGGCTAGGTCTACCCTTTTTGTGGGGTTCTCAATAGCTGTAACATGGTGCAAAAAAAGGGTAGACCTCCGTCCGCCATCAATGCGTTTTTTACGTCAAGACTTTTTGCGGACGGTATAGAGAAAGGGAATAGAGTCCTAGATCGCTGCTCGCGCCTATGCTATTTCATAGGCTATCCATTGGCACATTCCTCAATTGAACGTGGAGCATAGCATGACCGATCTCAGCACACTCTCACACACGGTCCGACCTCTTAGCGGTGGCGGCAAAGTTCTTGTCCTCGACACAGGCGCCGTAATTGGCCCCGAAGCCGAGGCTATGCTCCAAGCGCTCCATTCGCGCTCCGTAGGCGGCATCTCCAACCACCTACAGGTCCTTGCGGAAAAAGGAGCCGAGAAATTCATGTCGACTTTTTACGTCGGCTATGGGCACAAGTCTATCGGCGACTGCGGATCGGCCACGATCTTTATCGAAGGGATCTCGTTGCTTGCCGCCAAGGCGATCCAAGATTGGCCGCTATACTCTGGGCAGGAGTCATCGACGCGTTACATAGATTTTTCGCAGCAGCCCTTCATCGACCCCGTAGGCACCCCAGCCTCGGTTGAATTTTTGGCGCGTTGGCGAGCGCTCTACCTCGACGGCCTTAGCCTTATGCAGGAGGAGCTAACGCGGCGCTTCCCGCGCGCACCTGAGGAAAAAGAAGGCATATATCGCAAAGCTATCGCCGCCCGCGCCTTTGACACCATGCGCTCATTTCTTCCCGCTGGCGCCGCGACCAATATCGCTTGGCACGGCAACCTTCGTCAGTTCGCCGACAAACTGATGGTACTGCGCCACCACCCACTCGGTGAGGTTCAGGAGATCGCCGCAGCGGTCG
This sequence comes from uncultured delta proteobacterium, assembly GCA_903922175.1. Classification (GTDB taxonomy): domain Bacteria; phylum Bdellovibrionota_C; class UBA2361; order UBA2361; family CAIXSY01; genus CAIXSY01. The sequence goes on along the minus strand of CAIXSY010000404.1, from coordinate 2,808 downwards.
ACGCTGCCCTGGCCGAACAATTCCCAAGCTCATTCTGCATCGAGCGTTTCCAATCCACGGAGACGTTCAACCATGACTTCATGCAGAGCAACTACTATTTTAATCCTTCAAGCTGGCCTGTGTTCGAGGTCACCGCCGACCACATCGATCACACGCTGCTTCGCGAGTACTCAACAACATTAAGATCACGCCCACAAAAGACCGAACTTCCCAAACAGATAGCCGAATGTGGTACGATGGAGTTTCGCTTCCTGCTTGACTTCGGATCGTTTCGCGACTTACAGCGCCACCGCGCCGTTACCCAGCGTATGCCCCTTCTGACAACCCGCTTTGGATTTCACCCATGGTACCTCGGAGAGTTTCCTCGTGAACTTCGCGAGAGGGCGTTGGCACTCCTCCATAGTCAGGAAATAGCACTGCCCTCGCTCGGCGCAACACCAGAGATCGCCCAGTACTACATCCCCATCGGCTATCAAACCGCCAATCGCCTTACCGGTCCACTTCCAGCGCTGCTCTATATCGCCGAACTGCGCTCAACCCGCTTCGTCCACCCAACGCTACGGGAACGTGCGCGCCAGATGGCATCAACTCTTCAAGATCGCTTCGCGGCTGATGGCCTGGTCCTGCACCTCGACCAGGATGCTGACCGTTTCGACGTGCGCCGCGGAGAGCACGATATCGTCAGACGCGAAGCAGCAGCGGCATAACTCACGCTACGGTCGCCACCGGCGATGAGGTCCTATGGCAGATCCTATAATTTCTGGGCAAAGGTGTCAGCGCTGCAGGCTCGTCGCCAGACTCTGTTATTGTCAAAAGATTAAACTCCTCACCTCGACCACGCGCGTTACCGTGGTGATGCACGCTTCCGAGCGATGTCGGAGTTCGAACACAGCTCGCGTGCTGGAGATGGCACTCACCGACTGCGAAGTGCTGCTCGTCGGGGAGAAAGACAACCCATTTAAGGGCATCCGCCTTCAGCAAGACGAAGCAAATTTTGTGCTCTACCCCGAACCCTCAGCCGCAGCGCTCTCGACAGAGTACTTAAAGCGTACAATTTCTGCGTCGATACGCCGAGTCCATTTAATAGTTCCCGATGGGAGCTGGACCCAGGCCAAGCGCATCGTCCACGGCAACATTCACCTACGTGGCATCCCTCGGGTACAGCTTGCCGAGCTCGCACCATCAGCCTATCTGCTTAGGAAAAACGGCAGAACCGGCGGCGTGTGCACGGCAGAAGCAGTGGCACATGCGCTTGGCGAAATTGAAGGCGAGCAACTCAAGAACGAGCTCCTGCATAACTTTACCATCATGCGAGATAACGTGCTGGAGAGTCACTACAGTCGCTGGTGCACCGCCGAAGAGTCCGCCAAACATTACTATCTGACGCACAAGCCCCTAGTGCGAGGCTAGATTCCTTGACCCTTGAAACGTGTACTAGATGAGTTGCATTTTCGAAGCGAGATTCTAGCCAAACACATTTGAAATTTGGGAAATCCCGACAGCTTTTGATGAAATACGAGCGTTAAATACATTTTGGACAAACCCTCTCAAACTTTCCCTCAGAGACGGCGCGCGCCGCCTCTGAGCGGAAAAGTAAGTGGGGAAAAGTAAGTTAGCCAAAGCTACTTTACATCATACCATAAATTAGCTTCTGAAGAGCCCTCACCATACACAAAGGTCTTTGGAAGGGAGCACCTCTTTTTTGAAGCAGGGCATTTAAAATCTATATGGAAGATGCTTGAGCTTAACGGCAGATTGTAAAAATTCATAAGCACCTTCCCCGGATCAAATGTGTATTCTTCGTTTGACATCCCTGCCGAAGCCGGGAGTTGAATCGTATATATAGCCTGACAGGGCACTTTGTGCTTCCCTCTAATAAAACACTGCATCTGCGGTGCCGTAATCTTAAGAGCATAGACGCCATTTTTTGACGAGAAATCGACCTTCGCTCCGCTCACCTCGCCCGAAAAACGCGGCGTTGCAATCACCATTCCATCCCGATTGAAAAGCACGTAAAGTTTAACCACTTGCTCTAAACTTCCGGGAATGGCCGGGCCTTTGATAATCTCAACACTTGGCGAGTACATTTCATTCCAAGAATCCCATGCATCAAACGTTAAATAAATACTGTCTCTCTTGCCAAGCGGTTTAGCATAGGCACTAGCGCTAATCACCATCAGCAATGCTATCAGTAGAAATACAGACCTAAAGTTTTTCATAATACCTCCTTATTTTAGATAGTTACGCTATCAAACATTGCTTCCTGTCTATAAATAGACAGTGCAAACAACCAACTGCAGCGCCCACACCGTGAACACGCTGCATTCTATCTATGTATCGAGGAAATGAGAGAAAAGTTTCCTATAGGGGCAAATATTTTTAGTGACGTGGTCTATTAGTCGTCTATTATCCCTCTGTCTATTATCTCTGTCTATTATCTCTGTCTATTATCTCAGGGACTGCGCACGCGGCCCCTGAGACAAAGAGCCCAGGGCAAGCTACTACTTAAGTTCGGCTCTATTTGATGAAGCGAGCGCAGCAGCCTGCGCCATTTTCGCCGGGTGTATCAAAGGGGCAGTGGTTAAAGTTATTACAGGCGCGCCGCACCTAGCCCACCGCACGCATGAAAGCGAATATCTTTCCGTTATTAGGGATTTTTGTAACTAGAGCCTGTCCGGAAAGACCCTGTTTTCGAAAAGCTACTTTTCTGGAGAACGAAAAGCGGCAAGAAATTAATAAATTGCCTCCAGCAGGACAAAGCTGACGGCAGGCGCCGCCGCCGCCGTCAGTTTTCCAGATGAATTGATA
>CAIXSY010000403.1 GCA_903922175.1 uncultured delta proteobacterium | reverse complement strand
TCCTTCTTTGACCTGAGCATGCCTATCAGTCGAATTCCAAGAATATGGTGAATGGGCCATGGCCATGCGGGAGTTCAAGGCCAAGTTCAAGTGTAAAATGCAACTCACCTAGTACACGTTTCAAGGGTCAAGGAATCTAGCAGAGCTACGCATCAGACCGTTCTGCCTTCTGTAGGCAGCTTACTGAGATCTGCAGTCAGCTTTCTGCTGACTGAGTCAGCTGTAGCCGTGGTCTACGCCGCTTGTTCCTTAGCCTTGACCAGCTCCGCGGTTAGCTTGATCACGTCGCCCACAGTTTTAATCTCTTTCATGCGGTTGTCGGGGATCGCCACTCCGAGCTTCTCTTCGATGCCCCAGGTCATCTCGACTAGGCTCATGCTGTCGACTCCGAGGTCATTGCGCAGGTCTACCTCGTCCCTGAGTGTTGCTGGATCAATCGGTGATTCTACCGATTTCTGCAGGATCTCGATTAAGATGTTTCGAATTTCACCTAGGGTCATGCTGTTCTCTCCTGATGATGACGCTTTAAGACGATGACTGAATTTGCTCCACCGAAGGCAAACGAGTTGGATATCGCTATGTCGACCTTGGCCTTGCGCGGAACGCAGGGGACGTAATCTAAGTCGCAGCGTGGATCGGGGTCGTCAAGATTTGCCGTGGGGGGGAGAACTTGGTGCTGGAAAGCGCCGAGAATTGCGAGAAGCTCCAATGCTCCGCTGGCCCCGAGGGCGTGACCGAACACCGACTTTGATGAGCTTATCGCGACCCGATGGGCGTGTTCACCAAATGCCAGTTTAATCGACTCGGTCTCCGTTAGATCGTTGAGGTCGGTGGCCGTTCCGTGGGCATTGATGTAGTCGATATCCTCGGGCCGGCAGCCTGCATCATGAAGGGCATAGCGGATCGCCTGGGCTTGCTGTTGGGCGTTAGGCTGAGTCATGTGCGAGGCGTCATTGCTTTCGCCGTAGCCCGCCACCTCGGCATAGATCTTGGCACCGCGTTTAATGGCGTGTTCCCGTTCTTCGAAGACGAACATGGCCGCGCCCTCGGCGACACTTAGCCCGGAGCGTTGCCGATGGAAGGGTCTGCAGCAGGTCTGTGGATCGGTTGCCGGAGAGAGAACGCGCATGGCTACCCAGCTGCCAAAGGCAGAGGCGCAGATGGGGACCTCGGTTCCACCGGTAAGCATAACATCCACCTTACCAAGGCGGATCTGGTCGACGGCGCGAGACATGGCCATGTTGGCGCTAGCACAAGCTGCGGCGAGGGTGAACTGTGGTCCGGTGAGCCCAAAATCAATCGCCAGGTGGGCGCTGATGGTATTGAACATCATCTTTGGCACAGTTCTGGGGCGAAGCCCGCGCCAGCCCTGCTTGGCAAATCCAAGGTACGAGGACTCAGCTGTCTGGGTCGGCCCGGCTCCAGTTCCGAGGGAGAGGCCTGTGTGGTGCGGGGCTGTGTTGTCGGTTGGAAGGTTGGCGTCACGCAGTGCCCGGCTCGATGCCACTCGGCATAGCAGCAGGGCGCGGTCAATATCCAGTGCCGGTCGCTCGTTTTCGCTAAACAGGCTGTCATCGACCTCGCCACCGATGGTTATCGGGAGCTGAGAGACGTCAATCCTGGTTAGGCGGCGAAGTGCCGAGCGGCCTGAGGTTAGTGCTGCCCACAGCGTTTCGAAGTCGCCGCCAGCTGGGGTGAGAAATCCGATACCAGTTATGACCACTCGGCGCGTGGTGGTTGTCAGGCTGGTCGATGTTGGTGTGTTGCAATGGGTCATGGCTACGTTTAAGCCAAGCATACCTAGTAAGAGCAGTCAAATCGAGAGTTTGAAAAGAAAAAGGGTAATTACTCATTAAGCCCGGGCACTACGGTCTTGGCTCTGGTCTTGGTCGAATAGGTCAAGAAAATGAGTGATAGTGTCACCAAATATAGATTAACTTGCGCGGGGAAGCTTTGTGACCCGTTAGTAGGATTCAAGGCTTCGCATAGAGCCCCACAGCGCAGCCGTAGGGACTATCTATTTTGGTTGCGGCCGCTAGGCTGTGCTGTGGTACTCCGTGTGAAACATTTAGCGAGTTTTACCCACACTTATTGAGCAATTACAAAATAGAGGACCGCGACCAGGACCAAAGCTAGGACTATGGCAGAAAGCTTCCCGGAATTATTGAGCAACTACGATTTAGCTTAAGTTTGCATATATTATATATTAATGAGTTAATATATAACATAAAAAATGATATAATAAGTATAAAAGAGCGCAAGTTAATCCCAGTGAGTGCATTTACCTAAGGGGCGAAAAATGGGCAGAGACTTTAAATTGAAGGGCCTCGTTCCGCTGTTGCTACTGCTTGCAGTGGGGATACTTGGCGCTACCACCTCGGTTGGCACGGCACAGCAGGTTGGCGGGCCGATAGTTGCTGGTGATACAGCCTGGATGCTTACCGCCACCGCCTTGGTGTTACTTATGACGCCAGGGCTGGCCTTCTTCTATGGTGGGATGGTCAATAGGAAAAACGTTATTGCGACTATGCTGCAGAGTCTTGCAGCCATCGGGGTTGTTAGTCTGTTGTGGGTGCAGGTTGGGTTTAGCCCTGCCTTTGGTGACAGCCTGGGTGGTCTGATCGGAAATCCGCTCTCATACTTTATGTTTCAGGGTGTTGCCGGTGCTACGCAGATGCAGCTTTCGCTGACGATTCCGCTCGCGCTCTTTGCCCTATTTCAGATGAAATTTGCGATCATCACCCCGGCGCTTATCACCGGTTCCTTCGCCGAAAGAATTCGTTTTTCAGCCTATCTGGTCTTTATCTGCCTGTGGAGCGTTCTCATATACTGCCCGTTGGCACATTAGACCTGGCACCCACAGGGATTTCTACATCAGTGGGGCGTGTTGGATTTTGCAGGAGGTACGGTCGTGCATATGTCGGCAGGATGGGCGGCGCTTGCAGCGGCGTTGGTCCTCGGTAGGCGTAATGCGCACATTGAACAGCAACATACCCCCCCCCCCGGCAAATATTCCCTTTGTGATTCTGGGCACTGGGCTGCTCTGGTTTGGATGGTTAGGTTTCAATGCTGGTTCTGCGCTGGCTGCCTCTGATGGCGCAGCTATGGCATTTCTAACGACGAACACCGCCTCGGCCGCGGCTAGTCTGCAACATGGCCGCGGCGCTTAAAGCTTGTTCGGCACTTGACGACACGCTTGATGTTTTTCCCTGCCACGGGGTGGGCGGTATGGTAGGGATGCTTATGACCGGCATCTTCGCCCAGGGTGTTGGCCTAGCCTATGGAACAGCGGGGACATTTCTGGTGCACATAGCCGCATTGCTGCTCGTCAGTACATTTTCTTTCTGCGGTTCATATCTGTTGCTCAAGCTCACCGACTTGATTATTCCGCTGCGAGTCTCGGATGAGCAGGAGGCGCGGGGCTTAGATCTTAGCTCGCATGGCGAGTGCGTTGAGGTTCTTTCGTAGCTGCAAGGTAACTGCTCGCCCCTAATCGACTAACGCTGACGCCGGACGTCAGACCTCGACGCTTTACGTCCGGCGCTAGACGTTTGACGTCATCGTTAGTCGATGAGGGGTGAGTAGTTACCATTTTGTTTAGAATATACGCTCAGCTTGACGAGAGGGCGAGTAGTTCCGATAAATGTTTGTCCCGTGCAGGTGCACGGGTCGCCCGGGGTTATTGAGTAGTTGAACCGACCCGCGCATTCGCGCGGAAGAGACAAGACTAGTGCCGCCTGCCTGCTACCTGCCTTCTGTAATCTGCTTTCAGAGATCTGATATCAGCTTTCTGCTGACTGCATCTGATGCAGCTGCAGCTTTCGGCCGCAGCCGCCGCTTTTACTTCGATGCAGAAAGTTCGCATCGGGGGCGACGGCCCAACGCTAAATATTATGCCTTACTCCTTAATCTCCGTAATCTGGGTTGTTCCTGCTGAATCAGCGGCCATGCCAGCGACGGTATCGGCAAGAGCTTTTTCAATGTCGACGAGGATGATCACGTTCTCGGTGCTGCTACGCCCCATGCCAAGGATAAAATTCGTTGTTAGGCTTGCACCGTATTCAGGGGCTGGTTCGAGCTGATTGACATGGAAGTTTAACACTTCAAGTACCGTATCAACGATAACGCCCACAGCCAGAGATTTTCCGGAGAGTGTGACTTCGACCACGAGAATACAGGTTTTATCGTCTGGCTCGATAGATGGCAGGCCGAATTTGAGGCGTAGATCAACAACGGGGATAATCTTGCCGCGCAGATTAATTACACCCTTAAGGTAATTGGCCGTGCGTGGAACATGGGTGATATGCATCATCCCGATGATCTCCTGCACCTTCGTTATCTGCAGTCCGTATTTCTCTTGCGAGAGCACAAATGCGAGGTACTTCCCCGCAAGATGGGCTAATCCTTGTGCCGCGGCGCGTGAGTTAGTTTCGGTGGTCTCATCCATAGATCCCCTTCGTCGATTGCATCTCGATAGTTACAGTTCGTAGCTAGAATATTCGGCGGAAATGAGAATTTCCTTGATATCAAAGAGGTAGGCCATTGAGAAAGTGGCTCTTCGGGCAACAGAGTGGCTAAATAACGGTCGCCAGGTGGAATAATTAGCTGAGATGTGTAGAGATTCTATGTATTTCCCGTGCACCTGCACGGGAAATACACTTCCCCGGACTTATTGAGCAGTTACCAGGACAGACACTAACGGGCTAATTCCGCACACCCTTCGACCGCCACCGCGACCACGTTTACGAATTAAGCTCCGCGCTATTTTTCACGCAAGAAATTCAGCGGATCTGCCGTTACTATCGTTGATGTAGCCACTAGTGCACTTAAGAACCTACTCAACGGGAAGGGAAGGCCCTCGTAACCATGATTGAAGAACTCCTCAATGACATGTCCACAGCAATTGTTATGCTCGATGAAACTAACCCGGCGGAGGCGCTCAAAGAGTTGGCTCAGCAGCTGGGGGTTTTGGCTGTTGAGGCGCGCGCCACTCATCCGCAACTTGCAGAAAGCGCGGCCTATGTGCAGGGCCAAGCGAGTGCACGAACACCAGCCGAAGCGCTGGTTTTGATCCGCGAATTTCTTTCAAAGGCACAGCATCATCTCAAGAAACCAGCCGAGGTGAGTTTGCCCAATGCCCAACAAAAGCCCAAGTCCGCTTCGCCGGAGATGGCCGATGAAATAGATCCGCAATTTCTCGTCGAGTTTATCGAAAAACATACCTCAATGATGGAGGAGCTCGAAGGCCACCTCCTCGACTATAACTTTGCCAAAGATAACCTCGAGGCAGAGGGGCTAGAAGAGTCAAAAAAAGAGCTAGCGACGTACGTTAATGGATACATCCATAATGTCAAGGGAGATGCGGGGTCGATTGGTCTGCTCGGGGTTGAGCGCGTTTGCCACCACGTTGAAGATACCCTGGCTGACATCCCAGCTGATCAGCTTGTCGAGGAGATTTTAGCGCTCAGGGTCTGGTGCAGCGAATGTATTAAGGCTTTAGCTGCCAAGACTGAGCCGAAGGAGCCATCGATCGCATTTAACGAAAAGTTCGACAAACTTGTCGCCCGCAAACACGCGCTTGCAGGGATCGCGTCAGCACCCGCGGTCGAGGTGCTGTCCGCGGAGGCGAACCTTGATCTGTTGGCTGAGCTGATGAGCGCAGACGAGCTTCCTGAAGCTCGCGCCGTGACCACGGCGCCGGTGGCAGCTTCTCAGACGGCAGATAAACCAAAACAGAGTGCCCCGGCGGCCAAGGGCCCCGTTGGCGAGACGTATCAGCTCACCGGCGAGATGGATATTTTTCACGAGTTCGCCGTTGAGGCCGAAGATCATCTGGCGATCGTTGAATCGACCATTCTCGAGTGCGCCGGAAAATACAACCAGGATGCTATCGGTTCGATCTTTCGAAGCATTCACTCAATCAAGGGATCGTCATCATACTTTGGCCTCAAGGAGATTACCGAGACCTCACACGTCCTCGAAAATCTTCTGGATGAGGTGCGCGAGGGCAAGCGTGAGTTTGAACAGCCCTTGACGGAGCTGGTCTTGAAATATTTGGACCTGCAGCGCGGCCTTTTGGCGCAGGCGCGATCGAGCTTGGAGAAGGGGGTGCCCCTCGTTCGTGGTGAAGCCTCGGCCCAGTACCTACATGCGCTCGTTGTTTATCAAAATGGAGAAGCGGCTCAGCCTCAACTGCCACTAGCTCCAGTTGTTGCCACACCAGCGGCTGCTTCTGCGCCGCGGACAGAGGCGAAAGTCGCACCGGTGATTGCTCCCTCGCATCCAGCAGGGACGGATTCTGAGTCGACGGCTAAGGGCGAGCAACTCGAAGTCAAAACCTACATCAAGGTTGACACCAAGCGGCTTGATCAGCTCATCGACGCCATCGGCGAGATGGGCATCTATTGCTCAATGCTGATACAGCGCTGCCGAGGGGCATTCGCTGGAGATGAGAGTCTGATGAAGGTAACGCATCAGGTTGAGAAGGTGACGCGCGACGTGCAGAACATCGGCATGTCCATGCGCCTGATACCAATTCGCGGATTGTTCCAGAAGATGAGCCGTCTGGTCTGGGACTTAAGCCGCAAGATGGGCAAGGACATTAAGTTCTCAATGGAGGGGGAGGATACCGAGCTCGATCGGACGATCATTGATAAGCTCGCCGATCCGCTTATGCACATGGTGCGTAACTCGCTCGATCACGGTATTGAACCCCCGGAAGATCGCCGGGCTGCCGGTAAGCCGCCCGTCGGAAGGGTGCGCCTCTCGGCATACCACGCCGGCGGCAGTATCCATATTCGCATCGAGGATGATGGTCGGGGCATGGATCCGCAAAAGTTGGTCAAAAAGGCCATCGAAAAGGGGGTCCTGCCGCCTGACGCCAAGCTGACTCCGGCGGAAGCATACCAGCTTATCTTCGCTGCCGGTTTCTCGATGGCGGCGGTCGTCACTGATGTCTCGGGCCGCGGGGTTGGGATGGATGTGGTTAAGCGTAACATTGAGAGTATGCGCGGCAGAGTCAATATCGATTCACAGCTTGGCCGGGGGACCATCTTTACTATCGAACTTCCCTTGACCCTGGCGCTGATGGATGGAATCGAAGTGCTTGTCGGTGAGGAGCACTTTATTATTCCGATGCTTTCGGTGATTGAGTTCATTCGCCCTGGTGCCCGTACGATGACGCGTACGTTCGACCGCGGTGAGACGTTTTTCTTTCGCGGGCAGTATCTCTCGGTCTTCCGGCTCGGGGATCTATTTGGGATTGAGGCGCGCTGCAAGGAGCCGACCGAGGCTAACTTTGTGATCCTCGAAGCCCACGGCGAGCGTTACGCTTTAATGGTGGATGATATTGTGGGCAGCTATGCCACGGTAATTAAGAGCTTGGGGTCGATGTTTGAGCAAAACAAGGGATTGGCCGGGTGCGCTATTATGGCACAGGGGGATGTGGCTGTGATCCTCGATGTGTGGTCACTTCTTGTTTTGGCACGCGAGCACTATCGTCACGCCACGCGTCATGGATCGGCCATCGAGGTTGAGAGCAGTGCCAAGACAGAGGGACCGCCTCCGGATGAGGGACGTGAAACGCACGTGCACTAATCAAAGACCAAGGATATAGATGGACCGTGATGTTCTCGACCAGCTGCGCAGCCTGATAAATCGCGAGAGTGGCATCTATCTGCCGGCTGATAAGGAGCAGCTGCTCGTTAATCGGCTGCAGAAGCGCCTACGTGCCTGCGGAGTGAAAGACGAGCGGGAATACCTCAAGATTGTCGAGCTTGATGCCTCGGGCGAGGAGTTGACGCGGCTGCTCGACGTGGTCTCAACCAACGTCACCCACTTTTACCGGGAGGAGCGCCACTTTTCGATCCTGACTGATATTCTCAAAGACCTTGAGAAAAAAGGGCAGCGTGAGATTAAGATGTGGTCGGCGGCGTGTTCCAGCGGTGAGGAGCCGTACAGCATGGCGATGGTGGCACGCGAAAGTCTTGATTCTCGGCGCACGGCGGTACGCATCTTGGCGACAGACATATCGGAGCGTATCTTGCAGCGGGCGTTGCAGCGTCACTACGTGCCGGCACAGCTCACGAAATTGCCGCCGGGACTGGTAAAGAGATACTTTAATGCCGAATCGGGTGCGGGGAGCGATCTACGCAGTGTTACGGATGATATCGCCTCGTTGGTTACCTTCAAACGCTTCAATCTTTCCAAATTCCCCTATAGTCTTAAGGGGCAGCTCGACATTATCTTCTGCCGTAATGTGATGATCTACTTCACCCTCGAGTTGCGCCGCCTCATTATTGCAGAGTTCCAACGTCTGTTGCGACCAGGGGGGTACATGTTTCTTAGTCATTCGGAGAATCTGCTCGGTATTTCGCATGGCTTTAAGGCGTTGAGCACGGCGGTGTACCAAAAGCCAGAGGGGGTAAGGGGATAGGCGATGGCAGCGGTAACGCTTGTGGGCATAGGCGAGATGGCGATCAGCAGCACCGCTGGTGAGATTCTCAGTGCCCCGAATCTCGGATCGTGCGTCGGCGTTGCCGTCTATGATCCGATTCACGCCATCGGCGGGATGATTCACTGCTTGCTGCCGCTTTCAAAGTCTAATCCTGAAAAGGCAGCGACTCAGCCGACAACCTTTGTCGATACCGGGGTGGTGCTTCTTTTTAAAGAGATGTTGGCGCGCGGCTCAGAGAAGAAGAACTTGGTCATCGCTGTAGCAGGTGGCTCCAATATCAATGATACCAATAACGTTTTTGAAATAGGAAAAAAGAACTACACGGTTCTGCGCAAGGTGCTCTGGCAGAATAGTCTTCTCATAAAAGGGGAGCACGTCGGATCGTCCGTTTCGCGTACAATTTCACTGCACATTGGTGTTGGTGAGATCTGGGTCAAGGTGCAAGGAGAGCAGATTCGGCTAGCGTAAAAAATATATGAGTGAGGAAGGCTATGGCATTTAATTTTCTGATCGTTGACGACTCGGCCATCGTGCGAAAGGTCGTCGTGAAAACACTCGGTCTTACGAACTTGGAGGTGGGGGTGGTGCTGCAGGCTGAGAACGGACGACAAGCGCTCGATCTGCTTAATGACCACTGGGTTGACCTGGTGTTTCTCGATATCAACATGCCGATTATGGATGGTATGCAGTTCATGGACGAGTTGCGCGCCAATGAGGATCTCAAAGATACCAAAGTAGTCGTTGTCTCTACCGAAGGCAGTAGGGAGCGGCGTGAAAAGCTCGAATCTATGAAGATCTGCTCGTATCTGAGAAAGCCGGTGACGCCTGAGTCTCTGTCTGAAGCGGTGCATCATGCACTTGGGGTGGAGGGGAAATGAACAAGGTAAAAGAAGATGTTGAAAATGTAATTGGACGAGTGCTTGAGGAGTGGGGGCTGATGATGATCGAGCGGCCCGAAGGGGGAGGTTCATTTGACCTCTTTGATCAAGCACAAGAGTTTCGTATGGCAGAGCTGGATTTTAGGGGGATAGTGAGCGGCACCTGCTACGTTATCTGTCAAGATAACTTTGCGCGATGCATAACCGCTAACCTTTTAGGAACCTTTGACGATCCTGCAGAAGAAGATGTTCAAGATGCAATACGCGAGTTGATCAATGTCGCCGCGGGAAATATGCTGACCTCTTCGTGGGGGGACGACTGCGTATTTAAATTGACGCCGCCGCAGATGATGACGCTGGTGCCGAGCAAGGCCGAAGAGCTGCTCATGCGGCACCCGTTCTACTTCCTGGCTGATGACCATCCGGTTGCGTTCGGATTTAGCGTCAAGCGCAGCTTAGAAAATGATAGTGGAGAAAGGTGAGTATATATGGCGATTAGGTTGCTCATCGTTGACGACTCCGCTGTGGTAAGGCAGACCCTCGAAAAGGAGCTTGGCTTGGACCCCGATATTCAGATCGTCGGTACGGCGCCAGACCCATTTATAGCGCGCGACAAGATTATTGAATTGAAGCCGCAGGTGATGACGCTTGACATCGAGATGCCGCGTATGGATGGGCTCACGTTTCTCAAGAAACTGATGAAACATCACCCGCTGCCGATTATCATTGTTTCGTCGATCGCCGCGCGTGGTTCACAGGTGGCGCTTGAGGCGATGCATTCCGGAGCTGTTGATGTGATGTGTAAGCCGGGTAGCGCTTTTTCGCTAGGAGACCTCTCCATAGAGCTCGCCGAAAAAGTGAAAGCTGCTGCACGTATTGATATGAACCGGCTGTTACAGAGCTTGCGTGCTCAAGGCAGTGCTGTGCATGCAGTTTCAGCGCCGTTGACAAAGCTTCCAAGCAAGATCGTGGTCCTAGGAGCGTCAACCGGAGGCGTACAGGCTATAGAGGCAGTGGCACGGAGGCTCCCTAAGAACGCCCCAGGAACGGTTGTCGTACAGCACATGCCAGCGGGCTTTACGCGTGCCTTTGCCGAGCGTCTTGATAAACTGTGCGAGATTGAGGTGCGCGAGGCTAAGGATGGCGACGAGATTCGGCCTGGGCTGATGCTGATCTGTCCCGGTGGCTTGCATATGATGGTTAAAAGCAGGGGCGCGGGGTATGCGGTGGAGGTCAAGGATGGCCCGCTGGTCAACAAGCATAAGCCTTCAGTCGAGGTTCTCTTTCTATCGGCGGCGCAAACGCTTGGTGCCAAGGCGATCGGTGTCATGCTCACGGGCATGGGGGCTGACGGTGCGCGCGGCATGCTCAAAATGAGGGAAGCCGGATCGCTTAATGTTGGCCAGGACGAGAAAAGCTGCGTCGTCTACGGCATGCCTCGTGCCGCCGCCGAGATCGGCGCCGTGGAGCACGTTTTACCGCTCGATCAGATCGCGGACTTTGTGCTTAAGGCGTCGCAGTAGAAGCTTCTTCGAAGCTTCTGGCTTTTCTTAATACAGGACACTATTGAGGTTACCCATTGAATTGTGGGCGTAACCCCATAATCTAATTGTCGTCGAGATAATCCCAGTAAAGACCGATCAGTGGTTTTCCTCAATCTAAACTACGGCACGAAGGGGTGACGAGTGAGTATTTAAGTTTAAATATTCCGTTTGATTAAAACTTAATCTGCGCGATGTCTGAGATAAAAAGCGGGAGATGGCTGTCTAGTTAAATAGTCCCTAGTTATTCTAGTTTTTAAATTGTCTTTAAGGTGAAGCGGTATCTCCGGTTGCGATAGCTGTTAGAGGTCTTGACGGACGTGGGATGATCATCAAGCGGAACCCTTCGAGGGCCGGCTTGGGCTCGCTTATGTCTCCAAAGGAACTTGCTTGACTTGCACTTGAACCGCTCCTGATTCCTGCTCCCGCGCCTTTTCCAAGTTAGATTTGCAAATGAACTAAGCAACACCTGTTGTGCATAGTTGAGCCTGCAATCGATTCTTAAGCTATCCTGCCCGATTTCAAGATTGAAGATTACTACCCCGCGTACCCCGCCCTTTTGCAATTTTATTGTAACAAGC
>CAIXSY010000402.1 GCA_903922175.1 uncultured delta proteobacterium | reverse complement strand
CTCTCAATTACCCTATTCATTCCTGAAAGTCAGCGCGTTTCTTCAAAAACACCCCTGTTCGGTAAGGGGCGAGCTTAGCTCGCCTTTTCTCACTTCGTGAGAAAAGGCGGCTAGTTACATCGACCAGGACCACGCGCACGATATTCCTTACCCGGACTTATTGAGCAATTACACAAACACCACCTAACGATCTAATATTGCTCGACAAATTATGATAGCGGAACTGCACTCCAAGCTCTCGGTTATCACCACCCCCACTGCTCTGAGCTGGGATCCATGACGGGGTCACAACGAAGCTCATCTCTAGCCTGTCAGTGTCAGGACAGGCAACTGAATTCCCTGTCGAGCATGGTAGCCGAACTCGTGCGGCCTGACCAGGGAGTCCACGCACAACGCGCCTCTCGTTCGCACCTTGGAGGTAAATGCTCTGTGCCAGTGGAGCCGCAAAACGAACCTCGATCTCTGCCACGCCGTCACGTGAACACTCCAGCCATAGCCTGCCCTGGGCGGCACTCCAACGAAAAACCCCCTGCGAATCTCGCTCCCAGGCATACTCCCCATGCGGCATCTGATAGCCACGAACAAAAACTGCGACCGCCAGCGGTACCGCCAATACCCAGGTAAGGGCGGAGCCGGTCCCCGAGTCATCGTCCATGCGCACGACACGCGTCATCACAACACCACAAAGAATAGCCACTTCATCAAATGCCAAGTGCGGTCCAAAAACAAATAGCACGATAAGTATCAGTGCCGAGACACGTGCCGGAGCCGAAAAGCTATCCTCGTCACCTCGTCGACGCAGCCCGACTAAGCAGAGCAAGAACACTAAGCCTCCCAAAACACCAAACTCGACTAATATCTGTGCGTAAAAGCTGTTCGGATTATCGCTCCATGTTCCCGTACCTATACCAAGAAGCTCTGCGTAAGGTGGCACGTACTCCCGAAATCGCTCCAGTCCGACCCCTAAAAATGGAGCGTCGCGCCAGACGGCATAATCAATCCTCAAAAATGCAGCGCGGCTAAACAGACTGTCATTCCTTGGACCTGACGCAACTGAACTAGAAGTAACGGTATTGAGTGCTCGCTCCAGACCAGAAGGCAAGCCCAAATGAGTAATTACGCCGGGGGAAACCACAGGCAAGGCGATCAGCACGATACAGCCACATAGAACCGGCAGCAGGGCAAACCATGGCCGCAAGCGATAGAGCTCCACGAGCAGCCAAATGGCAATCCCGAAAAAGAAGCTTCGCGAGCCCGTAAAGCTACCGCCCGCAAGCAGTAACCCCGCAAATACCCAGGAGATAGCTTTTGCCATAGGTCCTCGGCGCTGGCGCAGAAGTCCTACCAACAGCGGCGCTGCCACCACCAAAAACACACCTGCCGCATTTGGATCGCTAAACGTCGCACTCTCACGCCGCAACGACTCCCAAAAAGCCGAACCACCGATCATCGCATGCGGGAACAGCCCAACTCCCTGCCCGATAAGCAACACCAGCACCAAGAGCATGCTCAACAGAATCCCCTTAAGAATGCTTGAATACTCCTCTGACGGCAGATCTCGAACGCAGAAGGCGACACTCGACCAACGAAGCGCCATAACAACGGCCGAAAACCAGGCAGAGGATCCCCATCCAGGCCCGCCTGCCGCAGCCGCAGCGCCGAGGCACGAGGCAAATGCCAGAGTTAAGAACTGCGCAAACGGCAGCGGTGCGGCCCTTTTTCCCACACGCGAAACCATCGCTAGATATATGAAGAAGCAGCTTAATCCAACGCCCGCACCCATTATTCCGCTTAGCGGCAACATCGCTCCAAATAATAGGGATCGACCTGCTCGGCAAAAAAAACAACTGCCCAGGAGTAAGGCTACGTAGACTGCAAAAAATATCTTACCAACAAGCGGATCGCTGATAAGACAAAGTGCAGCGCAGAGAAGATAGAGCACTACCCTTGGAGCGCGATGCGACAAGTTCGGAAAGAAGGTCCGCAATGGCTCCATATCCATAATCGAAAAGATCTGGCAAATATTCAGCACTTTTGCACTACACCTAACGTGTTGCACACGGAGAGGCACGGTGGAATCACGGAGATCCACGGGAGGCTGCGTGATGAGCCCAAGCATAACCCCCGCCGTGTCGCTCCGTGTGACCTCGATAGATCTCCGTGTGAAACATAGCGTTTATTGTGCCACTCCCGATAGTGCTGAATAGTTACCAAGATTGGTGACTCTGGGCTCAGAGACATGCTCGCCTTGCCCCTCATCCGCCCCCTCCTTGCCTCCGGAATTGAGGCCTCCAGCATTGAGCTCCCGCACCAACGTATGCGCAGGAGACCCGCGGTCCGTCAAAAGGTCATCGCTCCAGAGACGCACTGCCCCCTGCTTGATGTTTCCTGGAAAATCCCACGGAGCGCGTCCTATGTTTTTCAATGTGCGCAAAAGGTCTTTGGTCAAATCCTTAGACTGTAGCAGCACAACACCTCCCAGCCAGCCTCGATATCCACCTGCCCGATGAGTCCCCACAAGCAGATCTGCTTTGCTGTCCGGAACAATGCTCTCTTCTATGTCATACCCACCGATCAGGCGCACCAGCGCTTTTTGCCCAGGCAAGCGTGAAACTGTGTGCACCCCCAAATAACGTCCGTCGTGAAAACTTAAGGCCAGGAAGGTCCACGCCTGTGGTTGCAAGGGCACTCCAGGGAATAGCCAAGTGCGCCCCCTTCCCGAGCTAGCCTTCCAATAGACACTGACACGCAATGTGTCTCCCTCGCGGCTAAGTCCGAGTGAGTACCCCTCCTTCGTCGCCGAATCCATGGAAACACGAGACAATACCGTTCCAGACTGCGGAGCCTGCGGGACGCCCCGCGGTCGCAGCCAGACACCAATCAGAAAATCCTTGCCGGGCAATGGATTAAGATCGTCCGCGCCAGAGATGCGCACCCACCCCTTGCGGCCTTGAAGATTAATCGCCTTAGAGCTCAACTGATCGTGAGAATTAGTCGAGGTTGCTGACGATTGCGTTTGAGACAAACCAAGATACAACACCGCTGGCGGCACAGACACCAGCACAAAGAAAAGCGCTGCCAAAAACGGGGCACGCGATTTAAGGCTAAAAACTCGCCTTTCACTCAGAGGATCGTCGGGGGTGTTGATAGCCACGCCTGCGATGGTACTATATCGGAAGGAAAAAGTCTCTTCGCTAGAAGAGTTAGGGCGCAAGAATGTTCACTATAATCTAGCGAGGCGATGCCTCAGATCGACGAGCGTTGGTCCGTAATCTGCTTTCAGAGATCTGCTGGCAGCTTTCCGCTGACTGCATCTGATGCAGCTGCAGCTTTCGGCCCCAGCCCACGGCCTTAGCCGTAGCTCCTGATGAGGCAGTAGACATTAGCTGCTAGAACGTCAGCTAGCTTGATGGCATCAGCACTCGGCTCAGGGCTAATGTCCAGAATAGCCTGACACTCTCTGACCGACCCAAAGGCCATATGGAAGAATCTTTTCTGGTCAGCTTTCGTCCCGCGCCCACGCCCTTCCGCCAGATTCAAAACGATGCTCGATGCCGCTCTGTCTAACTGCTCTTTTAAGT
>CAIXSY010000401.1 GCA_903922175.1 uncultured delta proteobacterium | reverse complement strand
ACTCTCCTCGATCAGGCCCAGCACGCCCTCAAAAAACTCGCCGCCGACTGCCACATCCTGCCTGCCTCTCGTGAGGCATTCTTAAAAAAACTTGCCAGGCTTAAACAGGCACTGCAAATCGCTCTCCATGAGAAGTCCTAAGTCGGCAAAATTGGCCAGATAATGAGGGAAAGAGCCCGGGAAAGAGCCGGAGCCGGGCGACCGTTAACGTGCAATTCTGTGCAAATTGAGAAGAGGCCCCATAGCATCAGCCATCTTTATTTTTATAAAAGGCGAAGAGCCTGAATAATCAAGCAATTCAAAGTCTTACCTATACGAGAAATTAGGCTACATGAATTGGTTTATCGCCATAACCATTAAGGAAGTTGTTATTTCAATAAGGAAGTGTTTATGCCATTAAGTGCAGCTCAGTCAGTAGCCGAGATTGCTCTTCAAAAAGCATCTCCATCATCGGGTTCGACAAACATGTCTGCCTCTACGTTTGCGGGTAACTCCCTTGATGATCGCCTAAATTACGCAGGGGGTATCGCAGCGGAGGGTGGCCTGTCGCAAATGCGCACACTTACAGCTTCGTCGCCGAATGAAGGTATCATACCTGGTGGAAGTTTAGTTCTTGTCGACGGGAGTCCTCCAACGCGACAGTCTGCTATTGCTTCGAGCACCGAATTCGGCTCTAGGTTAGGGCTCTTGTCACCACGAGCGCTTACGGAGAGTGAGTCACAGCGGGTAGGTGAGTTAGCCCTTGGTATATTGATTCAACATCGCCCCGATACTGATAAATGGAGGAGTGAAAAGGATCGGCTTTGCCACAGCAATGATCCGATAGAACGTCTCGCCGCTATCCAATTGATCCGGGTAGAAGCAGACAGAAGCCATATTTTTCACCAACGTGAAATTGTTGGCCTACTTGCCGACAGAGATCCTCGCGTTCGAGAGGCGGCTACTGATGTTTTGGCCAACTTTCGTGGAATTGTATCAGAAAACATAAGTTTCTCGCTCCTTGGTAGAGCTAACATCGATCCTCGACTTTACCAGCTGGCTAAATATTCAATCAGCGAAATGGAAAGAACTCACACCGGATATGACATGACGTTCCCGCCCCCGGGCGGATGGCCAAGCACATATCCTAATACCATTAGTGGTTGGACTAGCCGCATTATTGAGGGAACGGGTGAGTACCTTGCCAATGACTTGTTGAGGCCAACCCTGCAAGCCGTCGGCGGCGCCTTGGCTTGGCTTTATCATAAGGCCAGGGGGGATTTTACAACAGCGAAAGTTGAGGAGCCCTCTTCTCAGGCGCGAAGCGAGGCGGTAGCGTCAGCGACCAATGTACTGAAAACCACTGAGAAGGGTGCGGCCCCAGTTGCTAAGGCGTAATTTCGCTTCCGACCTGGGGTAAGTAGGGACACTACCGAATTTTTATGGGCAAGTTGGATTAAGTCGGTTGCGTCCCTGGTTTTCAGTCGGATGAAGAATGACAGGACGCCCATCAAATGGGGAATGACAGGACACCCATCAAATAGGGGACGGCATAGAACACCCTCAATCGGTGAGCCTTCTCCATAGGTGGTAATTTATTGCACATCGAATCGAACAGGTTCGAGCTAGTTAAGACTGTTAACGACTGCAACGAGCTGGGCAAAGAGAAAGAGTGGGTGTCCTTCTTCCTTTTCGCTGACCGATCCCGACAGTCGCTCTATGTACAAGAATGGCAGTACCGATGTCGGCTTTAATGTGCAGGTGGCGGTTGACTCGAAGCATAACATGATATCGGTATGCGAAGGGTAAGTAGCCGGGAGGTCTTGGCTCTCAAGCTCTGGTCTGTCGAGCGCAAAAGTCATGTCATGGCCCTCGTTGCCGATCAGGGCTTGGCGTTATTTCCCGGGCTCAACGTGATTCCAAAGAAGAGTTATCTTTCGTAGTACTCGCACTGCATCGACCACGCGCACACTATGCGTCTTCTGGCGACGTGGCATGACTCTCTTTCGGGAGAAGGCATCACTGATGGTGAATCATTTAATCTAGACTTCCATTCCGTGCCGTACTACGGGGAGGACCCGGTTATCGAGCGGCATTACGTTTCAATGCGATCCCGCCGTCAGCCCAGTGTCCTCGCCTTTCTCGCGCAAGACTGGTCTAGTCGCACATTCTGTTATTCCAATGCGGACTTGCGTAAAGGCGATGAATCGGAGGAGGTCTTCCAGTTTGTAAAATTCTGGAAAAAGCAGCATGGCAAACTGCCCAGCGAGTTGGTTTTCGATTCAAAGCTGACGACGTATCCTGCACTGGCGCGTCTCGATAAGATGGGGATTCAATTCATCACTCTACGTCGTCGTGACAAAAGCCTCCTTAAGGTAATCGCGGCGTTGCCCAAGTCGGCATGGCGCACGATTGAACTCGACAACGTCACGCGGCGCTTTAGGACTCCGCGAATATATGAAACTTCAGTCAATCTCGCCGGACGCCCTCTACGTCAGTTCTTTATCCAAGACCTTGGACACGAAGAACCAACAATACTACTCACTAACCAGCAGCATATTACCCCAAAAAGATTGATCACACGCTACGCGCAGCGCATGCTCATCGAGAACTCAATCTCCGACTCTGTCCGGTTCTTTCATATGGACGCACTGTCATCATCAGTCGGCATGAAGGTCGACTTCGATATGGCACTCCTCGTGATCGCCAGCGGACTATATCGCATCCTCGCTCGGCAAATGCGCGGGTACTCGGACGCCCAGGCACGGCAAGTGTTCCGTGACCTGGTCGATATGCCCGCTACTATCACCACAACGCCAGAGAAGGTAAACGTTCGCTTCCATCGGCGGGCGCACCTTCCCATTATTATCGCTTCTGGCATCCTCAAGACAAAGATTCGTGTCCCTTGGTGGAATAATGCTACCTTGACCTTCAGCTCGTAATAATGCCCTAAGTGTTAGGTCGATTCCCCTCCGTGGAAATCCAGGCTAGCTGATTCAGCGCAGGGGCGCTGGAAAAGGGTAGAGCGACGCTAGTTGAGCCGCCCCGCGAATCCGCTATCAGCGTTCTGCCGTCAGTTTTCTGTTGACTGCATCAGTTACGGTCGCAGCGACGGCCGCGCTCCGAGCCTGATTGCTTGCACGGGGAGAAACACGCTGGTACAAGGTAGCTTTTCTTGCGGACCCTGGGAAACTTTTTGCGCTAATCCCCCGATAAGGCATCATGCTTTGGAAGCTACATTGTGCCAGATCCGTTTTCGCGGGTTTCGCGTCCTGTTTCGCGCCTTTCGCGTAACTGTTGTACCCGCCCCCTGTCGAAGTGCGCCCAATTGTCATCCCGAGGAGCTCTACCCTTTTCCAGCGCCTCTGCACCGAATTAGCAATCACCTCAAAAAGGGTAGAGCGACGAGGGACCTCCGTCGCCTCTAGCAGGGTGTTGAAAAGCCACGCTGGTATAAGATCGCTTTTCTTGCGAATCCAGGGAAACTTTTCGCTCTAATCCCCGATAAGACATCGTGCTTTGGAAGCTATATTGTACCAGATATTTTTTCTCGCGCCACCGGCGCGGGCTGGTGACTAAATCTTGACTACTTATTCGGCCCCGCGTCCGAGTGCGCATCTTTGTTGTCTTTGTTTTTGACATCGTCCGCTTTCTTTTTTATTGCGTCCAGCACTGCCTTAAGAACCTCCTTCTTGTTCTGCTCCTCTGCAGCGGCCTCAATAGGATCTATTTGCGCACAAGTCATCGTTGTGCATGCGGCAACGGGCTCAGAAGCATTTCCTTGCTGAATACAAGTACAAGTATTGCAACCATCAGGCGACCACTTCTCGCTCAGCTGCCTTCTCTCGCCCTGATAAAAACAGTGCGGCGTCTCCGCTGATGATACGTATGGCACAATAATGAAAACGCATGATACCAAAGACGCGCGTACGACGTGGAATGCCACAATGAAAACCTCCGTACACAAAAACAAAGACAACGGTTATGCGGACCGGCGCGGTGATCCTCTTTAATTTACCACACTATTCATTCGCGTCCGCGTCGCGCTTAGGGCTATTCGGCCGGTCCTCTGGGAACATATCACAAAATTTCACCCCGCAAAATGGGCATGCATCATGCGTGCCTTCAACATCAAGAGGTGGGCAACTGAAAAAAAGCTCCCGTATTCGTGCAAATTTCGAAGTGTTTAAATCAGTTGTAGATTGGCAACATAGAAAGTCGATAAGTTTTTTATCAATGGCTTTCTTAGGTTCACCTCCCCACAAATGGCGAGCACGCTGGCAGGGTAGCAATAACTGACGACTAAGATACTTACCACACTTCGGACAGCTGACTCGAATTAACAGGGGGCCCAAGATTGACATAAACCATGTCACGAAAACTCCTACGACTAGCCACGGGATGGGGCTAAAAATCGTGTCCCCTTTTTCTCCGGAAAATAGCAGTGACGCAAAGATGATATATATGACTAAACAGGCGGCGACGAGCAGACAAGCCGTTCCCCAGAGCGATGTGACTTTCCGAAGCGTTCGTACCCGCACACCAAGTGAAGCTTGATCGTTAAATAATGATTTATCGTTCATAGCAGTGAAAGCCGAATAACGGTTACGAACAACTTGCCGACCCGACAATTATCTCAATACTTGCAAAGCTACTCAATAGGTCGGCTAAGTTGCCTTGCTTTGTTAGACCGCGTCATGTTGCTACCTGCAAATGTCCGAAGCATGGCCAGAACCAAAGACACTCCGATGATCTGTCCAATTCACCAAGCTGCCGTGCCTTGCGACGATCCTCTTGCGGCTTGATGGAATAATCGCCCATGCCGGACTTCACATCGGCGAGTCCACGCTCGAACTCTGACAGACAACGCTCCGTGAAGTCGAGATGAACCATACTTCCCTCAGCTCGGAACGACATCTGCTGCAGAACGTCTGATTCGCCGTGAAGGGTGATGCGGAGCCGAGAGAAGCACTGATACTCCTGTCCTCCTGACACCTTGGTCTCGTCTTCGGGTTTGAGAGGCCGCAGTGGCATGGTGCGCCGTGCCCCGTCGCCCTCGCGGCGAAGCTGCTCGAGACAAGTGACGAGCGCGTCACAAGCCGCAGGCTTCGCAGTAAAGTGCAAGCCGGGATAGTTGCGCGTGTTTTCCTTGTAGCGCCAGCACCAAGCTTCTATGTTCTTGAGATATTTTTCCACAGCGTGCGTCAAGCGATCTAATATTTCCGAAACCAGTCGCTCAATTATCTCCGAAATCAGCAACCTACTCAAGGGCGATCTGGTTCTCGGAATTGGTTATGGGCATAGGTCATTGCGGATCTGACGTGATACACTGGCCGCGCTCACATTTACAAGCAGTCCATACAGGACCGGTGTGCATATTGAATCTTTGAACTCCTGCCCATGAATAGCACAAATCATTCAAGCGAAGCTGTTTTTCAATCGCATCCATGTTCCGGGCGGAGCGCGTCAAACAATGATCACTTTGCCCACCCAATCTGGACATCTTTGTAGAGCCTACCCAGTCACCAAGAAGGACACAGTCGGAATCCACCGAGCAGGTTAATTCTTCCTCGTGCCGATTGAAGCATCCGAGGGTTGAAGCAATCGAGGGTCGAAAAAAAGGGTAAATAACTCGCGAGCCAACTACCGCTAGAATAAGCGCAAGAAGAACTGCAACAAGATACTTTATCCATTTTCGACTTAAGGAGCCCATAACATGATCGTTTCTATATCTGCCTTTATTCTACCTTCTAAATTGAAGCCAGGCAAAGCAGTCTAAAATATCCACTCCTTTCAAGCAGATGCAGGATTCCACTGCCAGCATCTAAAGCCTTAATTTTGGCTCTAGAACTCCAGTCCGCATGTCTAGGGGACACCCAACTCCGTGGATCCCGGTGACCGCCTACATCTAAAAGCCACGCTGGTACAAAAGCCACGCTGGTACAAGGTAGCTTTTCTTGCGAATCCTAGTAAACTTTTCGCTCTAATCCAGGATAAGCTATCGTGCTTTGGAAGCTACCTTGTGCCGGATCCGTTTCGCGGGTTTCGCGTCCCATTTCTCGCCTTTCGTGCAACTCTTTTCCCTACTCCGTTATCCGCTGTATTATCAATCAGTTACCAACCGTAAATAGATATCCAGAAATCGCCATGCCCCTACCGTCCGCATTAAACAGCCAGCGCGGCGTTCCTCGCCGCGCTATTTTGGCACAGATCATAAACTAATTCCCTGCCCTGCCGTTTATGATAGTACGGGCACAAAGGATTGATGTGCTCGAGGTGAATAGGATCGCCCATGCCACCAGGCATGATGTCATATGGATATGAGCTAAGGATGTGAGCTAAGGATGGGCCTCTCGTTTCGTACCAATATCCCCTCTCTCAAAGCGCAGCTCGACGTTGCCCGCACGAGCGCAGATCTCAGCGACACCTTTGCCAAACTCTCCTCAGGACTACGCATCAATGATGCCTCCGACGATCCTGCGGGACTGGCCCTGGCCGAGAAACTCAAAACGGATGATAAGGTAATAAGGTAGGCACCCGTATAATTGCAAGCAGTTCAATAGGTTGAGCAGATAAGCTTAAAGTGACTTGAAGCTGGCATTAAGCCTAAGTGTAGAACTTGGCTAGAGCAGGGACAAGGTGCGTTT
>CAIXSY010000400.1 GCA_903922175.1 uncultured delta proteobacterium | reverse complement strand
GATAGCTGACTGCAGATCTCAGATAGCAAATTACAGGATGCTCGACTCTCTCTTCCGCGCGAATGCGCGGCTCAATTCAACGCTAACTGTTTCAGACGGAGTGCCACTGAGATCGCACGGAGTTGCACCAAATATAGATTAACTTGCGCGGGGAAGCTTTGTGACCCGTTAGCAGGGTTCAAGGCTTCGCATAGAGCCCCACAGCGCAGCCGTAGGGACTATCTATTTTGGTTGCGGCCGCTAGGCTGCGCTGTGTAACTCCGTGCGATCTCAGTGGATCTTCGTGTGAAACAATCATTACGTTCACCTACACTTAATGAGCAGATACCGGCGCTTGACGTAACTAGCTGATTTGGCACACTCTTCGACCGCGTCCACGCTCACGAATTATTAAGTCGTCCAGACTTAATGAGAGGCAATTACGATTTTAGTAGATTTTAATAGATTTTAGCGCCGGACACCAGAAAGTTGGGCATTTTACGTGACTAGCAAGCCCGCTTGAAGTCTAATAAAGCGTAAGAGGCAGGTGGTATATAGGAAACTTTTTGAGAAAAAACCCGATATACAGATATGCTTAAATAACGTACCCCCGGGGGCATCCTGTCATAGTCCTAGCTTTAGTCCTGGTCTGCGGTGAGCTTGTCCAACTGTCGTAAGTCCTAGTCATGGTCTTTATCTCAGCCGACTTGCCCAAGAGCATGGAAAAGATCAAGAACCAAGACCAGGACTGTAGCATCCGGACTTAATGAGCAGTTACTAACTTAACAACATGCTGAAGATATGGTGAAAGAATGAAAAGGTCATCAGATATATCCGGCACGCAGGCGCTCGGTGCGTACATTCTCGAGTTCGCGATAGTCCTCCCGATACTCCTCGTCCTAATCCTCGGAGCATTTGACATCGTCAAACTACTTCACGCCTACACCGCCACTCGCGACAGCGTCAATACGGCTCTGCGCTGCCTGTGGGCGGCTGACGATCCACGCTGCACACGCAGCACCATCGCTGCTGGCGCCACCTCGGCGGTCTATGACTGGTTTCTAGATCCTCGCGCTGGGACCCACTGGCAAGAGCCACAAACACAATACCACGCGCAGGCAGCATGGCTGCATATGCCCACATTCCATTTCGAGAAAAATGTCGAGGTGCTTACCTCTGTCTCTTATACGATGCCATCTCAGCATAAAGGCGTACTCGGTACCAAATACACGAACAAGATGCTTGTCCCCACGCTTGTAAAGATTGAGCCCACTCTGGGCGGAGCAAACCCACGAAACGTATCGCTCTCGTACCAGAGTACAACCTACCCGCTAGACTCGACCCCGGCGGCTGGCGAGTATAGTCCCGTTACCAAGGTTCCTCTTAGCTCGATCAACCTAGCCATGTCAGGAACCATGGGACCTCAGAGCTTAGGCGTACCCTTTATCGTTCCTACTCCTCAGGTGATCATACCGAATCCGACCATGGCTCAATTCATAGCAGAGACTAACCTTCCTTTGTCAAGTATCGGCTGCGCTGCCAAAAGGCCAAGCGCCACGACGTCTGCAGTCGAAAGCCAGAAGCCTACTTGCCTCGATAATAGTGGTTTTAAGACAGGCCAAAAGTTCGGTAAAGACCGGCTTGCCCCCAACAACATCTGGGACGGCAAGGACTTTACCTACGCAACGCAGCTCGCCCCCAAAGGAAGATCGAATATAATTTTAATCATCCACGGCGGGACAAACGCCACCGCCGAAGGAGCCGCAGCCAAAGTGGCACTTTGGGTGCACTACCTTGGGGGTCGGAAGGAATGCTCCCCAGATGATGGGTACCACCTCGGAGCACAACTTTTTGGTGGCACTGGCAAGGCCCAATCTCTTAATTTCTACCCACGAGGAGCTCCCTTAAAATCTCTTTCTGCTGATCTTTTGGAGAAGGCCATAAGCTCCCGGACAATAAGTAAAAACGACACCGAATTCGACCTTTACCAGTCAATCAGCCTCTGTCATGGCGAACAGTACCAGCTTGACATTACCTTAATGCGTGACGAGCAGCAGAAGGACTGGACAGCTCCAATCGATTGGCACGGCACAGAGATGTATTTAATCTCTCCACTTTTTGCCATTACGGCAACGGAGTTGCCCTGCGCTACCACTCCAGATACATGCGCTAGGAGCTGTGATGCCTCAGCTCTCAAGCTTCCCTTTCCATTCAAAGAGCTTCCGCGCAAAAGCGAGGTGGTTTCCCGGGATCTCGGCTGCGTCACCGATGACAAGAATGACGCCACACTGCTCGCGGCGAATCAAGATATTGCCGGACTATGCGCCCCGACAATCAGCAGTGAGCCTAACTGCGGAAGACAAAACAAAAGTGACCCTTGTCCAGCCAACCTAGGCGTTAGCTCCTCGGCTACAGAGAGCGAGATGATGAGCGCCTGCACTCCCAAAACCACCTCGCCGCTCGCGCAGTCATATTTGTGGAAAAAAGGGCCACTGACGCTCTCCACCGCAGATGCGCCGATTAAAGCCTCCCACTGCCAAGATATCGTGGATGCTCCGCCTCCGCCGAAGAGTTGGGACGACTACAAAAAACCGATTGATTCAGCACACAAGGTCTTCGATGCTGGATGGGAACAGTATACAGGCGAGCAAGATCCACAGATTGTGCGAGACGAGCCGAGTTCAGACCTCCATTGCCCAGAAATTACGATCAAGGAAGCTAGCGCCGACTCCTGTAAGTCTGTCACCGATAAAGATGGAATATCCCGTCCTTCGCTATTCCATGGTGAGCAGACCCTTTTTCAGCCCTATATTGAGAAAGTCAAGCAAGAGGCTATCGCCTGCGGCCTGCCGGCTGAGGCCTTCTTCAAGATCAAAAATGATGGCATCACCTCCTGGCGCGACGTCAAAGAGTGTCCCAGCGACGGTCGTGTGTGTCGCGTTGTCAACCCGCCGCCTGGAGAGTACACGAAGCTTCCCGGTGGCCCCTACCCCAATGGCGTTAAGCCCGAGGCCTGCACCAAGCCAGGAGCCGTATGCTATCCCAAGTTAGCAAGCCTTCAAGCTGGAGTTTTTGACAAAGACCCGATTGCAAGGACTGAGGCGAGTGCTGTTGCTTTAGCTAAAGAGGAGTTCTCCGTCTTTTTTCCGGCTGCGGATTTTAAATGCGACAACACGAACAGCGCCTACTGCGCTAAATTCGAAGCCTCATCGAGCGGCTCCAACGTAAGCTTGCACGGCAAGGTCAAAGTCCCCCTCCTTCTCCTGCGAGCCCTAGCGCACGATCCAGTTGAAGTTTCGTATTCGAATTCGCGTACCTGGGAAGGAGAGTACGCGAAGTAGCCAGGTCCTGTCCTGCTGGACAGAACCTGGCTTTAGCGAGCGCGTTTTTTACTTCCCAGATCAAGTTGCAAATGTGCACCCCTCGAAAATAAGTCCAGTGGCCACAACATCACCTATCTCTTCAGCAGGTGATATCACGAACCAATGATATGATTTCAGAAGCTTGAGGTGACATCGCGGCTGCGCTAACGCCATTTCCAGTTACACGTTCCGAATTAGGCGCAAACGAGCCTTAATAATCAGGATTTCATTAGTACGCGAATATATGGGCGTTGCATGCTCTCCGACCCCGCTACGTCAACGATATCCTGAATGGGAAATTCCTTAGTGTTGCGCGCGAGCAACGAGCATAAAGTGCCCCAACCCCCATTGTGCCCAAAAGTGCAAAGTCCTAATGCAAATTCCGCCTGGGCACGTATGATTATGCTCTCAAGTAGTTGAGTCGATGGGGGCACATCCTGCCCGGCTAAGCCTCTACGTGGGCTGTCTTCCCCAAACATCGCCTTACTCCACTTAGTGCTGCCTGTATTGCAACCATCAGCGCCGACGATCACGCCACGTAGATCTAGTCCCTCAAAGAAGGCTGCATCGATATCGAATTTACCGAAATCCATCGACTCAGGATTGCCGTGAGCATTAAATATTAGGATCGGCTTGACCTTAGATCGTCGGCAATGCTCGACCTCACGTAGAAGAGCTGTACGAAGTTGGTCTCGTGTACCACACGGATGGCATCCCGCCACATTATCATCGGGATTTGTGCTGAAGACAACATGCGGGACGAGCTTCTGCGAACGATCAAAACCATTGAAATGATTTGGCCCTTTTAGAAATTGTAGACTCATATTGCTACTGGCACCTCTCGGACCATGGACTACGATCACTTTACGATCTGAATAGTCTCCGACGGCTTCCGAACTAGAACAGTTCAAACCTACCGTCCCCCCCCCCCCCGACCCTACTCTTGGACAACGAAATAGCTGAATGAATGGCCTCGTTCGCTGTTGGGCTGCAGCGATCAGCCCGTTTACGTCATTCGGGAAAGGAGTTGCTCCATGGCGTACCAGTCGTGCTTCGTCAACTATGTGAAGATCGGCGAGTGCTACGCCCTTAGTTGCGAGCTGTGCGTTGATGTCCCCCCTCAGATCAAAGGTGGGTCCATGACTGCCGTCTGCGCAGCGTGAGACATGATCTTCTCTCCTCGATAGACTTAAAGCGGACTGCATAGTACGCGAGTTCATCTACAGTTTCTCCTTGAGAGCTTTGTCCGAATCATTGACTTGTGCCGCGAACAGTTAATTTGTGCCGGTCGGACGACAGTGCTCGGCTAAAAAAACCGGCAAAAATCATCTGGCTGTCCACTAGGTTATTGCTGCTTTCCTGGTGCGTGTGACATAGTTTTTAGGGTCTTCCGCAGAATTTAGTCCTCACATTCCCACATCCCCTTTGCCGGGTTCCCGCCAAAATACAACTCACGATAGAAGCCGACTGGGGTATGCGGATCAAAACCGAACTGGGCCATAACCTGTTCATGGTTAGCCCAATGCAGCCCTGCGGCTATGACATTTTGCTCACTTACCTCGGGAGCATCAAGCGCCGGACAGACCACTAACTTAAATTTAGGTTTCCCCGGAGCAACTTCAGGGGGCGAGCCGTGCGTAAGGTGTGCCCACGAACCGGTCTCCTTCGCCACATTTTCATCAGAATGGTAAAGATTCATAAGGGCGGTTATGCCGCAGTACTTGTAGGCCCTAATAAAGGCGCTCTGCTCCGCATTTTCGCCAAAGGTACGTACGCCCGGACAAACTACATAGAGCCTGTCCGGAAAGACCCTGTTTTCTAAAAGCTACTTTTCTGGAGAACGAAAAGCGGCAAGAAATTAATAAATTGCCCCCAGCAGGACAAAGCTGACGGCATGCGCCGCCGCCGCGGTCAGTTTTTCAAGTGAATTGATACACGACCGCCGTGAGTCAGCGAGTTAGTTTAAATATTCACCTTAAGCTGCGAGAGCCTGAGGCAGCTGCCGCGCCAGCGGCAGGCGTGCGAGCACCCAGAGAT
>CAIXSY010000399.1 GCA_903922175.1 uncultured delta proteobacterium | reverse complement strand
ATTCTGGACATTAGCCCTGAGCCCAGCGCCGAGGCCGTTCAGTTAGCTGACGTTTTGGCCGCTAGCGTCTACTGCCTCATCAGGAGTTACGGCTAAGGCCGTCGGCTGCGGCCGCAACTGATGCTGCAGCTGAATCTGATGCAGACAGCTGATAGCTGACTGCAGATCTCAGATCGCAGACTCTCTCTTCCGCGCGAATGCGCGGGTCGGTTCAACTGCTTAGAACACCTCCTGCGTATAGCAACTCTCGCAGTGCACCCTCTGCTCGCTCTGCGGGGCATAGCTTGAGTGCAGTAGCTTCCCGCATTTGGCGCAGTTGCGATCCCAGAGGTGGCGCGGATTACGCAGTGCCAAGCGGCGTCGGTAGATGAATATGGGAGACACATGGCGCAAAAATCCCAGATCCTGATCGGCTATTTTAAAGTGCCGAAGGCACTGCGTGCAGTTGGGTATACGCTTAGGATAGCGCAATTGTGTAAGTTCAGGAAATCTGTTACGGCTGAGTGATGGATTCTACTGTGACCCAGACCCCGCGTGCTATTATTAGCCATTGGAGTGCTAAATTATTGGCAGATCCGCAAAGATTTCAGGGGATTGGAGCTACATATAAGTTTATTGTCGAGGGCCCGGGTGGGGGCACCTGGTGTGTACACTGCAAGACACCGGTCAGCGTGGCGGAAGGTGAGGGGGGTGCCGACTGTACCGTCGCGGTTGGTGCGGCTGATTTTATCGAGCTCGCCAATCGGCGCCTTAATCCACAGGTAGCCTTTCTTTCTGGTAAGATACGGTTAAGTGGTGATCTAAGTCTGGCGCTTAAGCTTGGCGATCTCATCGAATGAATTTATAGAGTAATTATAGAGTAACGCTTTCAAAGTAACACTTTCAAAGTAACGTAGTATGGACCTCGAAGACCTATATCAAGATCTGCTAATGGACCACTTTAAGAACCCGCGCTGTAAGGGGTGCTTGGGTGAGCCTGATTCGGCATGTACGATGCACAATCCCCTGTGTGGCGATAACATTAACTTAACGATCAGTATCGGCAAGGGACAAAAGACAGATCAAAAGATAGATGATATCGCTTTTGATGGCTCGGGCTGCTCGATAAGCCAGGCATCGGCCTCACTTATGGCTGAGCTGGTAAAGGGCAAATCGCTCGACGAAATTAAAAAATATCTGACCTTATTCCGTCAGATGATGAAAGAAGAGGTGCCTGAGCTCGATCTCAAGGAGCTTGGTGATGTGGCAGCGCTGGGGGGAGTGCGTAAGTTTTCGGCGCGCATCCGCTGCGCACTACTGGCCTGGGAGGCGCTTGATCGTTGCGTTAAAGAGGTTTCTAAGAAAGAGGTCCCGTCCTGAGATAAGCCTACGCATCAGGTGGCTGTGGCGATATGGGACGGGACCTAAAAAGAAAGACAGTAGAGGTTGTAAGGGTAATAAAGCCCCGGTAAATGAGCTTCAGAATCTGTCGTAGTCGTTACAGGCTTACCCAAGTACAAGTAATTGCTCAATAACCCTGGGTAGCTTCACTTAGCCTTATCCTTGCTTGTGACATAGGTGGCGAAACGAGCTTCAGATCATCGCGGAGGATGTAGAGGAAGCGGAGTCAGCGGCGTTGCCGGGTGAGTGACCCTGGGCGCATCTCTCCGATGGTCAGCAGTTCTTGTTTAATCTCTTCAATTTGGAGTTCGATATTTTTTAATTTCTCTTCGTTCATATCTGTAGCATATATCAGGTACAGACATTAAAGACAATCGAAATAATCAACGTAGCCAACTATTTATTGGGTATTCATGCTTCACGTCACCCGGGGACGCTGTCCCCAGCCCCCTGGGATTTTACGCATTGAAGAACTTCCGGGTGGGTTTTAGGATCAGGAAAGCAGCAGACGAGCAAAGAACGAAAGAGGAGTCGCGCCTGCGTGTGGGCAATTAGAAAAATATATTTCT
>CAIXSY010000398.1 GCA_903922175.1 uncultured delta proteobacterium | reverse complement strand
GTAGTTGCTGAGTATCCACCTGGAGTTAACTCCAGGTGGATACTCAGCAATTTTTTTTCGCGGGTTTCGCGTCCTATTTCGTGGCTTTCGCGTAACTTTACCTCGTCGCTAGCGATCACTGTAATGACAGCGGGCGTGAACGCATCGGACACAGGTAGGACACAGTTTCTCCATGCTACATCTTCCCAGACTTGAGCATAACACTAGGTAGTGTCATTCGTATTGTAGGTAGTAGGCCAAGATTATGGTGGGCAGAGCCCAAGCCGATCAGATTACGTCGGGAAGACAGTTGGAGCCCAGAAAAAGTGGGGCAGCGCAACTCTCTATCGATCCTTTGGACCTCGATGCTGCTCGGCGCGACCTTCAGGACCAAACACCAGCACCAGCGAAAATGAATATCCCAGATCCGAAATTAACAACTGACCAAAAATCCCCCGTTGACGCTTCGAAGTTAGAAAGCGTAGAGGCTTGTACGGAACGTTTAATTGCCCTAAGTCATGATCCAAATATTCCACCTTATAAATTTGCCTTCACTATACACCGCTTAGCCGCCCTCTCTGGCCAAGAATTCACTTCGCTGGGCGATGCTCTGCTGCATAAGCCTGAGCTGAGTGCGGCCGCTAAAAGCGAGCTCCTCTATCGGATGTTCACTGGGGAAGAATCTCCATATGCAAACACAAATCAGGGCATCACGGAACGAAATAATGGCCTTTTTGCTATCGCCATTGACCGAACATACGATCTAGAAACAAGAAAACAGGCTATACGAACGACAACTGAATATGACAATGGAGCAGTTAAGGCCCCTGCCCGAGAGCGGCTAACGAGCCTGGCTCTCAATAATGCGGATAGTCCAGAGATGGTGGGCTGTGTACTCAATATTCTGGCTAAAAGTGCCCAAGTGCAATCGGGCACGGTGGTTGAGGCACGAGTCCTCGCCGAAAGGTTATTTCGTGACCCAAGGGATCTTATCCTCGCCGGAGAAGAGGGTGCGCAGGCGTATATCACTCTTTATCCCGAGAAACTCGATCTGCTAAAATCTGAGTTCGCCGCACTCCCCGATAAAACAAAAATAGCGATCTTCGATGCCACGTGCAGCAATATCACAGCACGAGAGGCCTTTGGACTCGACAGCCAGTCAGCTCGTGAATTAGCTTCACATTTTATACTTAGTCCTCACCTCCCTGCCAACCTACGAGAGCAGATGTTTGAGAGTCTTCTGAGCTCCGGCAAAGGGTTTGGTGCTTGTTTGGTGGCTGACATTCTTTTTAACAATCAGCATCCCGCTGAGATTCGAGAAGCCGCCCTTAATAGTCTAAAATGGAATATAGACGACGTAAAAAAACAGCTGACTCCCGAAGCGCTCAGCGCAATCGACAACGCGCTGCTTTCCATCTTGGCAACAGCGCCCCAAGAGTCGTCTCTCCAAAGTGCAGCTTTGAGTTTCTTTACACACTGTCCCGATGCCCGTGCCGTGCCGCTAATTATGCGAAAAATCTCTGACCTACCAATAGATACAGACAAAAAATTCACGGGTCATTCGATCAACTTTTTGGCGGCGTTGGGGGCGTGTATTAGCCGTTGTCCAGATGAAGAGCGTGGTAAGTGGCGTAGTGAATTAGCCTCAGATCTATCGACTAAATACAATGACACAAATTATGTTCGCGTAGCGCTTGCGGCATTTGATTCGACTTGCTTCACGTCGAAAAAATCAAAAGGCACTCCTGCACCATACTCAGCGCCCATTGCCGCGAGACTTAACACACTTTCCAAAACATTAGATGAGGCTTTTACACCGACAAGAGCTGCCATGGACCTCGTCAAGGCAGCAAAAAATTGGGCACCGCTGCAAGCCACGAGTGCCGATCTTGCGAAGCTCGTACACACCTTGGAACCGCTCCGAGCGGGCCATCCGGCCGAAGTTGACTGCATTCTGGCCAAGAGCGGCGATAGGGCTGCCGCCACACGCATATTCAAACTCTTCGACGATC
The DNA here is from genome assembly GCA_903922175.1 of uncultured delta proteobacterium. Taxonomy (GTDB): domain Bacteria; phylum Bdellovibrionota_C; class UBA2361; order UBA2361; family CAIXSY01; genus CAIXSY01. The sequence goes on along the minus strand of CAIXSY010000398.1, from coordinate 1,995 downwards.
CCAAGCAGCAGCCGGTAGCGATTAACATGATGGCGCAGCTTAATACTGACTACAGCACGACGATGCTCTGGCGAACGATGGAGAAGGGCACTGCTACGCAGCAGTACTTAGTAGCAAAGGCGCTACGCGACCCGAATGTAACTCCCTTCGACGAGCGTTTGCGAATTCTGGCTGAGCATTCTGCTGCCGATTCCCCGAAGCTTGCCAAACCATTTCGCGACTACCTAGACCTTCTTGAGCAGGCAAAAGAGCTCGGGATTACAGAACCGTATCGCTACAGCAGGAAAGGATTAAAAGAGATCGTTGCCAATAGAAAAGCGGGTCCGGACCTTGAGCCTGGGCAGGAGAAGCTAGCGGTGGTCGTTGTTGGAAAAAAAGATCAGAATGGCGCCATTTTGGGCATAAAAGAGAGCATTGATCAGCTCATATCGCGTGGCTACCGTGTTATGCTCTATGAAGCCGATACCGACCAGAAGCTCATCGATGCAGTACGTCTGGGAACGACCAACAATAACCAGAAGATAGTCCAAGCTGATTTCGTATTCATCGCCGCTCATGGTTCCCAACTCGGCATAAGCCTAGGACAGGCAGACCCACGCTTTGGTGCAACGCGTAACACCCCCCAGCTACTTCACTCCGATGATGCCCCAAGATTTGCGATACTCAAGCCACATATCAAGGAGAACGGATTGATACTTCTCTTCTCCTGCTCAACCAACCACCAAGATCCTCTCTGGCTTGGGGAGAAAAATATCGCCCAGAAATTAAAAGGCGCACTGGATAATAAAGTTGAAGTCCTGGCACCTCCTGACCCCATAAACGGCGCCCGACTACGATTTGATGATGAGAGTAATCTTCCGATTGGGTTTGAGGAGGAGCAGGAGCGTAAACTGCTACGCGCTGATGTTATACCGTCCGCAAAAAGTCTTGACGTAAGAAGCGCATTGATGGCGGACGGAGAAGCGCGCGAGCGCGCGCTTCTAGCCCACCTTCGGTGCGAGAACCTTTCGCTACAACAGCGTGCGGACGAACAGAGCTAAGTACTCTCGGAAGCATCCTGGCACAAGGAAGGGCCGGTCCAATAAGCGATCCGATCACCTGATTGCGAAGAAGTGTGGCATAAGCACGTGAACCCGCTAACCTGTCCTCCGTAGCACCGGCCGCGAGGCCGGGCGAAGGAGGAAGGGATGAGTAGAAAAAGCTGAGAAATGTATCAAGTAACCACCGTAGGTGAGTAGTTTTGAGCTACCCCGCGTACCCCACCCTTGATCCGCGGGTGGAAATCTGAATCTGAGCAGAGCATTCAATCGTTTTATGCACTAAGCGTGGAGGAGGTGCTCAGGATGGGACGACGATCTTCCAATGAAGAGCTTCATGTCGTAAGAAATGAGATAGAGATCAGATTTGTAATCGAGGAAGTTTTAGCCATTCCAAGTAAGGAGGTTGAGGGGTATTCCGGTTTGTGTGTCCATGCTGCCACGAGAGCCAAACAGCAGTGAATCCACGAACCAACCTCAGTCACTGTTTTCTGTGTAAGAGAAATTTTAACGCGATTGAAATCTTGATGGCGGACCGGCAATGAGGTTACGACTACCTCAGCGGCAACACCAACTAGCGGCACGCGGACCTGTCCTGAGCGAAGTTGAAGGAATCGCGGTGCTCCCTTCGACTTATGTTCAGAACAAGTCGGCCGCCCCCCGATCTTCGGGGGGCAGTCAGGACTTTTTGCGGACGGTATAATCAAAACAAGGCACTACACATTGATGGAGAAACCGATATGGTGCAGGCATTCTCAGCCTAAGTTCGCTTCTTGGTAATTGCTCAAAAAGTGTGGGTGAATCTAAATCTTGAACATGAACTGGAACTGTTCCCGATTCCTGCGCCTGCCCCTTATCCTCTTGATTGGAATAGGAAAAGGAGCGGGTACAGGAATCAGGTGCAGTTCAAGTGCAAGTTCAAGCAAGAGCTGTTCGCCCGGGGTTAATGAGTAGTTAC
>CAIXSY010000397.1 GCA_903922175.1 uncultured delta proteobacterium | reverse complement strand
CCATTCACTTGAAAAACTGACCGCGACGGCTTCCGCTGCCGTCTGTTTCGTCCCGTCGCGGGTGATTTTATTAATTTCTTGCCTATTTTCACCTCAAGAAAAGTAGCTTTTCGAAAACAGGGTCTTTCCGGACAGGCTCTAATTAGTGCTTTTGGCCACTCGATTAGGTGCCCCTCACTCACGTGCTACCTCAACAAGCATTGGGGAATTAAACATAGCTTCAGGAGATATAACCGATTCACCTAGAGGTGGTTTTCCATGGTATCGCTCTTCAAGCTTCTTTTGCACTGCAGGCGATGCAAGATCGAAATCGCGGAGTTTTGAAAGATCGCCTATCGAGACCCCGAGTGCGCGATCAAATAATTTCCAAACGAGTTCAGAGCAATACATTCGAGAATCGCTCCACTCAAAGGTCAAGTCGTACGGCAATCCGGCAAACGATTGGGCAACAGCGCGTAGTCGCTTCAGCGTTTCTGGGGCCGATAACAGTTCATCTGATTTTAGACGTTTCAAAGCGTAGTGTCCGCTTTCTCCGCGTGCAATCCACTTTTGGATAGGAGTACACCTTACAGTGGCAACGGCTTCGAAGACGCATAGCGAACCATCAAAATTCAAAATCACTCCCATGTGACTATAGGGCGACCTTGTTGCCTTTTGCACGGCAATACTTTGAGATGATTTCGATGTTTGAAATATTAAATCGCCTTCGTGCAACGTCGGCAGCGCTAGCGCAGAAGATTCGCCTGAGAAGGCAATCACAACGGTCAAGAAAGCTGCTCGAATCACTGAGGCACCTGACATGTTACATTCGACACCCATTATGGCCTCACTTGTTGCCTTATTCAAGGCACTTAAATGCCACGATCCTGCGCTAGGAGCTTGCGTCACAGGCTAGTAATTCCAGGCGAGGCCGCAGCCCTAAACGTGCTTTCGGTAGCCGATTAGAATACGAAACGCAAAGCTTGGAGATGCAGCTTGCATCTTTACTGGCATTCTTCGGCGACTTCGAGCACCTATCATCCTTGGCGGGGTTCTTAAGGATTAATGATTCCGTAAATGCTGTATATAAAAGGAGACATCGCAAGAGCACTGCAGCTTACAATAATCCAGTGCCTTGTCCTGGTGTGAGCCTACGAAGGCCCACGGCAATAATAATAGTTCCAAGAGCAAACGCGAGCCATGGCTTTTCTGGCGCAACTCATTGTGGAATCAGGTCTCCTCCCTTAGTATAGTCCAAACTAAGAGAATGGTCATTAACCAAGGAAGGACTTATGAATGCACGAATAGTTCGTTTTCACCAATGCGGTGGCCCGGAAGTTCTCAATATTGAAAGCGTAGACGTTCCCGCGCCTGCCCGGGGCGAGGTGCGGATCCAAGTCAAGGCGCTGGGCCTCAACCGCGCTGAGGTAATGTTTCGATCTGGTCACTATATAGAACAGCCCCAGTTCCCTGCTCGGCTTGGCTACGAAGCCGCAGGCATCGTCGAGTCGGTCGGTCCCGAGGTGGCTGGAGTTAAGGTTGGTGACGCCGTCAGCGTCGCGCCGTCCTTTTCGCAGAACCAGTACGGTGTTTATGGTGAACTCGCCACTGTTCCGGCAGCAGCGATAATGAAGCACCCTCCGTCTTTGTCGTGGCAACAGGCCGCAGCCGCATGGATGCAGTACTTGACGGCGTATGGAGCTTTGGTCCACATCGCCGATATAAAGGCCGGGGACATGGTTCTTATTCCTGCCGCATCGAGCAGCGTCGGTATTGCAGCGGCGCAGATTACCAATCTGGTTGGAGCGACCCCCATAGGGCTAACGCGCACGGGGAAGAAGCGGCAGGCGCTCATGGAGCTTGGATTTAAGCATGTTGTCGCCACCGACGAGCAAGATCTCGTGGCGGAGGTGCACAAACTAACCCTCGGCAAAGGAGCTCGAATCGTATTCGATCCTGTGGGCGGGCCAACTCTTGCAAAGCTTGCGGCGGCGATGGCGCCGCACGGGATCTTATTCCAGTACGGCGCGTTGAGTACCGATCCGACTCCGCTTCCCCTGATGGACGTACTTATAAAGTCTCTCACCGTGCGCGGATATGTTCTCTTTGAGATAACGGGTGATGCAGCTAAACTCAAACAAGCGGAAAAGTTCATCGTTAACGGCCTCTCCACGGGCAAGCTCTCACCCGTGATCGCCAAGACTTTTCCGCTGGAGCAGATTGTTGAGGCCCATCGATACCTGGAATCAAACGAGCAGATCGGAAAGATCATCGTTACTATTTAACGAAGGGAGAGCTGCGCTGGGATCAGGTAGACCTCAGAGATGCGTTGGCGGATGCGCGCCTGCCAGTGCATGAGCGGAAGCGGTAGTCGTAGCCTTTGATAGAAGGCAACTTCTTTCCTCTGTAGTTTAAAGCTCTTCCCGCTGACACTGCACAAGATTGGCCGGTCGCAGGCATCACTCGAAACATCGTCAATCGAGTCGGGCACTCCGTCGTTGGAAGTCCTTGTGCAGGAGCTACAGGCTCTTCCGGCATCAGGCGGTATCCCCGCTGTGCCAGTTGTGCAGGAGGCAGCGGCTCAAACCAGTCGCTGCCTAACGTGTACTCGTAGTAGTGCGGCGCCATGCTCGGTGGAAAAAAGTTGCCCCATTCGCCTGTACTCTTCATGTGCTCGATAATCCTCGGCACCAAATCAAAGTACTCCTCTTTGGTATACTGCCGATTGAGGATGCAGTAGGATTTTTTGTTGAGTCCGGCGCAGCCGAAGCAGTGCGAGCAGGCATTAAACATCCAGGCAGAGTATAGGTTAAAACTTCCGCCGAAAATCATATAGGAGTTGTACGAACAATAGGCGTCGAAATAGGCGCTTGCCTGATAGGCCAAGTCGGCGCTTTCGGCGATTCCGCGCCAGCAGTTACGGCAGTCATGCGCAAGCATCAGGTAGCCGCAATCATCGGCGTTGTGGACGTAGAATGAACTAAGCACGTTGTGCGTGTTGGTGAGAAAATGGCCAGTGGAATTTTCGCAATTGATCGGCGTATCTGTTCTATGCCCGGCTGTGTGCAACATCTGCGTGAAGCGCCGTTTGGCTTCGGCCACTCCCGAGCGCGTGTGGAGCGCTAGGTCGCGCAGATAGTCGAGATACTTTTCTTTACCGACGGGTTCGTTCGCCACGTAATACTCCGCGTTGCGCAGCCCATATGAGAAGACGCAGTTATGGCATCCGATGCAATCTTCGCACAGGGCGCACTCGACGCAGTCCGTGCAGGTGCGGCAGTGGCGGCACTCATAGGAGTTCTTGATAGTGTGGCAATCGTAGCAGTATTGAGACCTTAAGGCGTCGACACAGTCGAGGCAATCCGAGCAGTGGTGGAGCATGTAACCGTACATGCAGTCCTGGGAGTTGAAGACCCCGAAACACAGATAGCAACCCTTCGCCCCGTAGGCGCCGTTGACGAAGTCCGAGCCCTCACCGTTAGTGACGCTGAGCGGAATGAGGTAGATGCATTTAAGCAGGGCAGCGAACTGCTCGCAAAATGTACGGCTAAAGTCATACTCTCTGCTGAACTCGACGTTATCCACAGCGAGCGACCAAAATTCATCGGGCGTGCAGATTCGTCTTTTAATATACCTTCGTGTGCTTCCAGGCTTCGTTTCCTACTTCGTGAAACAAAAAAAACGACACTACTCCCAATGCTGTTATCCAAAGCCTATAGAATTTAAACCATCAATTTACACAGTGCTCCTGAGTTGCTATGACCCGTGAACGGACACTCCTCTACATCCTCCGCGTTGAAATTCGTGTTTTATCAGGTAATTACGCCGAACATTCTTACGCCCTGCATAAAAGCGGAAATAATTGAGTAGAACCTATTATCATGAGAGACTAGGGGAGAAGGACTCTCACGGGTAGTATGTTTGAGCATCTCTTAATCGAAGCTGGCCATAAAAAAGGTAGTAGTCCTTACGTAACACCTTGCCGTCTGCCATCTACCTACCCAAGCGAGCTTAGCGATCTCGAAAACCAAATCCTAACTATTGCCATCAAAGCTGGACGAGAGGGCGTGGACCTTCGACAAGCCATATCTACTGCAAAGCGCCTTAATTCTTCTTTTTCTTGGAACGGGCCACTTGAGTCCGCCGAATTTCGCGATCTAACGAAGTTTACTTTCTCTCTTTTACGGCAGGTGTTCATCCCGGCAGGGTACGTCGTCAATGTAGCTCGCGTAGGTGAGGGTTTCGAGCTGCAACGTGCCTCGATAGATTCATCTTCTTGGACCGAGTTTCCCTATCTAGAAAGTTCATCGGTCTGGGCCGCATCAATGTCGCTTACTAAAGGGGCAGATCTGCATGCAGGCTTTACCTTGCTGGATATGGCATTTGTTGATCGTACCCAAACTGCAATATCTGCTAAACACCTCGTCGGGACGTTTGGGTACCCTCTTCCGATACCATCACTTAAAGCCCTGCAACGTGAGACACCAAAGCTTAAGCTAAATTCCGAAAAGTGGGTCAAGGGAGTATGTTTACCGCTAATGTTTTGGGAGGAGGTACAGCACGCACGAGACTTAGTTTTTTCTGCCAAAGCCTGGCAGGAAGAGCTTTTGGATCTCATGCCGGTTACGGTACCACACGCGATAACCCGTCCCGGCTCGCATACAGCTTTGGCATTATCGAGCGCAGATGAAATAACCGTAGCCAACATCATTGAACTATCCGGTCGCTTGGGCGCTTGCATCATTACTATGCAGCGCCTTTTCGCACTTCAGGAGAAAGAGCTTGCGCTAATTTCAGGAATAGTATTTCTCGCTAATAGCGCGCTTAGCGGTACCATGGAACGTAATTTGGCTGGAGCTACGGCTGGGGAGCGAAAGCTTAGCATTGTAACCTACCAAAATGTGGAGGCTCTTTTGTTCGGCGCCCTTCAGCGTGAGTTCGGCCTTACGGAAGAAAAATTACTTGCTAAGATTTTTGCTAGCCCGTCGGTTGCGGGGCGCACCCTTCTTGAAACTCTAACAGCACTTTATCGCTCGCAGTTTTTTGTAACGCCTGAGCGCCAAGATATGGTCGCTAGAAACAGATTCCCTCATATTGAGGCATTTAGAGCGAGTGAATTATTATAGAACACATGGAAGAGAGCCGGTGACACGTTGAGTGGGGCCTGATCGTCTGGTAAACTGGGGAAGTTTTACGTTTTGGAGGTGTAGTATATGCAACTACAAGAAGCTAAAGATCTTAAAAATGTAGGGCATCAAATTGCCAATTTAATGCTTAAACTGCAGGCAAACCTTTTAATTGGGAAAGCTAAATGCCGTTTTTCAGAACTTTCTCCGAGGGCTCAGGAAGGGTTCTGTGAAGAGCTCCAACGTAGGGCTGATTCGATTTTAGGTCACGGTCGAGTACTGGTTTACCTTGATGATAAAAAGGTTCGGCTCGACTACTCAAATTTTGATGCGGATGGTTTGCGGCATGTACGAAGAGAAGGGCCACCGGCTGGCGCAGACAGCCCGTTTGTAGGTCTAAATCTCTGCCATGATACGTTTGGTTTCACTATGCCCGGCCACCGTCACGGTCCTACTCTTGGTGGCCCGGGGTTTGAAGTTCCGAATAGTCCACGTGGCATGAATGTGCTTTTTGAAGTAACTGAAGAATAGATTTGGGATTAGCGAGCACTCGGCGGGATTCGCACTATTTTCATCTTTAGTGAAAAACACGCTGGTATAAGGTAGCTTTTTGCTACGGGGGATATAGCAGATGCATTTAGAGTCGCTACCCCCTTCGCTCGACCTCCCCACTTTGCCTCGCGGCAAGTGCTACGTGGGGCATGCGCGGTCGGAGCTACGGGGGACAAGCCGCGACAGGATTTTTTGCGTCTGCTATAAGAGTGTTACTTTGTACCAAAGTTTAGGGCCAAGTCGATTATCTCCATATATCGGCGCTATCTAGAGGGCTTTTGCTCGTGCAGGCAGTTCGTTACCAACGTGGGTGACATTGTAATTGTTTCGATATCGCGCACGCTCGTGGTTTGCGCTAGGCTGGCAGAAGAATAGCCTTAACCTAAGGTGTATATGAAAAAATCCCTGGTCATTCTTGCGGCGCTTGGTTTCTTCTGTGTTGTTAAGGCTGTTTCGGCTGAGGAGGCCTATTACACGAGGTCGTTGACAAGCGTTCCTCTTACATCGGGCACGCTTCCACAGATGGGGAGCTCGACATGGCAGCATCTGCGCCTGGCTTCGGTGATGCGCAGCTATGTGGTTCTCGACGGGCCCGGAGAGGCATACATAAGTTGTGCCCCGGCATCCGCGGGGCGGAATTTCCCAACCTCTCAGCCTTTTTGTGGTCAGGGCGACTGGCTTACGCTCAAGGCTCCGGCTGGAAAGTCGGTGGCGGGTAGCATCTACGTGGCAGAACCAGATTTCAAAGGGATGCGAAAGGTGACCTTTCGAATACCGGCACAGGATCTTGCCTCGGGCGCTAAGACAGCATTCTTACGCGGAAAGCTTGCCTACTACCGTAACCTACAGTCGCTGGGTGCGGCAGGCACGGCATGGTACCGCCATGTGGCCGAAAAAACCGCGCGCGAGGTAGAGCCGCAGCTTAAGTCGGGAGAGCAGGCCATCAACAATCAAGCTGCGTTTGGGCGCCCATCGACAGATTCCTTAGAAGATTCTTTTGAGTTCTTTAGTGGTGGGCAGGCGTTGAGCGAGAATCTACAGCTCGATCGCGGTTTGGTGCTGACGACCACAGCTGCAGAAAAAGTGGAGCTGGCAACGCTTGAAGGTATTACTGTTTCGAGCATTGATTGGAAGCCGCTGATTAACGGCAGATCCCCGCAGCGTGACAGCCTCTCGGCGATAGTGCCAGCTGACCACTATGTGCTCTTTTCGCCGACGTTTGACTCGTTTTTAAGAATAGTAGACGAGGCGCAATCTCATTCGGAAGCGCTGCTGCCGCACCTTGACTCTCGTGCTGAGGACTACCATGTTGAGCGACGTTACCAAAAACAGCTTTGTTTGAACCGAAGCGAGTTAGGCGAGCTTTTCGGGAGGATGGTGATAGGCAGTGTCGCTGTTATAGGTTCCGATCCGTACCTGCGCAGTGGGAGTACGATAGCGCTAGCTTTTGAGACCAAGAATCCACATGCTTTACAACAGTACATCGAGGCCAACTATGCTGCGGCGTTAGCTCAGAACGTTGCCGTAAAGAAGGTCGATGGCGAGTTTGCAGGAGTGCATTACAGCGGCGTGAGCGCACCCGATCGCACGGTTTCCTCCTATCTTATAAGCTTGCCACAAGGGGTAGTGATCACAAACTCACTCAGTGAAGTGGAGGCAATCATTCAGACGAGCCTTGGCAAGGCGCCTTCTATCGCTTCACTAGATGAGTACACCTATTTCCGGACTATCTATCCGCAGGCAGCCGGCCAAGAAAGTGCTCTCCTCCTGGTTACTGATGCAGCCATTCGCAAATGGGGAAGCGCTCGTTGGCGCATCCTTGATTCGCGTCGCACCCGAGCGGCGGCGTTGCTCTCTGAGCAGGTTGCGCAACAGATCGATTCGCTTGCGGCAGGCAGCGAAAAAAATACGAGCATCAAAAAAGAAGCCTTGCCTCTTGAGCTTGGGGAGGTAGTAGTCGGAGCTGATGGTGTGCGCTCCTCGCTCTATGGAACGCTCGGGTTCTTGACCCCCATAGCCGAACTTCCGCTCTCTAAGGTTAGTGAGGCTGAAGCTGCTGCCTACACTCGTTTTCGCAATGCGTATCAAAACAACTGGCGCCAGTACTTCGATCCGATAGCCATCCGTTTTGAAGTCACGCCACATCGGATCAAGGCAGACTTAAGCGTTCTGCCCTTAATCATCGGGTCTGAATACCATGAACTGATCTCATTATCGCAGGGGGAGTTGCTCAAGCAGAGCTCCGGAGACCCCCATGCGAGCAGTATCTTTCACCTCATCCTGGCTTTCAACGGCAAGTCACCGTTTGTGCAGAGCACGGGCGGCTTCGTCTCTGGGATGACTCAGGGGATTACTGATCCTTTGGGCTGGCTTGGGAACTCGGGTGCGATCTACTTGGATAGTGCGCCCATATGGGAGGAGTTAAAGCAGTCTAAGGAGCATGATAAATTTCTGGAGGAGCACTACCAGATGCTGCCGGTCGCACTGCGGCTCGAGGTGAAGGATTCTTTGAAGCTTACGATGGTGCTCAGTGCGCTGCGTGCCTTCGCCAATGAATCGGCTCCGGGGCTCACAACCTGGGAGACTCGTACCTATCTTGAGCAGCCATACGTGCGAGTTGCATCGCAGCCCAGCCCGTCGCAGCCTCCCAACTCTCCTTCACCGGCGGTATTCTATGTGGCTACTCCCGGTGCGCTAACGGTGAGTCTAAATGAAGTGATGATCAAAAATGCAATCGAACGGATGAAAGGGCGTCCTAACTCAGGGATAACAACTATGCCTTGGGCTCAGGACAGCAACGTAGCCGTAGCGGTTAACAAGCAGGCCCTAGACATCTTCAAAAATATGGGTAGCGAGTATCAAGGCGAAAGCGTTAGGAGCCAAGCGTGGAGTAATATTTACATCCTTAATGAGCTAAAACGGCTCTTCCCGGAGAAGGATCCACAGGCACTATACGAGACGCTGTGGCACACCTCGCTATCCTCGCCCCAAACAGGTGACTATGTTTGGAATACGGAGTGGCAGACGATGGAGTCAACGCTCTTTGGGCACCCCGGTCAGCCCAAGGCTGTGCAGCAGAGATTCGGCGTTGTTGATAACATTACCTCGGGCAATGTGGCGCTCTCATTTGAGAACAATGGATTGCGAGTTAAGGCGGAGTATGAGCGCTAGGTGAAGCGACCGGCGCATTCCCGCGAAACTCGCAGGCTACTTTCAGAGCCTTGTCGTCAGTTCTCTGCTGACTGCATCAGCTACACTTATACTTTGATGCGGAAAGTTCGTATCGGGGGTGCAGAGATCTTATTTTTGGTCTTGGTGCTGGTCTTTGACATCAAGAGTTAGATGTGCTATCTAACCGACGCTCGCCTATGCCGTAAACTTAAAACTCACCGGGCTACTTATGTTTAAGATTATCCAGCTCTTGTCACTGCTTTCTTGCGTGCTTTTAGCAGCGATTGAGGCCTCGGCCTGTGACCTATGCGCTCTGTATAACTCGGTCGAGTCTGAGCAGATTCAGGGCGGTACATTCCGCCTCGGTCTTGCGGAGCAGTTCGGTAGCCTCTCCAAGATTCAAGAAGATGGCCACAAAATAGACAATATGGCGCATCAGCATCTGCAGAACTCGACGATTCAGGCCATTGGCACCTATGGCATAACTGATTCTCTGGGACTTTCGCTGACAATTCCATCGATCTATCGGCGCTATAAACGGGTTGAGGACGGGGCCATTGACAAAGGGTCAGTGTCTGGTCTTGGCGACATGTCGCTTATCGCCCGTGGAACCGTATTTAAATATAACCGTGGGGAAAGCTCACTCATCGCCCAGCTTTATGGCGGGCTTAAGCTTCCCACGGGGAGTTCGTATCTACTTGCGGAAAGCCATACAGACATGGGGATGGGCGAGGTGCATAACAATTCTTCCACCGAAAGCATGGGTGAGATGAGCGAGAGTGAGCATGCCAAACATAGCGTTGGTGCAATTCATGGGCATGATTTGGCGCTTGGAACGGGCTCGCTCGATGTCCCTTTTGGGGCGAGCATCTTCGCGCGCCAGCAGAGGCTATTTGCCGTGGCTGAAGCGTGGTATACCATCCGCAACAAGGGAGCGCACGGCTATGAAGCGGCCGACAGCCTGACCTGGACCGCAGGACCGGGAGTGTATCTCTTTTCGGATAAGGAGATGTCGATAGCCGTCAAGGCAAACTTCTCCGGCGAGATCAAAGCTCTGGACCACAGTTATGGCGAGCTTGAAGGCAGTAGTGGTATTAATGCTTCGTTTGTTGGACCACGGTTTATCGCCAATGCACAAGACCGCCTTCATGCTGAACTTGGCATGGATTTCCCGCTCGCGATCGACAACACCGGTATTCAGGCGGTAACGACCTATCGCTTGATGGGGGCGGTGGTGGTCAGGTTTTAGGTTGCTATGCTTCGCATAGCAACCTAACTAGATTCCTGAACTATGACGAGCTTGGGCTCTATTCCGGCAGATTGGCCACGACGGCGAACGTGCCCTCAGCGGCGAGCCTGCGCCACTGACCGGTAACCTCATTGTAGGTCTCTATTCCCAGAGCAGCGGCTGATTGGAAGCCAAGCACAAACCCCGCTGTCCGTGCCTCGGCCGCTTGGCCTCCGACGGTCGCTAGGTACTCAGGGGTGGCGTAGATCTCTTGGACAAGCTTTACATCAAGCATAATCTCAGCCGATCCGTCTAGCGGAGCGCGAACTGTGCCTTGCTTATTATACTGATACTCAGGTAGAGCCTCGGCGGCTGATGATGCGGACATGGGAAACTCTCAATTTTAAAAATACGTAATTAGACAGCACACTGCGTAACCACGGGTACCTTTAATACCCAAGGGGAGGCACATCTTCTACCAAAATCGATTACTACTCAACCTCTCCAAGCATATTTTACAATGCGGCTAAACGTGCAATATTATTGACTCTTTATATCTCTGAGGGAGTCCCTATGGAACAAGATGTCGTATCGGCGGAGCCGTTGGCGATCTCTCAGCTGCCAAAGTTCCTTAGGCAGCGAATAAAGATTCCAGAGAATGTCAAAGCCAAGCATGCGCTTGACACCACTCTCATCGGAGTATTGACGGAATTTTTTGCGGTTGAACGACTCCAATTAAACCACGAGGCCGTGATCCTTGAGCTCGAAGATGTACGAGAATGGCGCGCGGACATGGTGCTGGCGAAGCTACGCGCGCTGCTCGAGAAACAAGCGCGTCGAGATATTGGAGAGTATTGCCGCGCACTCACCAAGGAGAGACGTGGCAATATAACCAAGGCTCTTCATCAGGCCGGCATTCATCATTTTAGAGAGAACATAGAGACAGATCTCTATGTTGGAATTCATACGGCGATCTCGGCTAATTTTAAGATGATGGGAGTTGTCTACTCCGATCAGAGCATTCCGCTACAGCTGCGTAACTCTGCGCTTGATCAGCTTTTCAGAGCACTCCAGGCTGTTGCCGCGCAGCCGCTTGGGGTGCTCTTTGCGCTTGAGGGATTGTTCTGGGACAGAGGGGTCTATGCCTTGCCTCGAGGTATAACGTGGCGGGATGACGGTATCGAAGGGACGTTCTATCTCGATCTGCTTGATCTCGATCAGCGTCTGAGCACTGCTGACATTAATGAAGTTCCAACGGGCTGCCCGGCTATGCGAACACGCACTTCTCTTGGGGAGCGAGCACTCGATTTCGTTCAGCGGCGCTGCCGAGAGGTGGCCGAGCGCTATTTCATTGCGGCGAAGCCAGTTGGAGACTAAGCTTATTCTTAGCTTCAATCCAGCGTGACATAAACTCCGTACTGCGGTGGAGGTGGTACCAGAGCATAGTACCGATAAAGTTTGACGATCGGTGACTGTCGCGGTTGGCCATGGCCGTCTGAAGAGTCTCAAGGAAGCGCCTGGCTTGCTTCTCGTGGCTGAAAAGTTCTGAGATGATGCTGCGACCCGCAGACTGAGCATGATCCCATACGTCGGTGTTGCAATAGAGCTGGATGGCGCGGTCGGCGAACTCATCCCAGGTATCAGCCACGAAGCCTCCGAACTCGAGATCCTGGCCCGAGGGTAACGTCGTCATGCCCTCGGCGCCGATCCAGGTTGTCACGCAGGGCGTTCCGGCTACCCAGCCATCGGCGATCTTTCCCTTGATGCCGGCCCCAAAGCGAAGCGGGGCCAGATTTACCCGGTACTGCTGAAGCGTTTTAAGCACATTTTCAGTCCAGCCGAAGACCCGAACTCCGCTGTTTAACTTCGGTAGCTTTAGAAATTCCTGAGTTGGATAGGCACCGTAGATATGAAGCTCGGGAGGGGCGAGCCCCGCTGCCTTAAAGCGCGAGAGTATGCGTGGCCAGATCTCCTGGCAGAGCAGGCGAAAGCTATCGGTGTTCGGCGCATGATTGAAGTTTCCGATGGAGACGAAATGAGATCGCGCTGCATAGGGAAGGGGAGGTTCGGGCGGGGCGTAGGAAAATCTAAAAAGTTCCAGAAGATATGGAGGCAGATTGAAGGTTTCTTTCAGGAAGCGTTCTTCTTTATCCGAGGTAAGGAGATTTAGGTCTGAACGATAAAGAGCGGCGACTTCGCGCACAAAATCATCCGTTGTCACGTCCAGGGATGAGAGAGTTTTCGGATCTTCTCCGCGTTCGACCTTTGCTTGCCGTAGCCGACGAAGCGCGTGTAGGTCGATCGTATCGAGTATTCGAAGAGCATCCGGCAGCACATTTTTTACGCGCCATCCGAATTGCTCTTCAATAATAAAACGATCGAAAAATACTATATCGGGGAGGTACTCTCGGAGGTATTGGTCGAATGCGGAGTCATTGGGAACGTGGCAGGTGGTTGTAATACCCAATCTCTCAAGCTGGGTGCGATAGGTGCTATCCTGGCAGCTTGATGAAACTCGAACTTCATGCCCCGCTGCGCGACAGATCTCGATTAGCTGCATGCTGCGATAACCTGCGGCGGAAGAGGTAACTTCCGGCCAGATGTATGCCATCCAAAGGATCTTCATTGCCTAATCAACATACTCCAACACCTTTTTCTTATCTCGGACCATCACCGACGAAGTGGCCTCCAAAAGCTTAATCTGCATCGTCGAGCCATCATCAAAATCAAGTAGCAGTACTGCTCCGGTTTGGCGGACTGCTTTTACCTTTCGGCCCTTGATCAGCGAGGTGAGTTTTTTATTTGCGGCCATGAGCTCCTTTCTTCTTTGTTAACGGCTTCGCCGTTTTAAAGTATATTTTATACGCTCCAATCCAATCTGATGCGATCTCGTGCTGCGCCTCTGCTAGCGAAAGTTTGTTCTTGCAGACAAGCATATGAAGCCTGTTTTCTAGACCGTCTTTGACCCGAGCGTTCCATGTCCCCTTGTAACTTTGCGGGAAGAGGTTTCTTATTGAGTTAGACCCTCCAAGCTCAAGTGAGATCAGGTGGTCGACCTCGTAGGCGCCCTTGGCAGGGTGGATAATTCCGTAGCGCATGAAGACCTTTCTTCTTACTGCGGCGGGTACGTTCCGAACCTTTTTGGAGTAGCCCACAACGCAGATATCTTTTTTGGTTACCTCCAAAACATCACCCGGCGTCAGCTTCGGGTTGGGGACGAAGGGGCCGTTGGCGAAGGCCCCAAAAAGGGGGATGAATAGTCCAAGGAGAACCGCCCAAAGCGATAGTTTCATTCGGCCATCATGAATGGCTTTTGCTGCTTCGGACAGGGGGAGATTATGATGCAGTTGCCACAAGATAGCCTAATTACTTGATATGCCTAAGTTTATCAAGGAGACCGGGAGTCTCTTTTGGCAGATTGGGATCGTGGTCGAGGCCAGGAAACCTTGCGTTCACGACTGCATCAACAATTACCTGGATCAACATGTGGTAACCTGCGGATATAATAGATGGAGAAGGGGTTTTCTTGCCTACCGCCCCCTACCTCCATAGAAAGCACACGTAGTATGTCGAAGCCAATCTCCATAATTCAGTCCCCCAAAGGTGCGGAGTTGTCAGCAAGGCCGAAGCTGATGGTCGACTGCGACCTGCCTAGTGGGAAGGAGATGGATAGGGAGATCGACTCCATGCGTCGGAGTCTTGCTCCGGCTAGCTCTTCTGGAAAGCAAACTAATGAAGAGGTCGATATCTCTGCCCGTAAATCAGCGAGCAAAGAGGCGTGTGCTATTACTCGCATGGTGTATGATTCCCTGAAGGGCGGTGTTTTTGGTTTCGGGACCGATGAACATGCGCTGCTGTCGAGCTTACGTAAGCTGCCGACGGCGGAGCTTGCTAGAATATATTCCGATCACTACAAGCGAGATCTATTCAAAGATCTAAGTCGTGAACTTTCTGGTGCTGATAAGGCTGAGGCTATTGCCCTCCTGCAAGGGGATAGGATGAAAGCGGATGCGCTGGGAATTGTCCGGGCCGCTCGTATGGGCAACTCGAGTGGCGATGAGATATGTAGCATGCTGGAGTATCACCTGCATCGTGGAGATCTGAAGGGTTTTAAGGCAGATTTTGAGAGTAGGTTTTCGCTTAGTCTAAGTTATGTCTTAAAAGGGCAGATAAACGGTCCGAAGCTTCACAATGCATTAGCCCTAGCGGATGGCTGCGATGTAGAATGGGCGCGCCCTGTTAAACAGCAAACCTTCAATGATGTACTTAAGCATTTGCACTCCAAGGACAGGGCAGAGGCACTCAGGCTTAAGCAACGTGGGGAATTAACCACGGCGCATGACCTGTTGTACAGTCTTAAGGCAGGACAGGATATTCGCGCCAAGGAGATCTTACGGGCAGTCCCTCAAGATCAGATGCAATCCTTCAAGGACGAGTATGCGAAGGTGGATGCTTTGGGGCTGCAGAAGCGAATCGCCAAAGAGACATCGGGACGCACGCTACTAGATCTACAAGATATCGCCGTGGGGCCGGCATCTAGTCCTGAAGAGCTAATCTCTCGCCACAAGGAGCGCTATAAACACGAAAAGTCCGGCCTGTTCGGTACTATCACTAATGTATTGAGCAATAAAGATAATTTAGCCGAAACTGATCTGCGCCGACTAGACCAGATAGTGAAAGAGGCTGGAAAAGATGGCATGGTTACTGAGGGTGAGTCGAGGCGCATCGCCGAAATGGCTGAGTACGTAGACGGTGATGTTAGGTTCACTTATCCGCAGGCTAAAGAATCGGTACGTCGTGATGGTCTGGGTCTCATCGCGACGGGGGCTGGCGCTGTTCTAGGTCCGGCTGGGATTCCAGTTGCTGCTGTCTTGCGGCCTGTGGCCGATTGGGCCTTTAGTGGGGATACTTTTGATAGAGGCAATACGCTTGATAACATAATCACTGGTGCAGAGCAGGCTGGCGTGGCCGCCCTCACCACTATCGCAATTAATGGTACAGGGCTGGTCGGGACTGCTAGGGAGGCCGTAAATCAGACTGGTAATGTTATTAGCCCACCACATTCGCTGGGGATTAAGTAGCTTCTATTATATTACACCAAGTCCCGCTTCCGAAAAACGCGGTATCCAACGAACGCTGCGCCAATTCCTATGATGGCGGGGTAGAGCAGGGCGTAGACGAGGAAGCCACGATGCCCGAAGATATCGAAGATGACAAAAGCCGAGGGACCGAGGAGCATCAGGTTGTGATCGAAGATCATTATCGAGGCTGTACGAAAGACCTGCAGCGGATTGATCAGGGCGACGCCAATTACTACTTCAGGTTTGATATCGCTGCCGACGAGCAAACCAAGGAGCACCACATCGATAAAAAGGATGAGCGTCAACCAGACGAAAAAGGCGAGCCCCTGGGCGAGGTCGGCGGTGCGGGCAACCGCAGAGAGTAAAAAACCAAAACCGATGAAGCAGGCGGCTAGGCTGACTACGAGGCCCCCGCAATAAAAGAAATGCGACCACTCGATCGGCTCGTGTTGGATCAGCGTCCAGAGCATGGCGCCGCCGATGGCGATCACCAGGGGCGAGAAGATCGCTATAAATCGGCCGAGAAGTCTTCCCCAGTACCAACTAGCCAGGGGGATCGGCAGAGAGAGAAGGTACTCAAAAACTCCAGCGTCGCGGTCTCCGGCGATTGAACGCACGGTGCTGATCAGGATGAAGATCGGCAGGATCGCCATGGCGAGCTGCACGTAGATCATTAATACGCGTGAGAGCCCGGTAAAACCGAGTACCCTCGAAGAGGCTAAACCGCTGGCAAAGAGAAGCACGATAAGCCCGACGAACATCAGCGCATAGATCTGAAACCAACGCGCGCGAAGCGACTCCGAGATATCGAGGCGAATAGCCGCCCAGAGGTGTTTCATGGCTGTTTCTCCAAGGATGGTAAGGGTTTTCGATGGGCAAGGTGTTCGATGACGTGCTCGAAGGTTAAAACTCCTTCGCTGAAAAGGGGCACCGCGGTATAGCCGTAATCCATGGGTGTGTGGGAGTTGGCGCGGTAAAAAGCATGCCGGGCGTCGAGCCATTTGGCTGGAACGCCAGCGTGGCTTGAGTCTGCCGCCCAGATCTCAGTCGAGACATCGCCAAGTAGGTCGTGTTCAACGGCATAGTTCATGGCGCAGCCAAAATCGTCGAAACGGCGGATAAGGTGATCTGATCCACCTCGAATCTCCGCCACCGTTGTCGGATCCGATATGGTCATATGGCAGGAATCGCAGGTATCACGGTCGAGGACGATATCTTCAGGTCCGCTCTTGGCCTTACACGAAACAACGACGAGCATCAGAATGATGAGGAGAGCCGTATTTTTCATCGATACTTACTCCTTGGCCTCCATGACCCTTTCGAGATTCAGATCGTTAAGCAATCCTGAATAACGCGAGAGCATTCCCAGAAAACGTAGACGATCGGCGCCGCGAACACGACCCTGCCAGGTGGTCGAGGAATCATCCTCACTAAATCCCCACTCATGCAGCGCCTTAGAGAACGCCGCTTCGCTGCGCACCGTGCGTATGCAGCAGGCGAGCACCGTCTCAAGGTCCGATCCTGTCGAAACACGCTCATCGAGTGTGATCAGTCCCTGGTCAAGCTCGAGTACCCGGTTGACGAGGTCTGCCACCTCGTCGAGGCGGTGACTGGAGATCAACATAGCGACATCGTTGCGCTCCGCCAGTAGCGAGAAGAGGCCACGCCGCGCTTCGGGGTCAAGGTTGGCGGCGGGCTCATCAAGGATTAAGAGACGAGCGCTACGTCCGAGGGCGATAGCGATAAGGATCTTCTGCTTCTGTCCGCCGGAGAGTTTTGAGAACGGCTGCGCCAGGACATCGTCGATAGCGAGGTTTAGGCGGCTGGCGATCGCGCGAAAATCGGCTACGGCGGCGCCGCTCACTTCGGCGGAAAAGCGCAGCAACTCACCCACCGGCATGCGCAGCGGCGGAGCGATCTGAGGCACGAAGGCTATCTGTGAAAGTACCGCTTCGCGCTGTGTCCTTGGCTCAAGACCAAAGACGCGAACTACCCCTTCATAGGTAAGCTGACCGAGGATTGTGCGAATGAGTGTCGTTTTACCTGCGCCATTGGCTCCGACTAAGGCAATCCGCTCTCCTGCCTGAACATCGAGGCTGAGCGTTCCGAGCACCTTCTTGCGATACGTTTTAGAGACATTTTTGAGGTGAATCATATGCATCGTCTATAAGATATCATCCAGGCCTTTAATTCTAAAACGCAAAGCTCCCGTGGGGCAGGCGTCGATGCACAGACCGCAACGCGTGCAATCGGCGCTGATATCGATCGAAGCATGCCGAGCCTGTCCGAGCTTGGTGATCTCGAGCACGTGCGGCACAAGACATACCCGACGGCACTCGCCTTCATGCGCGCATTTACCGAGTTCGTAGGTGACACGCAGCGGCGATATCGTCCCCAGAAAGCCGTAGAGCAATCCCATCGGGCAAAAATATCGGCACCAGGCGCGGCGTGAAAGGAAGACCTCGCAGAGCAGAATCACGCCGACCCATAGCAGCGCTCCGCCGACACCGTAGATCATTGCTCGGCTCAGAATACCTACCGGGGAGATGGTCTCGAATACGGTATAGCCGGTGAGGTAGGAAAGGAGCAGGAAGATAACAAACAGCACCGTCCGTAGCCCGCGGTGCAAGGTGAGATCCATCGCCCACCCCTTGGCGCGCAGTCGTAGATGCAACGGCTCAAGAAGTTCGGCGACGAGATGATACGGACAGGCCCAGGAGCAGAAGCTCCGTCCACCGACGATCCACCACAGGAAGAACACGGTAAGCGTACCGATCAGAAGATTTCGGACGATGTGTTTGTGCGCCAGCATAAGCTGCAGCGCGGCATTGAGATCGATAAAGTGGAAACCGAACACGCGCGATCCGGTCATCGCCCCTTCGACCAACTGAATATCGAAATGAAAAGAGACGACAAAGAGGAGATTAATAATGATAATTGAAGCGAAGCGCCGGTTGCGCCACGTATGCGACTTGTGCAGCATCGCCTTCTCTTCGGCGATCAGTTTGCGGCGATGGGCGACTCCCTCTGGGCTGCGTTTGATCTGATAGAGTTTTTGGGCCTCAGGCGAGTAATCCTGTGGGGTCACTCGGGCAGGCTTGGCGCCGAGCATGACGGCAAAGGAGCGTAGGAAATGACTCATATGATGGTGCCCTCCGTTTGGTGAAGAGGGATAATCTCGATGCACGAAGGTTCTGCCGGGCAGATCATCTCGCACACGCCGCAGCCGGTGCAGGTGTCATGGATCTCGGGCTCTCGGCGCAGGTCATGCGGGTCTTGGGTTAAGGGGTGCATCGTGATGGCGCCTTTAACTGGGCATTGGCGTACACAGAGGTCGCACTGTTCCAGTTCGTAGGGGTGATTTGCCACAAGGATTGGGTTCCAGCGGTCGATCTCGGTATAGCGCAGCAGGCCGCTAAACGCGCCTCCGCGTGCCGAGCCTCTGATACCTTTGCCTTGTCGAGCCAGGCACTGTTCGGGGCGCAGGAATCGCGCACGTCCGATGCGCACGTCTTCTTTTTTCTGTGGCTCAAGGTGCAGTGCTCCTGTGGGGCAGGCCAAAATGCATTGCAGTACATCACAGGAGAAGTCACACGCCTGCAGGCGCGGTTCGAGATATGGTGTGCCGTTCCCGGCGCCATCGTTGATATCGGCAAGCTTCAGCGCCTGCACGGGGCAAACCTGTACGCACTGACCGCACTTTATGCAGGCCGAAAAAAAATCACTGCCTGACAGAGCTCCCGGCGGGCGCAGCTTCTTTATCCAACGGCGCATAGGGGGAAGTAACCCGGCAAGCGCAGCGGCGAGTACGGCGAGGCCGGCAACGATCGAGCGTAGGAACTCTCGGCGTGCTCTGGATACTAAGGTATCTGTCGTCGTCACTACTCATGCTCCTTCAAATCAGATCTTGGCATGGGGGCTGCCCGATTGTCATCGGAATAGAGACCGAATGGATCAATCTTTTCAGCTCCACCGACGCCTTCTTGATGTGTATGGCGGTAGGTGGAAATGGAGCCGCTTAATGGTTTGAGCAGTGGCTTGTTGTCTTGAAGCAACAATACCGGCTCGGAGAAGGGGATTAGGCGCTCGATCATGGCTACCATCGAAAGAATCGGAGAGGCGTTGTAAAATGAGGCGTAGGGTACGTTGAGCCAGGTTTGATCGGAATAGAGCCACTGGCGGTAGGGCGTATCGCCGATGTCGTCATGGTTAAGGTCGAATCCGTGGTAATCATCCCAGTAGTTACCGTCCCAGAGATTGCGGTTGACCGTGGCGCGGGTGTTCACCGTTGCTTGCTCAAAGTTATTCGTGAAGACGTTGTTATGGAATTCGTTTCCACTCCAGTCGTTGTGAAAGGCCACTGCGGCGCCGCAAAAGCTTACCTGATTGGACTGCATCAGGTTAATCGAGTCGGGCTCCATCGGCGAGACGTCGAAGTAGAGCCCTCGTCCGGCATAGTAGATGGTGTTGTTTTCAACGATCACATCGCTCGCCTCCTTGAAGCCGATGCCCATGCTCGTTGGCCCCTGTCCCCACGAGACGCGGTTATTGCGGATCCGCATACCATCGCTGTACATGAGAAAGATTCCGACTGAGTTGTGATGAATGTCGTTGTCTTCGACCAGATTGTAGCGTGCATACATGAAGTGCAGCCCGTAGCGACCATGGCAGAAGACATTGTGCTTGATCGTGTTGTTCTCGGAGTACCAGACCACGGAGTCGCGAGCATGACAGATCACATTATCCGTCACGGTATTGCTGTTGCTGTGCCAGAGGCGCAGGCCGTCGCCTTGTACTCCCAGTTCAACCTCACGCGAGCGTACGTTGTTGTTTCGCAGAGTGTTGCCCTGGGCGTCACTGAGATCTATGCCAAAGAGAACATCTTCGACGACGTTGTTTTGGACGATGTTGAAATTGCCTTGAACCTGGATCCCGGCATCGACCTCGTTATGTCGGTCGCCAGAGCCGATGATGCGCATGTTTTGCAGCGTGGCTCCGTGGGTTTTGATTGAGACCACCGAGCCGCGATAGCCGCCATCAATAGTCACTACTCCTCGACCGTCGAGGATGATCGGTTTATCAATTACCACGGGTCCGCTGTACACCCCCGCCGCCGGCTCGATACGCTCTCCCGGCTTTGCGGCATCGATTAGCGGCTGGAGTGCGGGCGGCGCGGCAAAGAGAAGCTGCGCCCGGACGAAGCAGGCTAAACTAGCTGTGAGAAGGAAAGATACGCTACGCACACTCCTGTTGCTGTACCCTATGATTGTGCCCCCCGATCCTCGCGCAGCTGCTTTCTTCGCAGGAGGAGAGCGACGATGAGAATGAGCGCGCTCGCCGCCCACAGCGCAAAGCCGTAGTCCGGAAACGAATGTGTGCCGAACTGCGCCACCTTGCTATCGCCGAACACGGTTGGCATAAAAGGTTTTACGGTGAAAGCGCCGGTAGGTTTCAGGTGATGACCGAACCACCATAGCCATGCGCTAAAATCAACGATGAAGATGGCCGGAGCTAAAATGCCGGGTAGGGGAAGGAGCCACCATAGCTTGCCTCGGTAGAACAGGAATACAAACAGCAGCACACCAACAAAGATAAATGCGTATGGGGCGATCGCCAGTTCCACCTGAGCCCCGCGTGAGATCGCCTCCATGCCGATGAAATGGTTAATAACATCCATCTCCGAAACACAGTCTACGGTCTCGGTTTGTGAAATCTCGGTTGAATTCGACTGTGGGCAGCCATTTTTTACCGCGTTGGGATAGAAAAGGATGCGAATGCCTGCAGGATAAAGATCGGCAGGGTACTGCGGAGCATCAAGCCAGACCTGCCAGAGCGGCGAGAAATAAGTAGTCGCAATCAAGCCGATAGAGATCAGGGTAAGAACGCGAAAAAGAAGCCCTCGTTTGGCTTGCGACTGGTTGGTCATTGGTTCTTATTCCTTTTGGAGCCTCTGAATAACTCCCACCTTCGCGTCCTTCCAGAAACAGTTGCAACCGACTGTTTCTACTTCGCGTTAAATTTGTTAAGAAATATTAACGCGAAGGAACGAAGGACGCGAAGGTGGAAGCTCCTTATGCCATCAGAGCCTTCTCAGTTACTTCTTCTTCAAGATAAAGTCAGGATTCTTCCAGCCTTCTGGAGCAACCATCTCTGGCGGTGGCTTCAGGCGCGAAGTGTAGTCGAGCACTGCTTCGATGTCATCTTCGCTGAAGTTTTGCACCTGCTTGACCATGTCGGGGTTAGCGTTACGGCGCTTTCCTTCTTTGATCCACTTGAACTGACGCACGAGATACGTGTAGTGCTGAGCCTGGATGCGCGGGTAGAATTTGTCATTATCGCCCATGCCGTCTGGGCCATGGCAACGTTCACAATTCTCCTTATAAAGCTGCTTGCCCTTCTCCACGAGTCTGCCCGGGCCAACACCGTTGTGCGGGTTCATTTTTAGCACCTTAATGTAGGCCACGACGTCGGCGATTGACTGTGGACCGCCAATCTCGGTCGGCAGAGCGAACGGATACATCGTCGGATTGTCGCGGTTTTTAGCGCGGATATCGGCGAGCTGTTTGATCAGTACGTGCGGATGCTGCCCGGCTATCTGCGGGAAGGTGCCGTCCGTAAGCCCCCAGCCCTCTGGCTGGTGACAAGCGGCGCAGACTTCGTACACATCTCTGCCGTGGGCTGGATCGCCCTTAAGTAGCATGGCCTCGTCCTTTTCCCCGCCTTGGGAGTTCCAGACGTACGTTTTGTCTTCGGCCTTAACGTTTGTGCCTATAAGGGCAATAGCCGTGATAAAAATAAGCAATGTTCGTTTTTTCATGATAGTACCTTTTATAAAAAGTGCTCCTTAGCGTGGTTCCTGTGATAGGTAGGTGGTGATCTGGTCGATCTCCTCAGCCGTGAGCGCCTCCGTGATCGGTTTCATCACCATGGTGAGCCCGTTGCTTCGCGCCCCCGACTTAATGTCGTTGACTTGGTTCATGAGATACTCTTTTTTCTGAGAGGCGAGGAATGGATATCCCGGCATAAGTGGCTTTTTACCGGCTTCCCCGTGACAGGCGATACAGCCCTTTGAGGCAAATAGCTCTTTACCCTTGGCCAACATTTCGACCGATGGAGGTGGGTCAAGAGCTATGGGCTTTGCCGCAGGTGATGATGATAGCCAGTCTGTGACCTGCCCTAGCTCCTCTTCGCTGAGGAGATGGACAACTGCCTTCATCCCCGCCGTGCGTGGGTTGCCCGTGTCATCATTGCTACCAACGCGCTGTCCATCGCGAATCTCGTGCACCTGGGTCAAGAGGTAGGTCTTGTCGTTACCAGCTAAGTTCGGGAACGCCAAAATAGCTTTCTTTCCATCCTTGCCGTGACAGGCGTTGCACGATTTGGTGTTAAACAGAATTTGCCCTGGCGGAGAATCGTCCTGAGCCCGTGACGTCAGGGGGGTAGCTGCCATGAGTAGTATCGAGAGGCGGATAATATAGGTAAGTCGCATGCGGCTCTCTTCGAGAAAATTATCGTTATAGATGAACCCGGCCCTCTCACGTTTGTTGAGAGGGCCGGGGTTGGTACAACTAGCCGTCCAGGCGGCCTACTTTTTAGCTGGAACGGTTACGAGCTTGGCCCCGTTTTGCTCAAGGTATGCTTTAGCACGTAAACCAATGTCAGCTGTCTTGACCTGGTACAGGAACCACTGCTGCGCCCAGAGTGTCGCGTTTTGCCAGTCCTGAGCCGTTGCCGCGTCTTCTGCCTTCTTCTTCGGACCGACGGCAAAGTTTAGCTGGTCGGTGGCGTCCTCAACCATACCAACCACAAGTGGGAAGTCCTTATAGTTGTGGCTGGTGATGAAGCCCACGACTGAATCAATAACCTTTTGCGTTGCCGTGCACTGCTCGACCTGTTTGTCGTAGTCAGCCTTGGCATACGTGGCGCCCTCTTTCATCTTGGCCTGATCCTTGGTGCCGCCTTTAGGTAGAACCATAAGGTAGCCTTCCATCTCGAGGTGCAGCGCCGAGCAGAACTCGGTGCAGTAGTATGGATAGACGCCAGACTTGTCCGCCACAAAGTGTGCCGTGGCTGTTTTGCCCGGCTCAACTGAGAGGTTGACATTGTAGGAGCCGACCGTAAATCCATGCGTCTGATCCTGGGCGCGCTCCTGGTTGGTTAGATGCACGAATACTTCATCACCTTCGTTTACCTCAATGATTTCAGGGGTGATATGGGAGCGAATCAATGTGCCGTAGACATGCACCGTTTTTCCGCTTCGTTCAATGCGTTCAGAACCGGCGCGCGTAGCATACGGCGACTGCTCACCGCTGCGGCTATCGGTTCCGATCTTGTAGCGCACCTCGGGTTTTAACTTCGAAGCGCGAATGGCGACGACGTAGTGCGGCTCGCCGAGCGGCACCGGCATATCGTAGAGTACCTGCATCTTAGGACCGCTGATATCGATCAGCTGGTGACTCTGTGGATGGAGCGGTCCGACGGGGTTAAAGCGATCTATAGCGAGTTTGTTCATCGCCACGAGGTACTTACCCTGGGGCTCACGCGAGTCGCCCTCCATGGTCATTAAGTGTCCGATATTATAGTGCACAGGCACGGTATCGAGCACTTTGCCTTCGCAGTAGTTCCACTTGGTAACCTGCGAATCAACGTAGACGGAGGTGTAGACGACGCACGGCGTCTTGTCATACTGGGTGTGTAGGGGCCCAAGGCCGACTTCAACCTGCTTGTGCAGTGACTTCTGCATATCGAGAACCGGGATGCCGTATGGATCTTTCTCGGCGTACTCTTTACGATCGATTAGACCCTTGATCTTGTCCCAGCTAAAAACCCAGGTGTGGCTGTCGAGCTTTCCAGAGACGATGATGTACTTGCCGTCGGGGGATACGTCGACGCCGTGTGGACTCTTCGGTTCAGGAATGAGAAACAACACTCCCTCCTTAGCGGCTAGGTCTATCGGAATGACGGCCATTCCATTAACCTTCTTGGCCTTACCCTCTTTGAAGAGCTGCTCAGCCTTGCGCCAGTTGATCACGTGCATAAGATCGGTGTCTTTTTGCGAACAGCCTGCCTCAAACGGCGGACGGCCGCTCTCGATGCCACCGACATAACGCTCGGAGCAGAACGAGTTGGTGAACGACCAGCCGTCAGAAGCAACTTTGCCGGCATCCGAAAGATCCTGGCTGTACGGAGGAACTTCAACGGCGAACGAATTTTCAGGCTCAATTCGTCCCTTCTCGCGGTTGAACTTCCAGTAGGTAATCGCGCCGCGGTACTTTTCGTTAAAGTCGGAGAGAGGAGCAAACTCATGACCGAGCGGCGTGGGGTACTGCGAGCCCTCGATTATGTAGTCAGTATTTGGGGTGACAAAGGCACCGCCGTGTTCGTTTCGCAGGAGGGGATTGACCACTATCTGCTTGGTCTCAAAGTCCTTGAGATCAATCACCGCGATGCGTGGGTTCGATTTGTCGTTAATGAATAGGAATTGACCATCATACACGCCGTCGGTTTCAGAAAGCGCCGGATGGTGCGTGTCACCCCAGGTGATATCTCTGCCGTCGATACGCCCTTCATCGAGCACGGCCTTTGATTCGGCGTCAAATCCGTATCCCTGCCATGGCTCAGGAGTAAAGACTCCGATGTATTTTAATAAGCGCATCGAAGGGATGCCGTAGACGATGACCTGGCCGCTTTGACCGCCAGAGGAGAAGGCGACGAATTCATCGCGTCCGCCTGATGGCACATAGGTTTTCGCCGCAGCGATCACGTTTTGTTCGGTCAGGTTGCGCGCCTTCATTACCTCCTGCAGTGTGTCAGCAGCGACTGCTGTAGCAAGACAGAGGGAGAGCGCGCCCCCCAATATGGAAAGTGTTTTTGGGCTAGTTTTACGCATTCTTTTGCCTAATTGATTGTGCAAGACGTTCAGGTTGAATCGAGGAGATCCTCGGCCTCGATTTACTATAGCTCCGCATCTTGCGGACTTACAGGGGTAATTTAAAAGCAGGCAGTTTATAAATGATAGCAAGCGATGCCTAGTCGGGGTGATTAATCCCTGGGAGATAACTTTTTGCTATCGGCGGTGACCTATTTATCCCTGTTTAATTGGGGACATATAGGTCTTTAGGCCTATAATTGATGAAGCAGCAATAGGGCCTCTTTGACGAGAGGTTTTATGCTGGAGCAGTTGATTCTGGATTAAATATTTTTAGAAAGGTGTGTTAAATTCGACATGCCGTCCGCAAAAAGATGTCTTGAAGCCCGAGGACGAGCGTGGTGATTTCATCAGACGGATATCATCCCCTACGTTGGCACAGAACTTTTTACGGACTGAATAGATTCATGCAGCCGGACTACTTTCATCTCCGGTCAAGATTGCCTTACTTCTTTATTTTAATCTGTGCTGATTGCTCAGCGATCTGCGCGAGTTGGAAAAGTTTAATCAGATTTTTCAGCTGAATGTTCATTTCGATCTCGGCAGGAGTAAAGTGGGCATAGTAGTGTTTGGCCGGGCTAGTGATTTGTAGGATAATGCCGTCACCCGCAAGCGTCGGCAGCGGATCGCTCGGATTTACTTCGATTAGTTCTCCCAGATGGGTCTCACCCACAAGCTCCAAGATGCGTTGTGTCTTCTCGTAATGAGCAAGGTCACTCGAGTTGAGCGTCCAGTGAAATTGTGTTCCATCGTCACTTCCTTCGAGAACGAGACTTATTGCCGGGATCGCCCTATCCTTCTTGCGGCCCTGTTCGAGGAGTTTTACCCAGCTGCTAAATTCGCGTTCCTGCGCACTTGGGCCATCGTCATTGAGGGCGTTGAAAAGGATTAATGCGATCGCACCTGCGATGATAGCGCTGATCCTCAGTGTGGACTTGTCGAATTTCATTGCTGAGATGATAACTCCAAAACCCAATCGTGGTCAAAGCTCGCTCGCGAGCCTTTTTTGGACCTCAGTTAGCAGCGTCTCGCGTGTATTGAGCTCAGGGTTCTCTATTACGGCATCGTTTAGTGCGCGCAACATGCATCCAATGGCAGGGCCTTCCTTCATCCCCAGGGCGATCAGATCGCTGCCGTTTAGTGCCAGGGTTCCAAAGGGAGAGCCTACTTTGCGCGTACGCTCCTCTTCTACCATCCGATCGAAGCGTTCAAGGCTGCGGTTGAAATCGCCTTTGTCCAGGTTCGGTGTGGCATCGGCGATCTTGAGGTCGCGCCAACGGGGAAAGTGGGGGCCGAGATCGCGAATCACACGGCGTACCCCGGCGGGGCCGCACTCGAGCGGGCGCATGTGCAGGGCGACGAGTGTACGCACCGAGGTGATGTCATCATTCGAAAAGCGCAGTCGCTCGAGCGCCTGCTGGGCCAGCCGATCGCTTATCTCTTCGTGTTTATAGAAGTGGCGCCTGCCGTCGGTGTCAAGCGAAAGGGTGTGCGGCTTGCCGAGGTCGTGAAAAAGTGCCGCTAGGCGCACGATGCGGTCCTGTGGTGCCCCTTCAATTACCGAAAGCGTGTGCGCGAAGACGTCTTCGTTGTGAAATTCGTTCTGCTCGAAGTTAATAGTGGGTAGTATTTCGGGGAGGACTACAGGCAGTAGGCCCAGGTCGCGCAGAGTAAAAAAAGCCTGTCGTGGGTGAGGACTAAGGAGGATCTTTTCAAGCTCACTCTTGATGCGTTCGACACTTACTGTCTGTAGCGTGTGGCCAAGGTCCCGTGCCGCTTGTTGGGTGGCTGCCTCTATACTTCGGCCCTGAGCCGGACCAAATCGAATCATGCGTAGGATGCGGTGCGGGTCCTCTTTGAAACGTTCGTGGGCGTCACCGACGGCGCGCAGCATGGCGGCCTCGAGATCGGCGATGCCGCCGTAAGGATCGATCACGCACTTTGATCCGAGCGAAAATGCGATGGCATTGAGGGTGAAATCACGCCCAGCCAGATCCTCCTCAATGCTGGAGGAGAATTGGAATACGTTACGACTCCCCGGCAGGCGAAATGTCGTAATCTCGATGTTTTCACCCTCAACGACGGCGGTGAGCGTGCCGTGCTCGATACCGGTTTCGACGGCCCGGATGCCGGCCTGGGAGAGGAGTTCGAGAACCTGCGCAGGCAACAGTCTTGTGGCCAGATCGATATCTGCGCTCTGGCGCGCTATGAGCACATCGCGTACGGTGCCGCCGACAAGGTGCAGGTCGGCGCTATCGCCAAGTACACGTTGCAAGAGTGCAATTCGCGGAGCGCTGCAAAAATCGCGCAGTCGTTGCGTCCCAAGAGCGTTATGGGCGCAGGTTGAGGAAGAGCTGCCAAGGACCGGGGATTTTTCCATTTAGTCTCATCGTTAGCACCGGCAGCCAATCGGGCCGCACCGGCTTTTTCCTAAGATTCATATGCGCTTCGTGTGGCGTGCGTCCACCCTTCTTGCGGTTGCAGGCTGCGCAGGCACAGACGATATTCTCCCACGATGTCCTGC
The DNA here is from genome assembly GCA_903922175.1 of uncultured delta proteobacterium. Classification (GTDB taxonomy): domain Bacteria; phylum Bdellovibrionota_C; class UBA2361; order UBA2361; family CAIXSY01; genus CAIXSY01. Next base: position 699 of record CAIXSY010000397.1, on the reverse strand, counting down.
CTCCTTGAGTGCGTGGAGCGACGTGGTCTATAGTCGCCTCTTTGTTCAAGAGTGAGCGTCCACAGTACTGGCACTCGAAGTTGTCGCGCGCCAGCACATTGGTGCGGCAGAGTGGGGGAGACTTGCGCCCCACGTGGATGAAACGCAATAAGCGCACGACCGCCGGCGCTTTGATTACGAGTGAGACGGCGCGGATGTCGTGATCGTACTCGTTGACTATCTCAACTTTTCCCAGAAAGAACATCGTGACAGCGCGCTGCCACGAAATAATCTTCAACGGCTCAAACGTTGCATTCAGTAGCAATACTGATTGCATCTCTCCTCCATTAGCCACGCCCTCAACATCCTGTCTTGAGCTTTTGCGGCCTGCGCCAAAAGGTTCGCCGGTGGGTTACTACTCTCAACGCGTTTAATACGTTTATGGACGGCTACCGGCTGGTGGTCGGCGCCGCGTTGCTACTCTATATCTATATTATGAGCAAAATCCGAATGTTATGCAATGACATAGTCACTGCTCAATAACCCCGGGTAGCTTAATAATTCGTGAGCGTGGTCGTACTCGTGGCCTGTTGTGAGCTTGTCGAACGGTCGCGGTCGAAGAGTGTGCTGAATCGGCTAGCCGCCCCTTCTCACAGACTCTCAATTACCCTATTCATTCCTGAAAGTCAGCGCGTTTCTTCAAAAACACCCCTGTTCGGT
>CAIXSY010000396.1 GCA_903922175.1 uncultured delta proteobacterium | reverse complement strand
CCATTCACTTGAAAAACTGACCGCGGCGGCGGCGCCTGCCGTCAGCTTTGTCCTGCTGGGGGCAATTTATTAATTTCTTGCCGCTTTTCGTTCTCCAGAAAAGTAGCTTTTCGAAAACAGGGTCTTTCCGGACAGGCTCTATATAGTCAGGAACACTTTCTTGATATGCCGTAGCTATATTTTAAAAGCGGACGAGACGTCAGCGCTCCCGGATGGTCTCACTTTTAACGCAAAAAAGAGAGTGCCTCGGCTCGACCCGCTACTGTTCACTGTGAACGGCAAATTGTTTATGCTACGTGGCGAATGCCGGCATCTCAGCTTCGCGTTGCTGGCGTTCTTGCTCTTGGGCAGCGCTTTCCAGCGTCGCGAGAAGGTTACTGGTGGGTATGGCGGAGGAGAGGATTCCATTACCGCGCCGTGCTGCAGTTAGGATCCATTGATCACCACGCTGTTGTTCATGCGAAACTCCATCGGCAAGAGACTTACCCATCTCGGCCTTAGCCTGTGCCACGTCAGCATTCACTGTTCGGGCAGTTTCGATAGCTACCCGATTTCGAGTTGAGACAGAGAAGTCTAGAGGGACGTTTTGTAAGCAAGAAGTACTCGTAACCGTTGCCATCTGTTCGATGCTAGCGGCCGCTGCCGCGACATTTATGGTGACACCTGGGCCACTCGTAGCAGTGGCATTCATCGCCATTTCACTAGGCAGGTCTATCCTTACCCTACTCATCTCCTGTGGGGTCACTATGGCGGCAACTTTACTCGCCTCTGCTGCTTCGTTAAGGGGCTGTGTGGTGGAAGGTGTGCTCGCTGGATTGAGCGCCTGCAAAGCTGCTGATTGTGCGATGTCTTCTAGGGTTGATTTCTTTTTCTTCTCTGCTAGTAAACCTCTACGTGCCTCTTCCTCTAGTAACCTTGCTGCAGAAGCTCCAGGACTATTTGATACAGTAGCGCTCACCATAAAACACCAACTCCAAATACTTAGTAATCACTTCTAAGATACATTATTACCACACACTACAACCCTTATGCACGTCTTAGGAGCAGATGTGCTCTAAATTTGTTACTCCTCCTTACTTTTCGCATCCCAGGATCGGACCCTGGTGCCGTCTTATGTTAAATTCTGCTTAAAATACAACAGGTTACTGGGTGTGGTGGGTAATTGCTCAATAACCCCGGGTACTATAAGTCTTAGTTCTGGTTTTGGTCCTGGTCTGGTTTCTTGGTCTTTTCCATGGTCTTGGTCAAATAGGCCAGGAAAATGGCCAAAATAAGGACCGCTTAAGACCAGGACCAAAACTAGGACTATGACAGAATGTCTCCCGAGGTTAATGAGCAATTACTGTGGCGGTAACTTTCAGTTAACCCTGCTCTCAAGGCCAGGAGCGCTGCGAAGCAGCGCTCCTTATTTGCCCGGCGCAGCCAAAACCGGTCCCGGCTGCCACGCCGCTGGATCACGCGCGTCCCCATTGATGTGGAACTCATACATCGTCGGCATGTAGTCTCTGTGCCAGAGCTTATTATTCCAACCGTAGTTGCGGTAACTCCTCATACGTGGCGAAGAGTCCTGCAATTTGAGGATTGATTCGCCGGGAAGGTCGGCGTTTATCTTCAAGATATCGGCAATTGTCCTGGGAAGGTCGGTTAGACGCCCGGGGACATGGGAGATCGCCATCGGATCTTGGGTGTTGGCCTGCTCAAGCTTCGTCAGAAAGAGCGGCAACGCCTGCTCCATCAGCGGAAGGTTTTTGGGCCGTTGAGCTGTTAGATAATGAATCGAATAGCCATGATCGGCGCTAATAACGATCGTCGAATTATCGTACACACCGAGCGCCTTTAGCTTGCCAAGCAGGCGTTCGGTAAGGTGCAGGGCGCAGGTGGCCTGCTCTTCATATTTTTTCTTATCGTTACCCTTGGTATTCTCGATCGCGGTGCAGGTGGCATCGAAGCGATAGGGGGGATGCGGCAACATCAGATGCAGAAACTTAAACGTAGCACGCGAAGCGGTGCTATTAGCGTTGCGCTCGAAGGCATCAACGAAGCGTACTGTATCAAAAAGTGGTCGCGGACTGCCGCCGTCGCTGAGGAGCCGTTGCAGAAACCAGCGTTGATTACGGTAGAGTGGTTTTTTAAGAACTTGGGGAAGGGAACGGAAGAGTGTGACGTCGAGTAATTCAAGAAGTTCGCTACGCTCCTCCTGCTGCGCATCCTTGGCCACGACTCTGCCGAGTGATATGCAGGGTTGTCCAAGGTGTGGGCAAAGCTGGGGCAGGCTCATAACGTTAACCTGATAACCGTTTCGCTCCAGCACGGCGGGTAGCGACCTTTCTCCCAGTGCTCGTTTAAGAAAGCTGCGCATCGTTTCAGTGTTATCGTACTCCATGCCGCTAAGGAGGCCCGGAATGCTTGGTGCCGTGGTGGAAAATGCGGCCAGGGTATTGGGGTAGAAGGTGAAGCCGGAGAACGTTTGGCGCAGCTCGGGTGAGTTTTTAAGGACGGCCTCGAATCCGGGGGAGGAGAAGGCATCGAGGATGATGACGATGAAATTATGCTCTGCAGAAAAGCTATACAGTGTGTCGGTACCTCGGGGGCGCGGCACGCTTAAGTACTTTAGATCCTTACCGGCGATAGCGGTAATTAGGTTTAAACCGAAGACGAGGCCGAGAAAGATTAAGATCGGCTTATGCCATCGTAGCAGGCGTCGCTGGAAGATCACCGCCGAGGTAAGGACAATAACCCATATCGTAGCATCGATATACCCCTGCCTGGCAAAGTCTTGCCACTGAATACGCTGTCCATCAAAAACGCCGTAGTCCCAGAGCATGAAACTGCCCTGGAGGTAGACGAGGACGAGGAGTGCAAGCAGGATGGCAACGAGCGTCCGATATAGTATTTCTGGAAGAGCTGCTAAGAGGAGTGCGCCTATGGCCACCATCAGGCAGAGTGGTAGGACGACGTGACGCAGCATGCTCACAAGCCCAGCTGAGAACTCAGTCTCGTTCGAGGCGAAAACAATAACGGGTACGATCACCAACAGGGTAGTGCACAGACATCCGAGGACGGCAGCAGCGAGCCCGAGTTTTGAGCGAAATGAGTTGGAAGGTTCTACGGGGGACATAGGTTCGATGTTTTCATCCTTTCTAGCCTATGTAAAGATAAGAGCAGAAAACAATGCGAAAAACATTACTTCTTACTCTTATCTGGCTATCTGCCATCCTCTCGGCGGCAAACCTATTGCCTAACTTTTGCCTCGAGCATGAGATTAACAGGAATCTTGGATGCTACTACCTAGCGCTTCATCTGCTGTCTTTGGTGATCCTCTTTCTGCCTGCTTTTGAGGAGGCTCGCTTTCGAAAATGCCTGGCGCTACTCTTACTTGCTCTGTGCGGCTTCTATCTCGTGCGCCTGTATGCGCTGTATGTTCCCGTCGAAAATCCTTGGGCCTCTGTTTGCCAAAAGCCCGGGGCCTGCGTCAAGTTACGGACTTTCTTTGCCCATGTACCAAAAACCGAAGACGAGCAGGGGGCGCTTGTCCAATCGATTACCATGGAGAGCCCCGATCTCCTCGTTCTTGTTGATACTCCAGCGAATCTCCCTGCGGGCCTGCCCACCTATCCTTTCCAAGCACGCACCGCTCAGGGACTTGTTCTTTTGTCACGCCGCCAGATCCAAGGACAGGGGGAGTTCTCGCTTGGCCAGGATGTACCAGGGGCGATTATGGCCGAGGTGGTTATAGGGAAGAAGCGTACCCTGCAGATCTCCGTTATCGATACCTATCCGCTGCGTGGCGATGCTTTGCAGAAGAATAAACTTATAACACGCAGAATATTGACCCCGCTTAAACACAACGATCGCGAGGGGGTGTTGTTCGCCTCGCTACACGCCACCCATTTTTCGAATTTTTACCTGCCTTTTGTGTGGGCGGCGAAATTTGAGAATGCAGCCAACGGGTTCGGTCTCTGGCACACCTGGGGTGGAACGAGTTATTTCAAACGTTTCGCCGTCGACCATGTGCTCGTGCGTGGATTTGTGGCGGTAAATAGATATGAGGTGCTGCGCCTGCCCGGCATGGCGCATATGCCGGTGGTGGTTGAACTGGAAACTCCGCTTGAAGTCAAGAGCGCATGGGTGATGCCGGAGGCCGAATAGGTCCCGTCCAGAGATAGTTGGCACTTCCTGTGGCGGAGGTACTATGGGACGGGACCTGGGAATAGAGACAGTAAAATAAAAGTAGTAAGACGGGTTAGTGAGATGGCCAGCTTGCCGAATATAGGAAACACAGCTGGCTAAAAGCACGAGAATTCTCTTCGCATAGAGTAGCCGTCGGCTGTGGCCGCGGCTGATGCAGTTAGCAAAAAGCTGATAGCGGCTTACAGATTCCTTGACTCCTGAAAAGTGTATTAAATGAGTTGCATTTTTGGCCCGTTCCCCTCTGCGCTCTCCGCGGCTCCTGTGTG
>CAIXSY010000395.1 GCA_903922175.1 uncultured delta proteobacterium | reverse complement strand
CTTCCCACTTCGCCTGGCCTTGCGGCCAGTGCTTCGTGGGACAGGTGCGGTCGAGGCTACGGGGGACAAGACGGCTAAGGCCGTCGGCCGCAGCCGAAGTCCACTGCTGATGCAGTTAGCGGAAAGCGGAAAGCAGAAAGCTTACAGCAGCTAACCGATAGCGGATTACAGAGGCGCCACTCTCTTCCGCGCGAATGCGCGGGTCGGTTCAACATGTTGTATGCAATGGCAAGGTGCTGACCAGGTACTAAATTTCACCTGATTGTCACCTTACGCAGTCCAGTGGTATTACGCCGCCATAGCCGTCGGTTCCACCCTGTCCAGGTAATCCACCGCGCAGCGATTCCAAATCAAGGTGGTTCCCAATAGTCCGATATTGGCAGGAGGTGCGATGGCCAACCTGGCGCACCGAGATGATCGTGATAACCGCAATAAGAGAGATGGCAAGAGCCATCTCAACCATTGAAGCACCCCATTCATTGCGTCGGTTTTGTATTACCGTAGGCATATAAAATACTTATCCTTGTCGTTTGCCTTCTGTGGTCCAGGCTGCGGAGATGCAGACTCCCGCTACAGCACAAAATTCGGGGAGAGCATGTGCTGTTAATCTTATCGGCTAGCTGTCGTATTCCCTTAACCCAGAGTAGCGCAGGTTCACGGGCACCTGGGGTTATTGAGCAGTTACGCTTGGTCGATTTAACAATTGGATAAGACAAGTATTTAGTTCCTGTCCGTAGGACAGGAACTATTTAATAATGATAGTGAACGAAAAGTGTGCGGGTGTGGAGGCGTCTTCGGGGGGACCTCTCCACAGATCGAAGACAGCTTTGGCAGGAAGGGCTGTTACTTTAATGGTGTCTAATTGCGGCATGGGAGAGTTGCGATGATTGCAGCCGCTAGAGTTGCCGCAGAGTGAGCCCTGAAAACTGAGAAAATCGGTAATCGGTAGTGGGCTTTTCTTAAGCTTCGGAGCTTCTATATTCTCGGACTTCGGACTTAGGTAGATAAAGCGATAGCCGAAATCGCGCGCATTGTAGGCGGTTATGCCAAAGTTGATCTGCGATTTGTCGAGTGGTGCGAGCACCCAGTCTTTCGTTTCATAGAGAAAAAGCGAAGCTTGGTAGGTAACCTCAGCACGGCGCTCTTGTGGAAGATAGGTAAGGTTTAAAGGGTGCGGATAGAGCCGAACCGGAGGTACGCTAAGCTTTGCGGCACTAACCTTTTCTCGATCCCATTTAAGATTCCCTTCTGTCCAAATTGATAGCCCCCAAAGATCGGCCCCAACCAATAATAGCGGATTGAGGATATAACGCCCTTCGGCTGAGGGACCCTGCACGCTCTGTTCCCCCGGCCCAGAGTAAAAAAAACCTTGCAGGCTAAACCAGGGGGAGCCCTCTTTGATCCCGTTGAACACGGAGGCGCTCGGCTTGTACGGTTCAGTAACGAGCTGCGGAAATTGCTGTACGATTTTGGTGCGCAGCTCGCTAAGAGCTACGGTATTAAAAGTACTGAGATCCTGACTTTCGAAGAGCGGCACATAGACGATTTTTCCGGGATTTTTTTTCCCAAGAATGAGGCTATTCTTCTTTGTAAAAACGCTTCCACTAGATATCGAGAGGATGCTTGCCCCTAGGATAATGATAAGGAGGGTCGCACCAAGTATGTAGACCCGTAATCTATTAACATTAGGTTGGAAACCTGTTCTCGGAGTGGTGTTTTTTGAAGGTGAGGCTTTCATTGAGCTAGTCCCTGTTTATTCCAGACACGCTCGCCGCGATAAATGAATCGCCGAGCACCCTGCTGCACAAAGTGTTGCAGTAGTGCGTATTGTGCCCCATTTTCAATTGGGACGCACCCCTTTAAGGAGGCTATGAATCGTCGCGTGCACCATTCAGCCTCGGTGCATGAATCGACATGTATGGAGCGGATAAGTTCCGAGCTTGTTGGGGCAAGAGGGATGTCGCCCTGAATCGTGCGCAGTTCTCCTGAAACGGTGACCTCCTGTTCAGGTCGGCACGAGCGACCTTCAATGGCGAAGCTATGAATCCCGCTGCGGAGTCCATAGGCGCTGTATAAATCCTGGACTGGCATGGCCTCGGCAATTCGCACTCGATCCAGCATAAGTTTTCCCTGGGTGGCGATGGTGGCGGGATTGGGCACGCCGTTGCGGCGTAGAATGTAGAGTGTATCGCCAGCCTCAGCCCGTATCGATAGCGGCACAAGCTCATCGTTATACCAAGGATTAGCGTTTCTGTAGGTGTAGAGAATGGCCGCACAGATCAGCGCCCCAGCGAGTGCCCGAAAACTTCGATGTAGGATAGTACGCACGCCATAGACGATGAGGAGTAGGAAAGCGAAACATCGGCTTAGTTCAAGCACGAAGCTTAGCGTCAGATCGAGGCGTTCCATATCCGGCGTTTGGGGGATCATAATGGCAACGATTGGCAACAACAAGAGGTAAGGGAGGAAGCGAATGAGATACGGAGGAGTGATGCTCTTTCTGGCGAGGGGTCTGTCCGTTGCGGGATAGTAGAGTAAGCCGATGAGGACCGTTAATGCGCTCATCGCCGAGGGATTAAAGCTTCCTCCGTCGAGTGCGGTTTTGAGGGCGGTAAAGGAGGCTACTAAGTAAAGCGCCAAGCACTCCCAGCGCTCTCCCTCTGGCCAGTGCCTAAACCGTTCCCTCAGGACCGCAACAAGCAGAAACAGTGTAGTTAAGGATACAGCTAGCCCCATCTGCCAGAACCACGGCGGGAGCAGATGCAGAAAAGCAGCACCGCAGTCTCCATCAATTTGACCGCTCGAAATTCCCAAGGTCTCAAGCCCAGTGGCCATAACGGCTTTGAGTGTATGTATATGCGTAATTGAAGTTACTGAGCTTGCCGCTTGATCCACGCTTATTGAGCGTTCGCCAAGCGGAGTCGTTGTAAGAGCGCTGTAGGTCAGAAAGGAAACGGCATTGATGGCATGTAGGAGAAGAACCGAGCCTAACGCCCAATGAGCTGTATTTGTTGTGCGCTTAGGTTGGTCCCGGCAGAAGGCGAGCGCAAGAAAGCATCCAGCCCCCCAGATAAGGAAGAGATAGAGCTGTTGGAAGCTCCGTCCGTAATCCAGGATGCTAAGAAATCCTTTGAGGTAAAATCTGAAATTATAGTTTAATAGCGCTGCGACATAAAGCCCGCCAAAGAGAGCCGCGAGAGCGGCGCAGATTCGGCGTATGCGGCTGTTGGATGGGATCATCTTACCTTAGGTAGAAAGAAAGTAGGGGCACAAAGGCTGATACAAAAGGTGAAAGGAAGATCCTCAGTTTACGAGGGCTTTTGAATTGACATAGAAGAGGTAAATCTAAAGTCAACGAGCAGCAGCAGCACTCCCAATCCAATTAAAATTTTCTTTGCCATAAAATGAATCTTTAAGATCTCCTCCCTTTTTGCCCATCACCCTGTTTACATCGGCATTTAGCTCGATGGAGATACTAATAAATTACCAGGGTTTTAAACACTGTTAATTCAACAGGTTGCCAACTACTTGCGGTAACTGCTCAATAAGTCCGGGTAGCTTAATAATTCGTGAGCGTGGTCGAAGTTACGTCGACCAGGACCACGACCAGGAGCACGCGCCCGAGTTTTTTTACCCGGACTTAATGAGCAAATACCTCCTTGCGTAACTGCTCATTGAACCGAGCCGCGCATTCGCGCGGAAGAGAGAGTCGAGCATCCTGTAATCTGCTATCTGAGATCTGCAGTCAGCTATCAGCTATCAGCTGTCTGCAT
>CAIXSY010000394.1 GCA_903922175.1 uncultured delta proteobacterium | reverse complement strand
TTGCTGGATAGTTTGGCGGCTTGTGTCTTTTGCCTAATCCGGAGCATTGGCTAGGGCCATTGGCCCATCGCCCTAGTGGCTACTCTATGCGAAAAGAATTTTCTTGCATTTCGCCAAAGGCGAACTAAAATCACGCAGAGTTGGGAGGAAGAGTTGTGCCTAATTTAGAACAGCGCTATGGAAATGTAGTTGTTTCTTCCACGAGCAATCAACTAGTTAGGGCAGAATGCGGGACTAAATCCCTAAAGCAGTATTCGTGCCAAGATTCTATTTTAGCCGCTAATGTCCGATTATAATGATGCAAAATCGTAATGCGTCCAAGAAGCGGCTCAGTTCAACAAAGTGTTGAACCGCCGCTTGGAGATCTATGCTCGAAATTTGCTCCGTTGGCGGCGGTCCAACACTAAATGTTAATTCTAAGCCTGTGTCCCAGTCGAAAGCGTCTCAATTAGTTTATCGAGCGTTTTCTCTTCGCGGTAGGCGCCGAGCAGCTTCGAACCCGCTTCCTTGGCCTTACTAGCGACGAGCAGGGCGGAGATCTTATCCCCATCGTGCAAATAGGCCTCAGCCAAAACGTGCATCTCGCGCGGGCTGCACCAATTGGTCTTCTGACAGGCATTCGTGGCCAGTTGAGCAGCAAATTCTGTATTATAGAACGGTCCGCTCTTTAGGTATGATTCAGCCAACAACGAGAGCACACGCGGATGTTCTGAGGCACCATTCATCAGACGGCGCAGATGTTGGCGCGCCTGGGCGATCTTTCCATCTTCGACGAGAACTTCGGCATATGCCAGCACCGCATCGCGAGTTGCATTGGCATCAATGGCGAGAGCTTCAAGTTCAGTTCTTCCCTGACCAGGCTCATTCTGAAGAATCTTAAGCCGCGCCCTAGCCACCTGCAGCTTCGGGTGAACCTCATTTTCAGGCAGTCTCGCAGCTTCCTCGATAGCCTCGTTAAGCAAAAACCTGGGCCCTCCATTTTCCACTACCGCTGCCAGAAAGGTCCCCACCAACTCAGCGTCAGATCTCATCAACTGCAAGGCGCGCTTCATCGTCCAAGCAGCTTCAATTGCTTGCCCAAGCCACATCTGCACCGTGGCCAGACGGATGTGGGCCTCACGCACAAGTGGAGTACGCCCAACGATAAACTTCAACGTCTGCAATGCCTCGTCAAAACGGCCAGCACGAAAGAGACAATAAGCCAGATCGAGGTGTGCGCTAATGGCAGCTGGATGGGCGGAGTATCGAGCCAAACCACTCTCATAGGAGCTAATAGCTTCCTCGAATTTACCAGCACGATAAAGTGCTGCGGCCCGTACCCAGGCCGATACCGGCAGAGTGCCCCAGGCCTTCCACCAACGGTGATAGAGCTTAATTGTAGATGCAATGCCCATGTATACCTCGCAGCAAGAAACAACCTTCTTACTAACTATCTGCTCCTAGGGGCGGATTGCTTCAAATTAAAAGATGAGTGAGCTTAGGGGGATAGAAAAGAGGGGGGTAATTAAGCAGTTACCTGGGCGTCTACTTCCTCCCCAATACCTCAATAATATTGAGCAGGGCCGCCATCCCCTGCTTGGCGACGCTATCGAATGTGCGACTCGCTATGTGCGGGGTTAAGACTACATTAGACAGACCGAGAAGAGGATTTCCAGCCGTCACCGGCTCCGGCTCGAGCACATCGGCTCCGTAACCAGCGACATGCCCACTGCGCAGAGCATCAGCAAGCGCGTAATGATCAACCAACGCGCCGCGGCTAACATTAATGATAAACACTCCAGGCCTACACATCGCCAGGCGATCGCGCCCGATAAATTCACGGTTATCCCTTGAGATATTCATATGCAGCGACACAAAGTGCGCATCCTGCAGTAGATCCTCAATCCGACTAACGTACCTTACCTGCGCCATCTCATCGTTCCAAATCCTATCGTCGAAGATGTCGTTCATGTGGCCTACGAAATCTTCATGCGCATCCGACCAGTTGGTATTATAAACCAAAACATTCATGCCAAATGCCAGAGATCGCTTCACGACCTCCTTGCCAACCCGCCCGAGTCCGACGACACCGATGGTCTTTCCAGCTAACTCGATACCGGTTTTACGCTCCCAATGCGCGGCATGAACAGCACTGTTATGTTCAGGCAATCGCCGAGTAACAGCGACAAGGAGCCCCAAGGTAAGCTCTGCTACCGCACTGTGATTTACCCGTGGCGTATTATTAACGCGCACGCCCAAGCGCAGGGCCGTGTCACGATCGATCTTTTCTAGACTCACCCCATACTTACTAATCACCTTAAGCCGTGGCGCGAGCTTATCAATAACCCTGCCCGTAATCTCGTCTTCACCACAGAGGATACCGTCAAAGGACTCCTGGCCCTCAATCACCCCAAGGAGCTCTGATTCGGTCAGAGGGCCTCGTGCCGTTACGGTTTCATACCCAGATTGAACAAGACGAGTAAGATGCGGCCCAGGTGTGTCGAGAAAGCTGGTTGTGGTAATCAGCAGGCGTATCGTCATAAGATAAGACAGAACACTAACAGAGCAGGATTGCAGATGCAATCATGAACGAAATGGTAATCTAAACCGTCAACAAAAAGCACCTATTTGGCGCCCGGAGGAGCGCGCTCCTAGCCCACCTTCGGTGCGAGAACCTTTCGCTCCAGCAGTGCCTGCCACCAAAATGGAACGGCATACCTCACGTCGGCGAACTCGCCATACTTGTATAAATACAAAAGTCCTCAAGCCTCCCGCACGTCACCCGATACTCCTTGAGCCGCCCCCTGCTACCCTATTCTTGCTTCCTATCGCAGAAATCATTATTATGTTCAGGGAGTTGTGAACTCAGTAGGTATTTGCTCATAAAGCCCGGGCAAATCTTATCCTAGTCTTGGTCTTGGTCTTGGTCCTAAATCTTGGTCATTGTCAGATGATCAATGATCTCGGCCATGAACAGGACTATGATTTAAGACCAGAACCAAGACCATGACTAAGATTTCGTTTCTTTCGCCCGGGGTTATTGAGTAATTACCACAGTAGGTGTTTGCTCAATAACCCCAGGTAATTTAATAATTCGTGAGCGTGGTCATGCTCGTGGTCGAAGAGTGTGCTGACTCGGCTAGTTACATCGACCAGGAGCACGTGCACGATATTCGTTACCCTGGCTTAATGAGCAACTACCAGCTAGCGACTCCTTCGAAGCAGCTTCACCTCACCAGAAGATTATTATGAGCGAACCATATTTTCAGAAACTATTTGCAGAGCGAATCGGCGGCATTAACTACGGCAAGACAAACGAGATCTACAAATTTGAAAAGATCAAACGCGCTAAGCGTGATGCGCTCGCAGCCTTCCCCGATCGCCCCCTTATCGATTTTGGCATCGGAGAGAATGACGAGGTTGCTCCACCATCGGTGATTTCTTCACTTAGCGCCGAGGCCAACAAGTGGGAAAACCGAGGCTATGCTGATAACGGCATCAAAGAGTACAAGGACGCCGCCGCTGCCTGGCTTGAGCGCGAATTCGGCGTCAAGGTAGATCCCGCCACACAGGTCAATCACTGCATCGGATCAAAGAGCGCATTAGCGATGTTGCCTGCGGCCTTCATCAATCCTGGCGACGTCACGGTGATGACCGTACCCGGCTATCCCGTCGCTGGAACACACACCAAATATTATGGCGGCGAGGTTTACCGCTTGCCACTCTATGCCGAGAACAAATTCCTGCCCGATCTTGAGTCTATCCCTGAAAAGATTCGTAGCCGGGCTAAGCTTCTTGTGCTCAATTTTCCGAACAGCCCAACCGGGGCGCTCGCCGACGAAAGTTTCTATAAACGAGTGATCGAGTTCGCCAAAGCACACGAGATCGTCGTTGTCCAAGACGCTGCCCATATCATGCTTACCTACGGACGAAAGCCCCTTAGCTTCCTGCAGGTCCCTGGGGCGATGGATGTCGGAGTCGAGATCCACTCGATGAGTAAAGGCTTCAACATGATCGGCTGGCGCCTCGGCTTTGTCGCTGGGAATCCACTCATCGTACGCGCTCTCGCCGATGTCAAAGACAACACCGACAGTGGACAGTTTATCGCCATTCAAAAAGCGGCGGTAACAGCCTTAAAGGATCCAGAGATCCCACAGCAGATACGAGCCAAATATGAACGCCGCCTGCGCAAGCTCGTCACGACGCTGTCCGACCTTGGCTGTAAGGCGTGCATGCCCGGCGGCACCTACTTCCTTTATGTTCCAGCCCCGAAGCGGGTCGAGGGCGGGCAGATATTCAACAATGCGGAAGAGGCTTCACAGTTTCTTATCCGCGATCGCTCAATCTGCACCGTCCCGTGGGATGATGCTGGGGCATACCTGCGCTTTTCCGTCACCTATCGCGCCGAGGGCGAGGCCGCCGAAGATAAGCTTATGCGTGACTTAGTTGAGCGGCTCAGGGGCGATCAGCTGGTTTGGGCGTAGGAAGTTTCTGTCCTAACCTACTGCGTGAAAACTTTTTACGAACGGCACAACCCAGCCCAGCAAGAAGGATCAGGCCAGGCAATAACCGTAACAGCTTGAGTATAATAGAATCCCGCTGATAGGGTGCATACATCCCTCGTGCGGCGCTGCTCCAGCTCGCTATCGTGCGATTACGATACTCTTGGTTCTCCCAGCGCTTCGCCGCTACAATCTCCGTAATGGCACTCTCGGAAATCGGCATATGTACGAGCTCCTCCAATGGCTGGCCAGACTCTCGCGCATGACGTGCAACCTGGCGCAACTCAGCATGCGGATCTATCAAAAAAGCGCCGAAGAGATCGTTCATCAGGGCCCAGCGCGCCGCGCTTTTTGACGAATTAAATGGCGCAGCACCACTACCAGAAAATGGATTCCAGTGCGCTGCGATGTTCGGCTCTGTGCGGTAAAGATCAGGCCGAACGCTCATGCGCCCGAGGGTAAACTGCTTCGGGCCACCGCGCGCACCTTTAGGCAACAAGAATATGCGCTGTCCTTCATCCGAAAGCACAAAACGGACGAACTCCTGCGCCGCCTCGCGATGAGGTGCTCCCTTGAGAACCGCCATGGCGTCGCCGAGAAGCGCCGAAAGGTGCGCCGGGACAACGAATCCGATCTTGCCCGGTCCTGCCGCCGCTAGCGCATCATCGACATGGGTATCAATTGAAAAGCCGAGCGCGACCTCGCCGCTGGCCACATCCTTGGGGATCTGTGTTGAAACAGCGGCAAAACCCCTCGAATTAGCGGCAATCGCCAGAAGGACTCGCCAACCTCGCTCCCAACCATAGGCCTGAAGGATGATCTCAAAGAGCGTATGTGCACTGCCGCTTTTTCTTGGATCAGCAACACTGCTCCAGGAGAAAAACTCAACACGCGAAGCACTCTCCCAAGCATCTGGCTCTGTCAGTCCTAAGCGCGCCAGAACGGTTTTATTAAAGAGAATGCCAAAGCCGTTAATTGAAGCAGCTACCCAGGTACGATCCGGATCTTTAATTAGACTACCTGAGACGTCAGACGGGATGCCATCGTCGATCTCAGATGATAGCGCCATCGGTTCTAGGAAACCTAGCTTTTTAAGATCCATAAAGGGGTCGACACCACCGCCGAACATGGCGTCCACCCCCACCCCTTCCGGCGTCTGGGCATAGCGGCTTTTGAGAAACTTGATGATGTCGGAGGCCCCCCCCACATCAAGCCAGCGCAGGCGAAGCGGACGCCCGTGAGTTGCCGCCCAGTGCTCCTCAAAAGCTGCGGCGAACTCACGCCGAATCCCCTCCCAGTGCGGAGAAAGTACCACCAGCTCATCCTGCTCTTGGGCATAGGTGCAAGAAAGTGCCGTACTGAGAAAAAGGAGGAAGCATAAAATAAAGTAACTAGTCAGCACTTTTGCACTAAACACTACTTGTTTCGCACGGAGAGACACGGTGGAATCACGGAGTTCCACAGCGCGGCCTAGTGGCCGCAACCAAAATAGATAGTCCCTACGGCTGCGCTGTGGGGCTCTATGCGATGCCTTGAATCCTGCTAACTGGTCACAAAGCTTCCCCGCGCAAGTTAATCTATATTTGGTGACACTATCGCTCATTTTCTTGCGGTTCCGAGGGGGGACAAACTTCTTGCTAAAAAGCAAGAAAATGATCGATAGTGTCACAGGAGGTGGCGCGGTGGGACAAGCACCATCCCCTCTGTGTCGCTCCGTGTGACCTCGGTGGACCTCCGTGTGAAACATAGCGTTTATTATACCCTCCCAAGAGTGCTGAATAGTTATAAAATAAAGATGGTGAGACTCATCCCGCACCAATAGTCACGGCTTTCCAGGGTCACTCGCCACACCCTATCACCATTCCACTCTCTCATTTACCCCTACGCCCCTCGAAAAAATTCACCGAGGTCGCGATTGGCAAGCTTACCTCCGATCCAGACAAGCAACAGCAGTACGAGCATAACGATCACGGACAAGGCACAGGCTAACGGCGCACCGTCCGGCCGAAGACTTAGGGTGTAGAGCGCCTTAGCGATCGGTGAAAACTTATCTTCCATCGCCAATATAATGCTATCACTTACCTCGAGCATCGCAAAAGCAAAGCACAGCACCGATCCAGCGATAAGATGCGAGGCCACCAGCGGCAACGTCACCCGTCGAAAAACTTTGGCCGGAGGCGCACCAACTCCGGCAGCCGCCTCTTCAAGGGTAACGCTCGCCTGCTCGAAACCGTTTGTCGCAGCGCGCACCATGTAGGGAAGCTTGCGTACGGCGTAGGCGACAATAAGCAGGGGGAAGGGATTAAGGCGATTATCGAGGAGCGTTCCTGCAAAGGCTCCGACATAGCCAAATGCAAAGACTATCCCCGGGATCGCCAGCGGCAAGACACAGAGTGCCCCCAGAAGCCATTTTGCGGGAACCCGCGTGCGACAGAGAAGATAGGCTAGCGTAAAACCACCCATCAAATTGAGCAGCGTGCTCACGAGGCTAAGGCCAACGCTATTTCTTATGCTAACTAAGGTTAACGGATGATAAAAAACCTCACCAAAATGCGACAGTGTCCAGCTCTGCGGCAAGATACTCATCGACCAACGTTCCGAGAACGCAAGCAGCACGACCCCGGCGTGAGGTAAAAATGCAAGACAAAGAAAGAGCGTGAGCGCTCCGAGGAGCGCAACTTCGCTCGTGCGTCCAAGGTACAGAGGAGGCGCTGGACGCTGGCCACGAACACTACGCTCATATCTTCCTGCGCCAGAGGATTGCGATGCACTAAAAAAAGCTAAACTTAAAACGGCGACGAAAACAACGAGCGAATAACCGAGCGGGTTTTGGTTCATATCGCTCAACATATTAAAGATCTGCACCGGCAGGACGTCACGATAATCGAACAACAGCGGCGTACCGAGGTCGGTAAAACTTCCCACGAAAACCAGCGCCGCGCTGGAAAAAAGCGCCGGGAAAAGAAGGGGCAAGACGATGCGGCGCATAGCTTGCAGACGCGAAGCACCGACGCTCCAAGCCGCCTCCTCCAGCGCGAAATCGAGATTTCCAAGCGCGGCGGCTAGTGAGAGATACATGATCGGAAAAAAGTGCAGTGCCTGGAGCAGAACAATGCCAAAAAAACGCGCGTTGCCAAGGATATCCACCGGCTCATTCAAAATACCAGTCTGCATCAGGAGGAGATTAATCGTACCGAATCTACCGGCGATCTGTTTAAATCCGAGTGCCCCCACAAAGGGCGGCAAAAGCAGCGGAAAGAGGAGCAACACACCGATGAGACGCTTGGCAAAGAACTCAATCCGGACCATCACAAAAGCCAGCGGTAAGGCGATGAGCGCCGAGAGGAGTGTCGCGCCAAAGGCAAGATTAATTGAATTTAAAATAAGCTGCCATTGTCGGCTCGACCCGAGCATCAATCCAAAATAAGTTAGACTGAAGTGCCCACCGACCACGAACGCGCCGGAGAGAGTATACAGCAGTGGATATACCAAAAACAGCGCAAAAAATACGACGAAAATAAGCAGGACGAGGCTGCGCCTAAAAGTTAAATCGAGCCTACGAAGCAGCGTCACAGGTTAATCCTCCAAGACCACCATATCTTTCGACGCGCACGAGATCTCGAGCACCTCACCGACGCGAATATCGCGCATCGATCCTGGGAGATGCAGTACAATTTCAGGTCCGCCGTCGGTCTGGGCAGAGACACGCACGCCTGAGCCAAAATACGACAGGTCCCGCACCGAGACCTGCATCATGCCACTTCCCGCTTCTTTTACTACAAAAGCCTCGGGGCGTACGAGCAGCGTAAGCGTCGCTCCCAGACTGAAGTTGCCGATCAGCGGCAGATAGAACTTGTCACTAATGGCAAGTACCATTCCACCCGACGTCTCACGCACCACACCATGAAAGAAATTTGCGTCACCAAAGAAACTTGCAGCGTAGCGTGTCACTGGACGCTCATAAAGCGTACGCGGATCGGAGCACTGCAGGATCGCACCGTCACGCATCAGCGCCGCTCGCTGAGCCATGCTTAAAACCTCCTGCTGGTCGTGCGTCACATACACCATAGTAATACCAAGGGTACGGTGCAGACACACGATCTCATCTCGAATATCGAGTCGGAGGCGCGCATCGAGGTTCGATAACGGCTCGTCGAGCAAAACCAGCTTCGGCTTTAAGGCCAATGCACGGGCCAAAGCTATGCGCTGCTGTTGACCACCGGAGAGTTCGTGCGGATAACGTGCCTCATATCCCTCCATACGCACCAACACTAGTGTTTCGGCGACACGATGACCACGCTCAATTTTAGCCAGGCCATGCATCTCAAGCCCGAAACTTAAATTCTCGGCGACGCTCATGTGCGGCCAGAGTGCGTAGCTCTGGAACACCATACCGATGCCGCGCTCATGCACAGGTACTTTCGAGACGTCGACTCCATCAAAGAAGATGGTCCCCTGGTCAGGGGTTTCAAAGCCGGCAATCAGGCGCAACAGCGTCGTTTTGCCACAACCCGATGGTCCGAGCAAAAAAAAAGCTCGCCAGAGTTGATAGACAGCGAAATGTCTTTAAGAACAGACGTATCGCCGAAGCTTTTGGAGAGGTGCTCAATAACAATAGAACTCATGCTCATGGATGGTAGCCTAGAAGTGGGTACAGGGGGAGGGGGGAAATTACGGGTCAGGGTTGTGCCGTTGCAATCGACCGCACACCTAACTATTTTCACTCAAAAAGTACCACGTTACTCGGCTTTCTTGTTAGTTTCTGTCCGTAGGACAGAAACTATTTGAAGACATTCTTCAACGCCAAATAGCGCGCAGCCTGCACTGGCTCGACGTGCAGGTCCTTGGCTATCGTTAGGACTTGCGCCACATTGCCACGAATCTTCTCGGTGGTAAGGCGCTTAGCTTCGTTGACATTGTGACGCGTGCGCACATTCTCTTCAGGAGTGATTCCCGATGCCATCTCAACAAAAGCGGCGATGATGCCACCCGGATTAGCAATAAAGTCAGGGATTACCGTTACTCCACGGTTCCAAAGTAGCGTACGTGACTCCTCGGCACATGGGTTATTGGCAGCCTCAACAATGTAGCGTGCCTGTAGTTGCGCCTGATTCACCGTAGAGATTACCCCTTGAACAGCGCACGGGAAAAGAATGTCTGTTGGCTCGTAGAGCACACGATCCAAGGCTATACGCTCAGCATGGTGCTGATCAAGAAGCCTTTTGATCTCCGTAAAATCCTGCACTCGAACAGGATCAATCAGCGCCGCTGCCAGATCCGGGCTCAGCCGAAAGGTACCGCCGAGGCGAGGGTCTGAGATACTCTGCACCCTCACACCATGCTCGCTGATGTAGCGATATACCGCCGCCCCCATGGCCCCAAGACCCTGAATAGCGCAGGTACAGGCCGCGGCCTTTTCACCGAACTGTTCGAGCATCGTCAGAGCTGCAACCACAACACCAAAGCCGGCGATGCCCTCTCGATCATAATCGGTGCCTCCCATCTCCACTGATTTGCCGGTGAAGGATCGGGTCGATCCAAGTTCGGAGCAGGCCCACTGCGCGTGAATCGGCTTACCTCCGATGTCGAAACCGAATCCACCAAAAACACCTCCATTCTCTCGCAGTATTGGCTTTACAAGTGAGACGAATCGGCGATACTTGGCTTCAAAATCGGGCGCATTTGGATCAGCTTTAAGCCCCGACTTTGCACCTCCAAGCGGCAGCCCTGCCGCGGCATTTTTAAGCGCCATGGTACGGGCCAACATCCGCACTTCATCGAGTGACACGGTTGGAGTGATACGCGTACCACCCTTTCCACAGCGGCCTAACGGCCCGCCGATCGCCGTCAGGGTTGTCCACACTACCACATAGCCTTCAACTCCTAGCAGCGGATCTCGAACGGTAAGCTCCAACTCAGCGCCAAGATGGTTGAACTTACTATCAAGCTTTGCAAGCTCGGCAAAGAAGTCTTCACGTGTCATCATTTCCTCCATGTTCCCTCGATGTTTCCTACATGTCTCACCTTGCGCAAGAAAACTGCTATCGTTACACTACCCTGTAGTGTCTAAGATCACCAGTTATTGTGAGAGCAAGCACGGGAGTACCTTGGTATCTTTTAGCCGATTAAAATACACCTTCCTTTTTACCGCCTTGATTTTCCTGGGCCTGCCACAATCGCTGCGAGCACAAGCAACGCCCGGTGCGGACGAAAGTATGCCCAGCGTGGCGGCACAGGAGCCAACACTAGATGAACTAGACCAGCTCACACAATCTGATGCGGTGCCCTCATTTTCACTACGAAAAGCCGACCTGCCAAGCTTGCTCCCCGAGGATCCAGCGCCTGCCTCCACAGCCAATGTTCCTGCGCCCCTTGGGAATGAGACAATCGCGCCCCCCAGTGCAGCCCTGCCACCTATAGCCACTGAGGCAGATTCCACCCCTAGGAACCCCCTCCTGCCCACGCTACCTCCCGCTGCAGTCCTCACACCAAAGCCAGACATGACACCACCCCTCCCAACGTTAACAGCCGCCCCGACACTCCCCCCTGATGGGAAAATGAGCCCTGAGGAGCTGCTGAACATGCGCCTACTAATCACCGAGGGAACATTCACCGTCAAAAAAACTATCGAGTCTCGTGCCGACCTCGTAGTACTCTATGAGCAGATGCTGGGCCCGGCATGCATGCCGACGATCACCCAGGAACTGGCTTACTACGGTAGCCGAGGAAACCAGAAATGCAATGCGCTACTAGACAAAGTTTTTGCCATTGATCGTGAGGACCCACTCGCCATCTGCGCTCGTGACGGCATTGATACGCGCTCTTGCCGTAGCGCCTATGCCAAGCTTGAGTTTGATAGCTACACCCCCGACTCTTCCGATATTCAATTAGTGCAAGATCAAAAACTTCGCGACGAGTTACAGCGACTCCATGCAAACAATCTTAAGGTAATGAACGCACTAGACACAAAACTGACAAAGCTCTCAAAGCTTAACCGCAAGAAAAAAATAGTCGATGAGACTACGATGGCTGAGATCCGTGCCACCGTGGCTCAATATTTATCATTGGCCTGTGCCAATCCGCGACTGGCACTAAGCGAAGTTGCACCGAATACGACCGATGGTGGAGCAATAAAGAAGAATCTCTTTATCTTCGATGATGAAGATCTTCCGTTCGCTCAACAAAAAAAACAGAACCAAATCTCCAACACTGAGAATACACCCGTCACCGCCAAGGTGTATAAGCACAAAAGACTCCTCCCTTCACGATGTATGAAACTTATCGAACAGAGCTTAATTAACATCTCAGGCTTTCCTCCGGCGATCTGCCAAAAGTGGGGCTACTACTCACCAACGTGTATTGACGCGAAACGCGCCGACAACCGCCGCAAGATTAAGGAAGCCGCCGCCGCCGGGAGGCCCGTACCCGAGTTTACGCCCTTTCAGGAGTTTAAGACCTTTTAGCGTAACTGCTCAAAAAGTGTGGGCGATTTTTGATCTTCCCGGGAGCGCGGACGTCCTCATCCGCATTAACAGGCCCAAAGGACTGCGAAGACTTTGCGGACGAGGACGTCCGCGCTCCCAGGTGCCCACACTTAATGAGCAATTACCTTTTAGCGAGATAGATCTCGAACAACTTGAGCGCCGTAATCGTCGGGCTATCGCGTATCTCGCCACGCGCAATCATCTGTTCAACATCGGACAGACTCAGATGCCGAACCTGCATCCCCTGCTCGGTGCACTCAAGCTTCTGCGGCACGCTGCTGCAGCTGCTTGCCACAAATACCTGGTATTCCTGGGTATGATGACCAGGGGCGAGATAGAAGGTGCCAATCTTAACAAGATTGGCAGGGCTTAATCCTGCCTCCTCTTCAAGCTCGTGCCGTGCGGCTTCCTCAAGCGAAGCATGTTCCATGTGCCCTTGGACAAATTCCCAGGAAAAGAGGTTCACCGGGTAGCGATACTGACCAACAAGCACCGTGCGTTCACCGTCCCACGCTATCACCAGCACGGCAGCGGCCTTGTGCACAACCCCGAACTGAATCTCAGTACCATCGTCGGTGAGCACACGATCGTTACTGACACTCATCCACCGGCTACGAAATACCTCTTCGGCGTCGAGCTTCTTCCAAACCATGAAATCCTCCCATGAGTGCGGCGCTGGAGCGCCGCACTGGCTATTAAATCACTAGAACTCTGTAAACGAAATAACCTGCCTTGGCCTATCCGCCTTCGCCGCATAATTTATCACAACTCCATGCGCTCTACGAGGCTTCGGCGAGATAGTACATTGACCCTATTGCTAGATTATTTAGTTGACAGTGTACTAGATTCCTTGAAACGTGTACTAGATGAGTTGCATTTTCGAAGCGAGATTCTAGCCAAACACATTTGAAATTTGGGAAATCCCGACAGCCTTTGATGAAATGCGAGCGTTGAATACATTTTGGACAAACCTCCGGTTTGACTGTGTT
>CAIXSY010000393.1 GCA_903922175.1 uncultured delta proteobacterium | reverse complement strand
GATTTCGTCTCTGATCCAAACAAGCCCGAGGTCTGCAACCCGTTTGTCACGGTACTTGAGGGTATCGCCGCGTCCTATAACTGCGCGGTGATCTGCGCCCTCCACCTGAACCCTGCGCCAGCCGGCCAGCCTTCAAAATCCCGAGGGCACCTAGGATCTCAGCTCGAACGTAAGTGCGAGAGCGACCTTCGCTTGGTCAAAGACAAGGACGGGAATACGACGATGTTTTTGGCCTGCGCTCGCCGGGCCCCTATATTTGAGCAGGACGGACCACGCTTCTCGTGGGATACGTCGGCAGGAATGCACACGCTCTTGGGCCAAACCAAAGGAGAAGTAAAAAAATCCGCCAAGGCGCTGGCTGTTCAGGCCCTTGCAGAAGAGGTCTTCGGGGACCGTTCCGCAATGCGATACACTGACTTGATCAACGCTATCAAAAGTACCTGCAAATGCTGCGAACGCACTGCGGACCGTCGTTTTACTGCGATGGGAGAGCACCAAGTCATCAAGAAGTCACCGCTTAAACAATGGGTATTAAACGTCTTATGAGAGCAACCGACATACCTGCAAACCCCCGCAAAAGTACCCGCATGTCGGCGGTAACCCGCAGACCCGCAGCGCCTATATATATAGGCGCGGGGGCGCGGGTATAACCCGAACATTGAATCTTATTACCTCGGAAACCATTAAATTTAGAGCCTCCGTTGATGCCTGCTTAGCCATAACGACATCCCGCTAGCAATATGGACTACGACAGACCAGGGGCTCTCCGCTGAACTCGCACATACCTTGTCTTTCCCGGCTACCTAGTTTGATCCCTCTTTGATCCTCCCTTTATGCAAAACTCCCTCAAATTATCCCCCCGGGACAAGATGAAGATCGATCGGCTCTACCTCAAAGGTTACAAGCCATCCGAGATCTGCGCTGAATTACCCGGTTTGCAGCTGAAGCCCCGCCAGGTGACCAGATTCCTCTATCAACGCGGCCTAACGAAGCAAAGGTCGCAGATCGAGGCTGGTAAGCAGAAAACCGCCTTAGAAATCCTACGACGGGTGCGTGAAGAAGGAGCAGAGGAGTTCGAA
Organism: uncultured delta proteobacterium; assembly: GCA_903922175.1. Classification (GTDB taxonomy): domain Bacteria; phylum Bdellovibrionota_C; class UBA2361; order UBA2361; family CAIXSY01; genus CAIXSY01. The sequence continues at coordinate 1,053 of CAIXSY010000393.1, read as the reverse complement.
ACTCTTATTCAGGACATCGCCACGGGCCTAAAGATCGACGCCAAGAGGCTCCGGGATGGGTGGGAGCTAGTTAGTGACGCCGCGGGGGCCTCGAGCCTTATGAGGGCAAAGAACCTGCTTCTTGACCGAGCCAGCAAGGTCTACGGCACCGAGAACCAGAATACCGAGAGCCCAACCAAACTAGACGTCGTGAGCATGTTCTACATCGAGGCCCCATTGAGCCCGGCGCCGAAGAGGGTTGAAACCGAGGTTACGGAGACGGATGCGACTGAGGTGTAGCCCGCGGGGAGGTAAAAGTCACCGAAGGCACTACTCGCGTTCGCCACTGAGGTGGGCCCCGTCAGCGGTGTATGTTATCACCACAATTATCGTTCTCGCGCGTTGAATAAGCCTAAGAAAGGCTGACCGGCATGCACTCCCTTGGAGACATGGCGAAAGCGCTCAACCGCTCTAACGTGTATCTCCACGGCCTGCAAACGTGCTTCAGTTTACCCAGGTTTGAGGGCGCTGGGTACTCGGACGCGTATCTGGCTTTCCTTCGCACAATCACGTTCCTCCGATTGCTAAATCTGGGGGAAGAGCGCCTTCGGGATCTTTGGCATCTCGAAAAAAAGCTTCTGCAACTCCTGCACCTCGATTCAGCCGGCTCGCCCACTTGGTTTCTTGACGCCTGCGGTCAGACGACCCACCCGCATCAGCGCCTGCTACTGACGAATTACGACATGGGTGAAGATCTTCCATCACGGACGCTTCAACTGGGGCTGAACTTCGCCACGAACTTGCCGGAGCTTTTCGCGGGCAAAGAAATGGGCGAAGACGCGCAGCGCGTCCTCGGCGAGTACTTGAGGATGCACATTGGTATCGTTGCCGACGTCAAAGCCGAGGTTCCACAAGTGCGCGCCGCCGCGACTTGGTCGGGGCGGCTGAAGTAGCCGTTCGCCCCGAACTGAGTGTTGCCAGAGAAAAGACTCCCGAGCTCGGCCCCCTTTCTGTCGCAAGCAAGGGCCCGAAGATCATCGGCAATTGCGCAGCATGTGCATCTCATGGTCTGAG
>CAIXSY010000392.1 GCA_903922175.1 uncultured delta proteobacterium | reverse complement strand
GTTAACTCCAGGTGGATACTCAGCAACTACCTTCGCGTCCCATTTCGTGGCTTTCGCGTAACTTAATTCAGGCTGCAGAATCAATGAGTTACGACCCGTGAATGGTTATCGTGCTCGTTGTCGCGGTCGAAGAGTGTGCTAAATCAGCTAGCCGCCCCTTCTCACAGACTCTCAATTACCCTATTCATTCCTGAAAGTCAGCACGTTTCTTCAAAAACACCCCTGTTCGGTAAGGGGCGAGCTTAGCTCGCCTTTTCTCACTTCGCGAGAAAAGGCGGCTAGTTACATCGACCAGGAGCACGCGCACGATATCCTTTACCCACACTTATTGAGCACTTACAGCCATACCAATAAACATGAAGCAGATCACCCGCAACCACCGACATGGGGATAGGGGCTGATTATTATGTGAGTAGCCCTAGATATCTTGAGTTTTAATAGCTCTTTAGAATAGAAGGTGTACGGCGTTGTTACTGATTTTAGCATGTAAATAGGTCATTATCGCTTGGCAGGGTCGTGTGGTTTTCTTGCAATAGGTTTTCCATTCGGAGTTTAGCTATGTACCACTCAAAAAAAACGATAGTTCTAAATATCCTTTTGCAGATCCTTCTTCTGCCTGCGGCATCTTTCGCGGTGCGCGGAGACTACAGCGGTGATGGTAAAAGCGATCTCGTCGTAGCCACCGTTGACGCCTCGATCCCGATGACTTTTTTCACCATCAAGAATATAGCAGATGATTCTGAACGAGCCGTTCAGTTATTTGGTGCTGCCGATGTTTTTGTGCCTGGTGATTTTGATGGTGATGGGATCACCGATCTTGGCTTTGTTTTCGATGGGGGCTATGGATATCTAAGCTGGCGTTACCTTCTGCACGGAGAGGTGGTGCCACACAGCGCCTTGTTTGGCCTTAGTGGAAGCAAGCCACTTGTTGGAGATTTCGACTGCGATGGCAAGGCTGATAGGGCGGCTGTTAGCACGAACGATGCAGGTAAGCTTGTTTGGGATTTTGACCTCTCTTCTGGCGTCGCGGCGAGCTCTATCGAGTTTGGCAAATCAGGGAATATCGTATATGCGGCGCATGTCAGCTCGGCAATATGTGATGACCTCGTTGTGGTGAGTGCAGGCAAGAAATTTTTTGCCTGGTCGACGCGTTCGCTGAGTGGGGCTACTACCCGCCAGGTTAACTTTGGGTCGATCAAGGATACGCTCTATGCCCCAGCCGATACCGATGCTGACGGCAAGGATGAGTTCATTGTATTGCATCCTGGTAAAAAACAGCGCCAGGCTCTTATTCGCAGGTCTGACGGAACACAGGCGACCTTGAATATTGGGGCTTTTACCGATGTTCCGATCTCTGGAAACTTCGCCGGGGTAGGTACCTTCAATTTCGGCGTATACCGCAAGGGTAAGTCGGGCAAGCCGAGCTCCTACATGATCTCATTAGCCGATGGAGTTAAGCAGGGCGCCCTCGGAGATTCTAACAGCATGCTCATTCGGCCCGACGGCACGACGGTCAAACCAAGCGAAATGTCGATTGGTAAATGTGGGGTGGTCGTTTCAATCTCAAGCCTCAGTGGTGTGCTCTATAAAGAGTCGAATCTACATGGTGGCCGCGGGCCAACCTTCTTGGTGCAAAACTCCAGCGAGCAAACCGGTAAGGCGAAGCTTCTGATCAAGGATATGAACTGCAAGGTGATCTCTTCATTCGGGCTCTATGCCAAGGATTATCCTTACGGTGAGCGCTTCTATGAAGGTGTGCCTGGTGGCGCTGGGCACAATGCCGACGAACTGTATGCCTTGGCGCGCAAGGCTAAGAGCAGCGCCATTCTTGTCGAGGGCGTTAACGGTAAGTGGATTAAGGTTAACGACCCGCGCCATCGGCAGGGGAGCGTTAGTGGTTAGGCAAATCCGATAAGCTATAGCAGACGCAAAAAGTCTTGTCGCGACTTGTCCCCCGTAGCATCGACCGCAGCCCGTCTCGCCATAGCTTCGGCCGCGAGGCCGAGCGGCGGCGGAAGGCCGAGCGAAGGGGGATCGCGAATTACCTCGCCAAGACTTTTTGCGGACGGTATATCCGATTACCCGATTCTCCTCGAGTTATGGAGGGGCAAAAACAGTGTGGAATAAGCCCCTGGACCCGCCAACCTGTCCTCAGTCTTGTCCTACGTAGCACATCGGGTTTGGTACTACTTTAGGTATCTCTTATATATGCCGAAAAACAGATGGAGCTGTTTGGAAATGCCATTTGTGGAGAGGGGTTGGTTAGGCTTTGCGTTTGTCAGACCTGCTAAGAGCAGGAACCAAGTCTATATCTTACATCCTCTATAGTTGCCCTGAAAGAAGGTGGGAGATATTTATGAGATTCGTTTCCATAAAGACTCTTTTGGTGTCGTGTGCCGCAATTTATCTGGCATTTATAGTATGTTTACCAGCAGTTGAGGCAGCCTGTGGTGCGACTACCGTCTTTGATCAGAGTCGGAAAAAGACACTATTCGAGCCTCTTGGTTATATGACGTATGCCAATATAACGGGGCCAACATTGCCGGCGACTACTCCGCCACTTGATTGGGAAGTGGGTGATGAATGCCCACCTGTCTCGGTAACCGGCACCAAGTTGACTTTTTTACCAAATACACGCCCAGCGACAACGGTAATTTCGGCTGGGGCCGCACTTCAAGGGTATAATCTTGGCGCATGGTATCCGAGGCAGAATACAAGCTATTCAGAGAGCTGGGATTTTGTGAATCCGGGGATGTACGAGAATAGTGATTTGTGCCCCGATCCACTGATTAATCCACCCTGCTATGCCTACAAAAATTGCTTTTTTGTACCTCCCGGCGGTGTACCTAATACGGCTTCGTATCCGTGCCCGACTTCTGAAGAGTTATTCGATGGCAGTGGATGGCCGGTTTACCCCTATTGGAATTTCAGCTGCCTCGGTTTCGCCTGCAATACGGGTGCCGGTTATTACGCGCGTGGCGGCATTTTTTTCCCCGCCTGGCCTATTGATATATTTATGGGTAACCCATGGCGTATTTCAACCACCAACAATCCTAGCTTGATTCAACGCAATAAGGGAAGTGTCATCAGAGTATCTGTGCCGGCACTTTCAAGTATCGTTTTTGATTCAGATCCCGTTAAACAACGAGAAGCCAGGCAGGCAATAGGAAAAAACATTGCCCTATGGGGCGCTGCAGATATTAAGGTAGATACTTCGTTGGGTTCGCATACATTCTCTGTGCCGGCGAAGTTGCCTAAGATTATTGTGGTGAGCGGAATCGGCACTTCAAGCAATAATAAAATATTTTCATGGTTTAATGATATTTTCCCCGGCGTTATTAAAATTGCCCCAGGGGCTAAAAGCATATCGCGAAGTGTAAAACTATTAAAGGATGCAATCGATCAGCAGCTATTCTTGAGGAATAAGGTGATTGTGTACGGACATTCCCTCGGCGCGATCGTAGCCTATCAATTATATTCGGAGGGTTATAGTAATAAGGCTGTTAAGTTTGTGTTTATTGATCCTCCCTTTAGGTTCGGCAAGATTTGCAACATTAGAGCCTACAAAATACTTGGATTCGGTACGAAATTATATACGCTTTGTGACGCGCTTGAGCAGATGGCGATGGTAAATTGGACCGATGGGCGCGGCTTATCGAATTTCCTGGCGCATGACCCTTTCGATTTTCCCTGGTTTGGAAAAAACAAAGAACGTCTTCGCCAGTTGAGAGATCGAGTCATAGATGATGTATGGACTGACATTCCCAGTGGCGATTTCACACCTGCGACATTTCCCGACGCACCTCAAAGGGACGTGCCAAGCATTGAGTCAGTGCCCACAACGATATATCCAGATAGTGAAGTGCTGGTTACTGGATCACATTTCAATCTTGGAGGTGCAAATAATATACTTTTAGAGAATATAGCGGACCCAAGGATAAGCTATCAGGTTGATGGCATCGATAGCAGCGCGACGCAACTCCGCTTCACGGTACCGTCCTCGATGGATTCGACCGTTGGTAGTGTCCCAGGGGCATATACGTTGAAGATGTCATCTTTGAACGGAGAGTGGAGTGCTCCAGTAAATGTAACTATTGCCAGCAACGGCCCCGCCGATCCGTTCACGGTGATTGAGGTGTTCCCGTCCGACCCCACTACAAATTCATTTATCATTGCAGGATCCGGTTTCAGTCCGATCGGTAATTCTGTAAGGCTGACAGCCGCTAATTCGACTATATACAGGATAAACGCCATCACGAGTACAGGGAAGATTATATACTTTACCGTTCCCGCAGCTGTTCCCCCGGGTACATATTCTGTCTCCATTGCCACGGCTGATAAGATCTGGTTAAATTTGAATCTTACAATTACCGTGGCGAAAGTCTTAATCCTCAATTCAATCAGGCTTAATTCTAGCTATCATGTGGGTGATAGTGTTCCTATTGAGTATGCTTCGTCAGGGATATCAGGTGTCACTATTAGTCTGTATGACTACAAAGGGATGAAGCTGATTAGAAACATAACAGCTTCAGCACCGGCATCGGGTACCTACATGTGGACCGTTCCACCTGACATAGATTTTAGTTTTGATACCCTATACAAGATACGCGTTTCAGACAAAGATTTCCCATCAGTGTATCAGCAATCATCGAAGGTTGAACTCTTGCCGAGGGAAATTCTTCGCGAAGCTCCCCGAATAATCGATAACCTCTGAGTGGACCGTTCAACCTGACATAGATTTTGGTTTTGATACTGTATACAAGATACGTGCTTCCGACGGAGATCTGCCATCGGTGTATCAGCGATCATCGAAGGTTGAGCTTTTGCCGAGATGAGCGTTTCGTGAAGTTCACGTTAAAGCTATAATGTCTTAATTTTTCATTGCCTTCGCTTCACCGGCGTTGTAACTTCCCTTCAACATCATTAGCCCTTGTCCAGTTTTGTCCTCGCTGGAGAAGATCCATGGAAAGCCATGACATGTGGTACCATTCTCTGTGAAGATATAAACCGTAACATGATTACGGTCCCTGCTGAGGCACTCTCATTTCGGCCATCGGTGTATGGTGTACTCATCGAAGAGGGCAAGGTGCTGCTTTCGAGGCAGTGGGATGGCTATGACCTCCCCGGCGGCTCGATGAAGCTGACCGAGACAATCGACCAAGCGCTCGAGCGGGAATTTTTCGAGGAGACCGGACTGCACGTGCACAAAGGTGAGATTATCAGCGCCGTATCCTCATTCTTCTTCCACCCCCATAAGAAAGTTCCCTACAACTGCATCTTGCTGTACTACCTCGTACAAAGAGTCGGTGGCGAGCTCTCCATCTCCCACCTTGATGGTCAGGAAAAAACGTATGTCAAAATGCCTGAGTGGATTGACGTGCGTGAGGCTAAGGAAAAGAAATTTTATAACCCGGTGGATAATGCCAATATTATTGGGCGTGCGGTTGAGATATTTAAGCAGTCGGGTTCTTAAAAGGGCACCATTACGCCGCCGTGATAGCGCTTGAGCAGTAGTGGAAATATAACCTCTCGCCCTCGCAGCGCTATGGCCTGGTCCGGAAGCTGTATCTGTTCGGTTTTGAGCAGAGTCTCAAGGAGGCTGTGGCGATCAACGGGGACGGGTGTACGCTCGATAGCCTGCAGTATCGCCGCGAGTGCTACAAAGCAGGTGTAACCAAGGACTGAGGGTGCGGCATTAATGTGCGCCTGAGTATAGGCACGGCGCAGCCACGGTGCTGAGTCGTCGACGATGGCAACGGCAACGTCTTCAGCAGCCTCGCGGCCGGTTGTGTTGAGAAAATCGGGGAGTGATATCCAAAAATTACCCATAATACGGGTGTGAATCCCCATTTCCCGTAGCTTTTTGACGAAGGCGCCATTTTGCGGAATGGCTAGGTTGCAAACGATGAGATCAGGATTCGTCTGCTTAATCTGCGCCGCTATGGTTGCATACTCGTTATCGGAGGGGAGGATAGTAACGTCGAATACCAGCTTTTTGCCGTATCTTCGCAGCGCTTCACGCAATGAGTCGCGCAGGGAGAGTGTATACTCATCTTCCACGCTGACCATCGCCACCCTTTCGACCTTCCAGCGTGGAAAGAGCTCAGCCAGCTTTTTGGCTTCGGTCTCCGCAGGAGGCCAGGAGCGAAACGCATGCGGATTTTTCCTGATCAGATCCGATTGGCCCGCTATCCCCATGAGCGGAATACCCATGCTCAAGGCCAGTGGGCTAATTGCCATAGTCGATTGGCTGCGCTGGCTGACGATGGCAGACACCTTTTCAATGCTGGCAAGACGCTGGAATTCACTCACGGCGACAGCGGGCTGCCCTTTGCTGTCGGCATAAATAAAGCGCACCTTCCGATTGTCAACTTTATCACCAGGGGCATAGAGCGCACGAGCGGCATCGAGGCCATCACCGCAATTTGCTCCTGCGGCGGCCGAATCACCGGTGAGAGTTGCTAAAATGCCGATACTGATTGGGGGCTCTTCTGCGTTGGATATCGAGATATCAGCCAAGCACAAGCTTGTGATGAAGGTCAGCGCTATAAGACGGTAGGTCATACGTTGAAAGCTAGCCAAACACATTTGAAATTTGGGAAATCCCGACAGCTTTTGATGAAATGCGAGCGTTAAATACATTTTGGACAAACCTTCCTACTTCGCCTTGCCATGCGGCAAGTGCTACATAGGACAAGCCGGTTTGACTGTGTTTTTTCGAATGTGTTTGGCTATGTTGTCCCTCCGGGGGTAGAAACTTCTTGCCCGCTTATTTGTTCGACTGCTTTTGTGCAACAAATGGGCAAGAAGTTTCTATGGTATTCGGCTCCAAGCTGTTGGTACGAAATCGCAGACTCCTTGATCTGGTCTAACTCTTTGTCTGTCAACGAGCGCATCACTTTAGCAGGCGAGCCAAAAACCATGCTGCGTGGGGGGATGATGGTATTCATCGTGATTAAAGAGTTGGCGCCAATTATGCAGTCATCACCGACAACTGCGCCGTCGAGGATCGTGCTGCCCATGCCGATGATACAGCGGTCGCCCACCGTGCAGCCGTGAATAATGGCGTGGTGCCCAATGGTCACGTCGCTTCCGACACGGCAGTCGCCAAGGCCACGTGAGGTGTGCAGCAATGCGTGTTCTTGAATATTAGTGCCGGAGCCAACGTAAATGGCGTTGATATCGCCGCGCATGACGACGCCAAAGAAGATCGACACATCGGCAGCGATGAAAACTTGACCAGTGACCCAGGCATCGGGCGCGAGGAATACGCGCTCTTGAAGCGCAGGTGTTGCTTTATGGATCGAGATTAGCGGCATCCCTGCAGGACCTTTTTAACTTCGGCGATACAGCGCTCCCTCGACGGCAGAATCACCGCTTCGAGTGGCTTGGAGTACGGCATCGGTGCCTCGAGCGATGAGACCAGCCCGATAGGGGCGTCAAGTTCGTCGAAGATCTCGCTTTGAATTATATGGCTCAGATAGGCACCATAACTTGCCACGAGGTGTTGCTCTTGGATAATGCAGCAACGGTGCGTTTTGATAATCGAGTTAAATATGGCCTGGGTATCGAGCGGGCGCAGTGTCCGTAGATCGATGACCTCAGCTGAGATCCCCTCAAGCGCCAAGGCCTTTGCCACCTCGAGGGTAAGGTAGATATTCTTTGACCAGGTGATCAAGGTAATGTCAGTGCCCTCACGCTTAACATCAGCCACGCCGATGGGAACGAGGTACTCCTCTTCCGGCACCGGTCCACGGGTGCTGTAGGTCAGCTCAGATTCAAAGAACACCACCGGATTGTCATCGCGAATTGCTGATTTGAGGAGCCCCTTCATGTCATAGGGGGTGCCGGCGGCGATAACTTTCAGCCCGGGGGTATAGGCATAAAATTGCTCTATCGAGTTAGCGTGCTGGGCCCCGAGCTGAAAAGCAGCCCCACCGGCTCCACGAAACACGATCGGAACATGGATCTGTCCAGCCGACATGAGGTGTATCTTGGCCGCTGTGTTCAGAATCTGGTCGATGGCGACGAGCGAGAAGTTAAAGGTCATGTACTCAACGATCGGGCGCAAGCCGAGCATCGCCGCGCCGATACCGATGCCGGTAAAACCGCCCTCGGCGATTGGGGCGTCGACGACGCGCTTGGCCCCAAACTGGTCAAGCATCCCGCGCGAACACTTGTAGGCACCATTGTAGGAGCCAACCTCTTCACCGACGAGGAAGACACGCTCATCACGTAGCATCTCTTCGGTCATCGCCTCGCGCAGCGCATCACGGATCTGAATCTCACGCATAGTAGTGCTCAGAGTCTTATTGGTTAATCGACATAAACATAATCGGTAGCGGTCGATGTGGCTGGAAAGGGGGATTCTTCGGCGAACTTGACCGCATCGATAACTTCCTCCTCGATTTCGCGGTCGATGCGCTCGCGTACCTCCTTTTGGCCAAAGGACTCGAGCTTTTCGCCAAGGACTTTAATCGGGTCGCGTGCTTTCCAACGGTCGATGTCCTCCTCGGTGCGATACTTCGCTGGATCAGCCATCGAGTGTCCACGGTAGCGATATGTGCGGGCCTCAATCAAAGTCGGCAGGCTCTGTTCGCGAGCGCGGCGTACGGCGGTGTGGATACTCGCCCGTACCGCAAATACATCGTGCCCGTCGACCATGGCGCGGGCCATGGGATAGGCCAGAGCTCGTATGGATAGATCCTCAGTCGGCGCAGTTTTCTGCAGCGGCGTGCCCATGGCAAATTGGTTGTTTTCGATAATAAATACTACGGGGAGCTTCCACAGTGCAGCTAAGGAAAGTCCTTCGTGGAATTCACCGATATTGATCGCGCCGTCGCCCATAAAGACGAGGGTTACTCCATTTGTTGAGTTGTACTTTTGCGCAAAAGCAAACCCGGCGCCGAGTGGAACCTGTCCACCGACGATACCCCAGCCACCCATGAAATTGAGTGAAGCGTCGTAAAAATGCATCGATCCGCCGCGTCCCTTGACGCAGCCTGTCTCTTTGCCGAGAAGCTCAGCCATACCGGCTCGGCAGGAGCCTCCTCGTGCTAGATAGTGGCCGTGGCAACGATACCCGGTGGTGACGTAGTCGCTTTTCTCGATAACGGACATGGCCCCCACAGCAACCGCTTCCTGTCCGATATAGAGGTGCAAGAAGCCGCCGATCTTACGCTCGGTATACAGCCGTGCTGCTTCCTCTTCGAAACGCCGAATGCGATACATCTGTCGGTAAAGATCTGCTATTAACTCTTGATCCATAACGTGTTTATATAGTTAGTGGCTTCTTTGGCAATTGCTCAATAACCCTGGGTAACTTAATAATTCGTGGGCGTGTTCGTGCTCGTGGTCGTGGTCGAAGAGTGTGCCGAATCGGCTAGTTACATTGACCACGTTCACGACCACGAGCATGTTCACGCGAGAACACCCATTAGGCTGATGCAAAGCGTCGATAGAGCCTATAATATACAAAGCTGTATGTATACAAGACGTCTGCTCGCGATCGATCCAAGTCTTACCTGTTCGGGGTGGGCTATGTTCTCGATCCAGACCGGCACTCTTAGCGCAGTTGGCAAGATTAGATCCCTCGCGCCGTCATATCCGCTTGCACAAAGGCTGCGCGATCTGCAGTCGAAAATAGACAACATCTTCCGTAAACTTAAGATTATCACTAACGATGTTTTGGTTTGCGAGGCCCCAACGACCATGCGCGATCCTCGCGCAGCTTTTAAAGTCGAACAGGTGCGTGGAATATTCGAGGCGTTGGCACGTAGCTCTGGACTTATCGTGCCCGGCAGAATCAACCCACGTTCGGTGCATCACGAGATCATGGGACTGCGTGGCAAACAGCTTGCCCGTGAGCAGGTGAAAGAGACTGCGGTGCATGTCGTGCATGCGTTGTACCAGAAACCACTCTCAGGTATGGGGTTTGATACCACGAAAGCAGCTCTTACCAGGCACCAAGATATCATCGATGCTATCTTGGTCGGCAACTTGGCGCTAACGTGGATCAATGCGGCAACTCTCGCAGGAATCGATCTAGAAGAGTACTTTGAATCTCGAAAGGCTGTGCGCCGACGGCCAACGCTGCGTGATTTTGGACGAAGGGGAAAGTGATGAAAAGAATTATGTTGGTAGCGGTCGTTCTTCTCACGAGCGGCCTATTGCCCGAATGGTGTAGCTCTATCAGCTTTGCTCAAGCGCGTACCAATGTGTTGACATCGATGCACGACCCGCGCGCGGAGGCTGAGCTGACGATATGCACTCAGAACCTGGCTAACTACGGCGCCATGGCTGCGATACGCGAACGCGTGGCGGGGATGACCGAAGAGGCACTCAACGAAAAGGAAGCGGCCTTGGTCAAGCGTTTCGTTGGGGCGCAGTGCGATGTTATCGCCGTGCAAGAGCTTCTTGGAAAAGACGACCTTGAGGCCGGAGAGACGCTGCGTCATCTAGCGCTCCTAATCCGGAGGCGGACCAATCGGCTATTTGACGTCAAAGCCGGCTCGAGTGTTGACGGAAATCTGCACACAGGATTTCTCGTGGCACGTGACCGGGCCGAGATAGTCAATTATGTTTCCTATGCCAAGGTCGAGTTGCCGAAATTAACTCCTAAGGAAAAGCCACGTTTTTTTAGTCGCGGCCCACTCGAGATACAGATTGATGTCAAGCCACGTGGGGAGTCTATTCACAAGACACTTTCCCTTGTTGTTTTCCATTTCAAGTCGCGTGCTGGTGCGGCGCAGGACCCCACGGGACTCGAGTGGGAGACTTACCGCATGTCCGAGGCTGAAGCCCTGCGTCGTATCATTGAGAATCGCCATGCCCGTTCGTTCGCTAGTTCGGAAACATTGCTCGTTCTGCTCGGTGATAGAAATAGCAACTTTGATACGGCGAGCACCAAGATCCTCGAAGGCGTTCTTTCTCTACAGAGCTTTCAAGATAAAGGGCCTTGCCGATTGAGCAAACGAGGTGTGCCGTTGTGCCAAAGTGGCATAGCCATGCCGCAGCGCCTTTTTAGCGTTTTGACGCTCGACCCGCAAACAAAACAACTTCCCGGCACCTTTGACAATAAAGGTACCTATTCCTGGATCGATGAAATTGCTATGCCGCAGGAATCGCTGCGTTTCGCCGAAAGCGTGATTGATGGCAGTGGCGACTATGAAAGTGGTGTGATCTACGAGCCCAAAGCAGCGTCCGACCATGCTATGCCTTATGTACGGCTTAATTGGTAAAAGAGTCTTCCACAAGCTCAGGACTAGTCGTTCGCTCAGGGCATTACTGATTCGCGGCCTCTTCGACCTCTTTGGAATGCGCGTCCTTGATAGGTGGTAGTTTACTGGTTGGCGCAGCACCACGTTTAAGGAAGTGCCTTTCGACTAGATAATAGGAGAGCGTTCCCGCGATAACCGAAGCGGTAATGCATAATAGTGAGCGCTCTGGCTTGCCCAGGCCCGGAAGATGGATCATCTTCAACAGGAGGTAATGCCAGAGGTAGATTCCATACGAGATCTGACCAATATAACGTAGAGGGGGAAGTGAGAGAACCCTTGCAAAAAGTGCGTTTGGAGCCATCGAAGCTCCGATAATCATCGCCGCACATGAGAGCGCGATGGCAGTTGAAAGAAATGCTGTGTGACTCCAGGCACGAATGCTTACCGTAGAGCTCAGATAGAGATGAACGCTTAAGCCGACGATGCCGAACCAGAGAGCGTATTTTGAGCATACAGCGCGTGCTCGTTGGGAGAGCTGTCTTTCTCCCATCAGCAGTGCTCGTACGGCGCCACCGATAGCAAAACAGTTAAGCCGCACATCGGTGCCGTTATAGAGGCGCTTTATGCTTGCTTCCGACGAAACGAGCCCTCGTCGGTGGAGCTCTACAAATAGAGTTAGAATGATGCAAAAAATGAACAAGGCCTCAGCGCTGCGCCACTTTCGAAGAACGAGATAACATAGGGGCGCCCAGAGTAGGCAGAATTGAATTTCAACTGAAAGCGACCATAGGTGGCCGAGTGTTTTTGGCAGGCGGTAGTCCATAGCACGAGCCCAATTCGATACGCCGAATGTGCTCAAAGCCGCTTCTTTAAGAACCTGGTGCCAATTCCATCCGAGAAGCCAGGCAGCTAGAGTAAAGCTAGCGACAAGTACCAGCAGCGCCGGAAGAAGTCGACGAGCTCTGCGTGCATAAAAAGTTGTAATAGAGATTGAAGCAGTAGTGTTGAACTCCTTAAGTAGTAACCCCGTAATGAGGAAGCCGCTCAGGGCAAAGAACAGATCAACACCGAAAAGACCACCTGGATATGGCAGCAGCCGACAATGGTAGGCGACCACGGAGAATACGGCAAAGGCTCTGAGGCCATCAAGTGCTGGGACATAGCCCGACGACTGACCGCCAAGTTCACTCTTTGGTGCAAGTTCACTCTCTGGTGGCGGTGAGATCTGTGAAGTTGGAGACTTGGATAGCATGTAATTAACCTGGGTAAACCCCCGGCTCTGCCGGGGAACTCACATAGTTTGACAGTTACGGGAGTAGTGGTTCCCGAAATAGCTGTAGCCTTTCTCTCTGTCTCAGCCTCAACCTCAGCCTTTGCCATGGCCATGGTCTGAGTCTTTAGCCGAAGTCATGACGTGAGAGAGAACCGAATGCAGGCCATGACCATGACCAAGGCCGAGGCGGGGGCTGAGACAGAGGCTGGAAAATAACAACCCCCTTGAGAGGTTCATGACTTCAAGCCTCTGGCTCTGCCGGAGGCATTTGACTTCAGTAGATACGAGCGATCCGCAGAGCCGAGATATTACATTATTCCGAGTGTGGACTTCAAGCTGGACCCAAAGACTATGGAAAAGACCAAGGAGGTAGACCAGGACCAGAACCAAGACCGTAGCCCCCCAAATGAGCAATGACGAAGAGGGGAGGCAACCGTTAGCGGCGCCTGTGCGCCTGCTTAGCCTTAGGGTGCCCAGCTTTCTTACCTCGACGAGCTACCCTAACGGCGACCATGGTGTACTCAACCGTGACCGATGAACCAACCTTGATGCCAGAGGGGAGATAGCTTGATGGTCTACGCTCTATCTGCCACATATCTTGCCCTTTCTGTATCTGAATCATACGTTCCGTAAGAGAGCGTACCGGGCCGGTCACCTGATGGACCTTGAGCGGTGCAGCCTGAACTGCGGGTGTTCCATATAGAGTGGCAACAATGAGTACGATGAGGAGATATCTATTCATAGCTACTTGGTCCTTTATGCTCTCCGCCTTCTGTAATCCGCTCTCAGAGATCTGCTATCAGATCTCTGCTGACTGCATCCGACGCCGCTCTCAGCCGCAGGCCACGAGCACGCTCACGAATCATTAAGCTACCCGGGGTTATTGAATAGTTACTTTTTCTCGCTGCGCTCGGTGCGAAAAACCCAGAAATGGAGTTTTTTAGAGCCTAGCTAATACTATTCGGAGATTTGCGCTGAAAGTTTCCGATCTTCTCTTATACTTAGGGCCTGCGATTAAATAAATGTGGCAACTCTGCATCCCATCTTCGGCCCATCTTTGAACGTTCTTCGGACGAAAAATCCTCACTATAGCTCCTTTTTTTCGTCCTCAGAACGTTCAAATCTGAACCAAATCTGGGCGCACACTTGCCACATTTATTTGATCGCAGGCCCTTAGTTCCTGTCCGTAGGACAGGAACTATTTATGCAGACTCAACCAGACCTCATCTTTAGGCGAGAATAGCGGGCGTTTGGAATTAAACTCAGAAGCGGGATCTTTGGCGGGATCATGCACATCACTGTCTACGGCGACGCTTGTGTCCACCGTATCGTCGATCGTCGTTGCACGTAGTTGTAGTACTACCTCACCATAGCGGCTGCTATTGAAGCTAGAACCAGGCAGGTAGAACGCCACATAGGTCGTTCGCGCCCCACTTGGTGGGCTAACAGGTTCAATGGGTAGCAACTTGCCGTTGACGTTTAACTTGGCGCTGCCGTCGACATAGTGCATGGTCCCCGTGTAACGCAGTTTTAGAATGAAGCCCGTGATGCTGGCATCGTCTATATAGACGGTAAACTGGGTGCGGTCCCCAAGCCCAATGGAGGTTGGATCAGCACTGACTGAGAGTGATGCCCCTTCGAGTAGGTCGCCGGAGTTGCTCCCTCCACCGCCTCCGCCACACCCTGAGAGAAGAAGAGCACAAAGACCAAAAAAGATAAGTTTGCACATAACTTCTTAGATGGTTTAAGTGCCGAGAAAGGCGCAGATTTATAGCTCCCCGTATGCTGTTTTGTATTCATTCACGGGGGCCGTTGGGGAGAGGCGTTGGGGACGAGGCGTTGGGGACAGCCCCTAAATAGAGCCTGTCCTGAAAGACCCCTATTTCCGAAGAGCTACTTTTCTTGAGGATGAAAACAGGCAAGAAATTAATAAAACCACCTGCAACGGGGCGAAGCTGACCGCAGCGGAATCCGTCGCGGTCAGTTTCCAAGCGAATTGATACACGACCGCCGTAAGTCAGCGAAGTTAGTTTAAATACTCGCCTTAAGCTGCGAGAGCTTGAGGCAGGTGCCGCGCCAGCGGCAAACGTGCGAGCACCCAGAGATTATGCACAAGCACATTCCAGGCGATGCGTTAATGCCCGGGGAC
>CAIXSY010000391.1 GCA_903922175.1 uncultured delta proteobacterium | reverse complement strand
CCGAACAGGGGTGTTTTTGAAGAAACGCGCTGACTTTCAGGAATGAATAGGGTAATTGAGAGTCTGTGAGAAGGGGCGGCTAGCCGATTCAGCACACTCTTCGACCGCGACCGTTCGACAAGCTCACGACAGGCCACGCTCACGAATTATTAGGCCGCCCTGAGTTGTTGAGCAGCTACAATGGCGACCGGCCTGCCAGGACCTGGCCTACTTGATATTCCCCTCTGCGTAGGCATGAAATTTAAAACGGTGAAGTACGTACTCCTTTTCTCCCCATCGAAGGGAGAAGACCTCGACATACGGCAGGCTAATGCGCATGAGATTGTCATCGCGTTCTATTTTGAGAGACTCTTGGAGCATGTCATCGTCTCCAACGGGGAGGTCCATCTTGCGAATGTGGTATTTTAGCTTGTCGCGAATCTCCTTATCGGTGTCAGTTGAAGCAACGTGGATGCCAGCCTCCATCTGGTTCTTTAATTCATAGTAGTAGTAGTAAAAGGGCAAGATCTCATACGTGCAGTAAATAGTTACTGCTATAAGTGTGCCAAAAACCATAACGGTAAGCTTACCGATCCCTGCCTCTGGATTTCTTGAGCCGCCCCTTAATCTAGCCAAGCACATTTGAAATCTGTGAAACACTGTCAGCTTGTTATGCATTTTGCCCATCTGTTTGTTATACCAATTTGTCTGTTATACTCGTTTTGTGCGACAAACGGGCAAGAAGTTTCTAGCCAAACACATTCGAAATTTAAAAAATCGCCATAGCGTCCGATGAGATATTAATACATTTTTGACAACCCTCCGGTTTTACTCTGTTTTCTTAAATGTGTTTGGCTATGTTGTCCCGCCGGGGGGAGAAGCCATAAGCTGCACCTTACTATGTTACTACGCCGTTCACTGCGCACCCAGCTAGCCCTCGCCGTTCTTTTTATCGTGCTAGGAGCTGGTAACATTATATTCGGTACCTTCAAGGCCCGCGAGTACCGTCATGCACTTTTCCAAGCAACTCAGGTCGTTATGCCTGCCGGTCAAGCCTCTTTGGAGGATAAATCCCTGCCCCAATCACTTGTTTCCGAACCTATGTCAGAAACCCCCAACAGCTATCCTGCCCAAATTCGTGCCCGTTACGACTTTTACCTCTTCGTCACCGTGGGCGGCAAGTGGATGCTCGCTGTCGCCGGTTTTTTCCTCCTCCTTCTTCTTGTCGGGCTTGGGGATCGAGAGGATGAGGGGCCTCGGGAATAGCTCTATATTGTAACTGCTCAATAAACCCGGGCGGAAGTGCCTAGATCCTGTAATCTGCTATCTGCTATCTGCTGTCTGCATCAGCTACAGCTGCGGCCGTAGCTGCATCGGATGCAGTCAGCCGAAAACTGACGGCTGATTGCTGAGAGCGGTTCAACACTCGTCGGTCTGAGGCAGAGCACTCTAGACCCCTTGCCCCATGAAACGTGTACTAGATGAGTTGCATTTTCGAAGCGAGATTCTAAATTAGCCATCACTCTTCCTACTTTGCCTTCCCCCTTCGCTCGGCCTTGCGGCCGAAGCTCTGGCGAGACGAGCTGCGGCCGTAGCTGCATCAGATGCAGTCAGCGGAAAGCTGCTAGCAGATCTCTGAAAGCAGATTACAGATCAAGCCCTCGTCGGTCTGAGGCGAAACCACTCTAGCCTTTTACCCCAAGTTCATCGTCAGCGGGTCCCACTTCAGCCAGGAAACCTCCCCTGCTTTCTCGCGTTGATAGTGTGTCGTTACGCCATCCGGACCCTGAACTATCTTAATCCGTTGAACGTAAAATCCGGGCTGGTCAGGGCGGTCGAGAGTTAAGAATACTCGCGCCGGCTTAATCGCCTCGATGGTAATGCTTCTCTCTGAAGGATCTTTTCTAGCGAGGAACGTCTCTCCCGGCCCGACTCGGTAGATCGCCGCGCGTGTTTCGTCAATCGCTGAAACTGGAACTGGAAAGGACAGCGCATCAAGCTTGTCAGGTATGATACAAAGCTCTTGGCGCTCGGAGGCGGAGTTTCTGAGGTGGATATAGGCAAGTAGCATATTTTCCTTTGTGGAATCTAACCAAGACCATAAACCTGCGCCTTCTTAATCAGACTCGTGCGTGAGATCCCAAGCTCCTCAGCCGCGTGGCTCTTGTTGCCCTGATGGCGCTCAAGGGCCTGGGCGATGAGCTCGCGCTCGAGGCTATCGAGGGCATCTTTAAGCTTGCCCTCTATTCGCTGCGTACAAACCGGCCTCGTGCTCAGGATCTGCTCAGATAGGTGCTGGGCTACAATCTGCGCATCGGCTCCACACATGATACTCATACGCTCGACTTCGTTCTGCAGCTCTCGAATATTGCCAGGCCAATTGTAGTCCATGAGGCGGCGCACCACTTCATGCGTAACCTGCTTTTGCAGTGATTGGCTTCGCGCGGCACTCTGTGTCAGGAAATGGTCAACGAGCGCTGGGATGTCCTCCTTTCGCTCTCGCAGCGGGGGGAGGCGCAGGTTAATCACATTCAGGCGATAGAAAAGGTCTTCGCGAAAAAGGCCTTTGGAGATCATTTCAGGAAGATTACGGTTTGTGGCCCCAACGATGCGCACGTCGACCTTCTTCGTCGCCGTGCCGCCAACAGCCATAAAGGTTCCGTCCTGAAGCACGCGCAAGAGCTTGGCCTGAAGGGCGAGCGGCATCTCTCCTAGTTCATCAAGGAAAAAAGTTCCTTTATCGGCCGCTTCAAATAGACCCTGCTTGTCTCTCGCGGCTCCGGTGAAGGCGCCTTTGATGTGTCCAAAAAGCTCAGACTCGAGCAGGTTTTCGTTGAAAGCCGAGCAGTTGACCGCAATAAAGGGACGATTCTTGCGTGGGCCATTGAAGTGTATGGCGCGAGCGACGAGCTCCTTGCCCGTTCCAGACTCTCCGGTAATGAGCACGGGGACGTGCGCATCCTTAACCTTTCCAATGAGCGTGAATAGCTCGCACATGGAGGAGCTTTTGCCGATAATATTGGCAAAACTACTCTCCTGGCGAACGATGGCGCGAAGGTCGTGGCTCTCTCGTACGCTCGACCGTAACGCCGCAAACACGCTCTGCGTGCGCACCATGGCGTGGATTCGGGCGATGAGCTCGTCAGCTTGGTAAGGCTTGATTACGTAGTTGTCGGCGCCGGCATCGAGCCCGGCAATGATGCTCTCCAGCTCGTTGTTCGCCGTGAGCAGCATCAGCGGGATCAGGCGCAGCTCGGGATCAGCTTTGACTCGGCGTGTAACCTCCAAGCCGTCCATGCCGGGCATATTGACGTCCAGCAGGATTAGATCGATCTCGTGTTCATCGAGAGCAACAAGCGCTGCCTCCCCGGAGCTGGCGCTCTCGACGGCAAATCCTTTTTGGCTAAGCAGGGCTTCGAGTGCAAAGAGCGCCTCGGCATTATCATCAACCGCCAGTACTCGTGTTTTTGCAGTGCTGGGGGATCCCATTACCCTCCCTTCATCATCTCAAGGAACTCTTTGTTGCCCTTCGTGCCGTCCATCTTGCTTTGGAGCCATTCCATGGCCTCGACGGTGTTTAGACCGTTCATGACCTTGCGCAGTAGCCAGACCTTTTGCAAGACGTCGTCTTTGAGCAGGAGCTCCTCTTTGCGCGTGCCGGACTTGTTGATGTCGATGGCTGGATAAACGCGGCGCTCGACCAGCTTGCGATCAAGGACGAGCTCCATGTTGCCCGTGCCCTTGAACTCTTCAAAGATAACTTCGTCCATGCGCGAGCCGGTATCGATCAGCGCTGTGCCGATGATGGTCAACGATCCGCCCTCTTCAACGTTTCGTGCCGCACCGAAGAAGCGTTTCGGCTTGTGCAGAGCGTTAGAGTCGACACCGCCGGAGAGGATCTTTCCGCTCGGGGGGACGACGGTATTGTAGGCGCGCGCCAATCGCGTAATTGAATCTAGGAGGATGACGACATCTTTCTTATGTTCGACGAGACGTTTGGCCTTCTCAATGACCATCTCTGCTACTTGAACGTGGCGCTGCGCTGGTTCGTCAAATGTCGAGCTAATTACCTCGCCCTGAACTGAGCGGCTCATGTCGGTCACCTCTTCCGGGCGCTCGTCAATCAGGAGCACAATCAGCACAACATCTTTGTGATTCTCGGTAATCGCGTTGGCGATGCTTTGCAAAAGGATCGTCTTGCCGGTCTTCGGAGGAGCCACAATCAGCCCGCGCTGGCCTTTGCCGATGGGAGAAAACAGATCGACAATGCGGCACGCTGGCCCACCTTTTTTACTCTCAAGGCGGAGCCATTCCAGAGGATAAAGCGGCGTGAGGTTATCAAAATGAATCTTGGTTTTGAGCGCCTCTGGGTTGTCGCCGTTGACTGAGTTGACTTTGAGAAGGGCGAAGTAACGCTCCCCTTCCTTCTCGCGTGGTGGGCGAATCTGGCCCTCAATCGTGTCACCGGTCTTTAATCCAAAGCGGCGAATCTGTGCCGGCGAGACGTAGATATCATCGGACCCGGGAAGGTAGTTATAATCCGGTGCGCGCAGGAAGCCAAAGCCGTCAGGCAGGCATTCAAGGACACCTGAGCCGTAAATATTACCGTTTGATTCAGATTGTGCGGTGATAATGGTGAAGATTAGATCTTGGCGGCGCATGGTATTTGCCGCTTCAATATTAAATTCAGCAGCAAGTTTGAGCAGCTCGTCAGATTTGAGGCGCTTAAGGTCGTTAAGGTTCATGCTTATTATTCTCGATCGATGATGTTTGACAGCACCTTCGGCCATTAGTGCCGAAGAAGATGTTTGTAAGTAGTTGAAGTATATAACCCTAGAAAGCTGCTAACCCGATATTTTTATTGGCTTTTATGGAGCTAGTTCGGACTAGAAGGATTCTCTGGCTTGTAATTCAGAGACAATGGCGTAAGCGAATTGCTTACTAGGGCATGCTATACACCTCCGGCGGCACAGTCAAGGGGTGGTTTTTGGTAGCTGCTCAATAATCCCGGGTGACTTAAGAATTCGTGCTCGTGGTCCTGGTCGTGCACGGCTAGGTCAATTCTCGCATAGACCTGGTTAGACGCGGCAGTCTGCTATCGGCTTACGGCTATCGGCAACAGAGAACAGAAACAGAAGCAGTGGCGGATTATCGGAGCCTGGGGATTACCCCGGCCCTGAATGATCCTGCAACGGCGAGGGCCCAGAGATAGGCGGGTCCAATAAGCGATCCGATCACCTGATTCTCCCCGAGTTATGGAGGGATCCCGAAGAAGTGTGGCATTAGCACCTGGACCCGCCAGCGGGATGAGTAGCTTTGAGCTACCCCCCCCGCCAGGCTCCAAGATTGAAAATTACTACCCCGCGTACCCCGCCCGTGAACCGTAGGTGGAAATAAAGGGAGAAATAAAGGGGAAATAAAGGGACACCCATAAAATTCCTGGGTCCCCCGCAGAATCTGTGGATAGGAAACGTCTGCCAGGCTGGGTAACTAGAGCCTGTCCGGAAAGACCCTGTTTTCGAAAAGCTACTTTTCTTGAGGTGAAAATAGGCAAGAAATTAATAAAATCACCCGCGACGGGACGAAACAGACGGCAGCGGAAGCCGTCGCGGTCAGTTTTTCAAGTG
>CAIXSY010000390.1 GCA_903922175.1 uncultured delta proteobacterium | reverse complement strand
TGACCTTGCGCTCTTCGACCTCGACTTTGACGTTTAAGCCTAAATCTAAGGGGAATTGACCAAGGCCGAGCGGGAGTTCAAGGCTAAGTCCAATAGAGAAACATTAGTTTTGAGTGAAAAAACTTATTGGACGAGGTACTAGTACACTGTCAACAATCTGCTTTCCAGAGATCTGCTGCTTTCCGCTGACTGCATCTGCCGTAGCTGCATCGGATGCAGTCAGCAGAAAACTGACTTCGGATCGCTCCCGTCTCGGCTCTCGTCGATCTGAAGCAGCGCCTCGCTAAACGAGGCTATTCTTCGCCATCATTCATACGTTTTAATGCGCTTCGTATTACCTGTCTCGTTACCCCCAACGCCCGCGCTGTTGCCAACACATTGCCCTGTTGACGCTCGAATTCAGCCTTCACCAGATCAGCTTTAAAAGCCTCTACCCTATCGATCAACGATCCCGAGGTCGGTGGCATCGCGCTCGTAACTCCCTGCTCAAGACGTAGGTCTTCGGGAGCAATAAAGGTACGCTCTGCGCGTGAAGCACGGTACGAGGCATCCTCGAGAACACGTTCAAGTTCGCGAATATTACCTGCCCAGCCATGGTCCTTCAAACGCGTCAGTGCTTGAGGTGCTATGTCATATATATTCAGCCCCTCTTGCTCATTAATCCTTTGAATAATTCCCGAGCCTAGCGTTGGGATGTCGTCGATTCGGCTTCGTAGCGGTGGAAGCGTAATCACAATCTGACAGATCCTCTGGTAGAGGTCCTCGCGAAACGCTCCATCGGCGATCTGACGGCGGATATCGCGGTTCGTCGCCGAAATGAAGCGGAACGAGGCGGTCAGCTCTTCGTTTGCCCCTATCTGGCGGTACCTCTTATCCTGCAGCACTCCGAGCAACGACACTTGAAGCGCTGCTGGCAATTCACCGATCTCGTCTAAAAAAAGAGTGCCCTGAGAAGCCTCATAGAAGAGCCCACGCCGCTGCGCGCTCGCTCCGGTAAAAGCCCCCGCCGTGTGCCCGAACAACGTTGAGCTGATAAGCTCCGAACTTGTGGCGATAGGTTGGAATTGAACAAATTTATGCTGCGCCCGCTTTGATAGACGGTGGATCAATGATGCGCAGTACCCTTTACCTGTTCCAGTTTCTCCAAGAAGCATCACTGCTTGGTTGGTCTCAGAGGCTTGACTCACCAGATCAACCACCTCCCGCATGGCATCACTACTTCCGAAGGCCTGTTCTAGGGAAACGCCAGCACCGCGGCGCTGCAACGTGTCATGCTCTCGGCGAAGTCGCGACTGACGGATCGCATCTCCGAGAAGCGCCTGCAGATGGCTAATATTAGCCGGCTTATCTAGAAAGCTTGAGGCACCAAGCTTGAGCGCCGTAATCCCATTCTCAACGCTACCATGCCCTGTAAGAACGATTACGCGCAATGACGGGTCATTGCTTAAAAGCCCGCGGATTAAAGCAAAACCGCTTTGAACCCCTTCATGCTCGTCGAGACAGAGGTCCACAACTGCCGCTTCAGGACGGGTCTTCTTGGCAAGCTTCAGCGCCGCATCGCTATTCGTCGCGCTATGAATCGAAGCCTCAAGGCCAGCAGCACGGAGAGCTTTTAGCAACGAAAAGACAAGTTGCTCCTCATCGTCGACCAAAAGAACATTGGCTACGTCATTCATGGGTTACTCTGGATGGTAATTGAAATCGTTGACCTGATCGCACTATGGTTTATCGCCATACGCCATTCATGAGCCAAAAGTATAGCATCGATCAACGGTGGAGCAATGGATTGAACATCACCGGTCACCATAAGCCACTCGGTAAAAGATTCATGAGAAGACTCACGCTGGAAACTCGGCGCCGCTCCCTCGAGCGTGTAGCGAACCGCTAGGTCGTCGCCATCCTGCACAACCACGCCAGCGCCGGGAACTTGCTTAGTCCTAACGGAGCAACTTACAAGTAGGTGCGCAAGCTCCCTCAACGCAAAAACTATCTTTGCTTTATCGCAGACAACGGAACGAAGCTCCAAAGCTGAGCTAAGCGAGAGCGTTGCCCCCTGAGTCAATTCGAGGAGCGTACACGAAGCCATTTCCAACTTCTTTGCTCCTGGCGGGATTACTTTCTTTAATACCGTGACTATCTCGCTAATCTTTTGCTCCATAATAGCGCGGTCGTCCTTAGGTAGTATGGACTCAAGAATAGCCACTTCATTGGTTAGAATGGTGAGCGGAGTTTTGATTTGGTGCCCGAGAACTCGTACTAAAAGTACCAACCTTTGAAACCACATCTCCGCCGCTGTAGGCATAAAATTCCTTGTGTTTTGGGCAGTTATAGCATATTCGGGTATCTGCTCAATAACCCCCGGGTAACCCGTGAACCCGCAGTCTGACGTGCAGTTTCACGGGAAAAATAGGCTCTTCGGGCAAAAGTGTGGGTAAATAACCGCCACCAGGTGGGATAATTAGCCGAGATGTATAGCGATTCTTTGTATTTCCCGTGCACATGCACGTGCACGGGTTGTTTTCAGACCTTTTACCCACACAAAAGCGCGAAGAGCCGAAAAACATTTACCCGAACTTACAGAGTAATTACATATTCCCGCCCCCCACACCCCAGTCCTTGATCAGCGTCTAACGAGAGTATCTAAGCCCCTCCGCTGCGCATATACTCCAGTTAAACTTTCGTTAGCCATCAAGGAGATCGAACCGTGAGTAGCACAGTCAGCAGCAATGAGATATCTGAGCTCGTTAGCGCCATAGCCGACAACTATCCGTTATGGCTACTGCGCGCTGAATCGGAGCTGTCGCATAGCCTGTGCTGGCTGTTGGACCTTGAGCCGCAGTCAGTCGCTACTCTTATTCGCGCCGCATGTTCAGTTCGAGAACGTAACGGTGACATCTCATATTCAAATTTTTGTATTCACTAATAAGGACTACTCATGACGATGGACGAACACAAAGTCGAAACACAAGACCGCCTGACAGCCATGCTATCGAGTGCTCTTGGGTCCGAGGTGGAGGCGCTCTTACGTGACGCCACGGTCAGTGAGGTGCGAGTTAATGAGGACGGTAAAGTTTGGGTCATGCGCCTCGGTGAAGGTAAGGCCTTGGCCGGTGTGACCATCCCACCCGATCGAGTCCTTGCTGCTATTTATACCGTTGCCTACAGCATCGACGCGGTCTGCGATACCGAACATCCCTGTATTTCTGCAGAGCTGCCTGGATCTGGCGCCCGTTTCCAGGCGGTGCATCCACCAATCGTACGCAACCCGATACTTGCAATTCGCAAAAAAGCAGTGCGCATCTTCACGCTTCGCGATCTTGAGGCTCAAGGCGTGATCAGTGCCGACCAACGCGGCATCATCGAAGCTACGGCTCGGACACGGGGCAACATCCTCGTTGTCGGCGGCACCGACTCAGGCAAAACGACATTTACTAACGCCATCCTTGATTCCATCTCCTCGACTAAGGATCGAATCATTATCATGGAAGACACTCAAGAGTTACAATGCTCTGCCGAAGATGTCGTCTATCTTCGGACCAAGGAGGGTGTTGCCAGCTTACGCGACCTCGTGCGGGCGACGATGCGACTCAGCCCCGACCGGATTGTTATCGGCGAGGTCCGTGGCGGTGAAGCGCTCGAACTGCTCAAAGCCTGGAACACTGGTCACGGCGGTGGAGTCAGCACCGTGCACGCCAGCTCTGCAGCCAAGGGACTCTCGCGCATCGAACAACTAGCTCTAGAGGGGGGCGCATCAAGCTGCCGCCAGCTAATTAGCGAAGCCATTAATCTCGTCATCTATATGGAAAAAGTCGGAACTAAGCGTGTCGTGAAAGAGATTGCCTCACTACACGGATTTTCGGGAGATCAGTATGACATTAGAGCTGTCACATAACATGGACTCGCCACTAACTGCAGCAAGCCTATCGAGGGAGCTGACCGAGATCCATCCGAGCTATTTTCTAGCAGCTGGTGAAGGTAGCACCGCGGATCCACATCCTCGCAGCCTCGATGAGAGCGGCCCATTAGTAAAACCTCGGCTGCAGATAGGCCGCGCCGTGCCTGGCTGGGCCATCCTCAGCCTGGCGGGGGCGCTTATACTGGCTTTATCTTCACAAGCTATTCCACTGCGCGCCATCGTACAGCAACGATGGTTCGTCGAGGCCCAAACCACTTCACAACTGCCCGCAACAGCGAGCGTCTCCAAAAAGGACGTCGATGCTCAGCTCAGTGACATCGCACGCATCCTGCGCTACGTCGTTCCCACCGTAAAGAAGCTGGAAACATCGGCGAGCGCCCCTGCGGCTCCTCAAACAGAGGCCGCCCAGGAGCAGGTTCTTCGTGTTCGCGTACCCAGGGCAGCGCTGCTCCAATCTGCCCAAGCTGGTGCCCAGGTTATTATGAGCGTGGCACGCAACACGGAGCTTCTCACGACCCATAAACAGGGCCAGTGGTATCAGGTCTATGCACCGACCGGAGAATTGATGTGGGTTCATGAAGAGATGGTAGAGCAAGCAGATGCAGCACATACGGAGCGAAGATTATGAGACAACTCGTCTGTGCGCTGGCACTCTCCTTTTTCGTGGCCAACGCGGTCAACGCTCAAGAGATTGTGTTTCCTATCGAAGGGAACATCTCTAGTCCGTATGGCACTCGCAAACACCCCATCGTGCACAAGCTCCTCGAACATCTTGGGGTCGACATCCCCGCGCAGGCCGGAACACATATCCGCGCTATCGGAAAGGGGCGCGTAATATTTTCCGGCGAGTACGGCGGCTACGGAAATTTAATCGTGATCCTGCATGGAAACGAGATTAGTACTCATTACGCCCACTGCCAGGAGCTTTACGTCAACGTCGGACAAAATGTGCGTGCCGGTGAAATTATTGGAAGCGTTGGCAAGAGCGGGATGGCAACCGGCCCCCATCTGCACTTAGAATTTCGACAGTCGGGCGTCCCGCAGGATCCGAGCGAGTATCTGCCGGGGTTGTTGGGGGTCCGGCGATAGGGTTGAAGTGACTCGATAGAGCCCCGCGCCGCTTGCCTGCTATCGGTCTTCTGTTATCTGCTTTCAGGGATCGGCTGTCAGAGATCCGCTAACTGCCTCTGATGCAGCGGCAGCCTTCGGCCACAGCCCACGGCGGCCTTCTGCTATCTGCTTTCTGAGATCAGCTATCAGAGATCAGCAGACTGCATCCGATGCAGCTGCAGCTTTCGGCCACAGCCCACGGCCTTAGTACCGACACTCAATTCGCAGTCTTCCTCAACTCCTCAACGCCCTTTTGGGTCACCTGCTGCAACCATTCAAGAACCTTTGACGGTGATGCCGGCTTAAACATGACCTCACTCGCTCCAAGCATGCGATAACGCTTCTCCGTATCCGCATCATCGTTGCCGGTCACGACCATAAGCGCTGGCCGGAAGCCACCAAGCGTAGCATGGAACTCGAGTAGTGCCTGCGCTCCCCCGCCCGGCATCTGTGCATCACTAATTACCGCATCTATCCCGCCAAGGCGTACGATCGCCTGAGCGTCAGCCGCCGAGGCTGCTTGATGCACCTCATAGCCGTAGCGGCTAAGATACTTTGACAATGTTTCTGTACACAGTGGATCGTCATCGACAAGCAGCACACTGCACCCCGAGCCGCTATGGAGCGGCGCAGACTGCCGGGAAAGACGAGAGGTAGGCTCGTTTGTCACGCGGCTACGCGCTACCGTGATCGGAAACATCACACTGAAGGTGGTCCCCTTGTTCTCCTCTGAGGAGACCGCGATAGTCCCGTCGTTTTTCTCCACGAGAACTTTAGTCAAGGCTAGCCCCAGTCCTATTCCGTGAATACCCTCGGCGTTAAAACGCGTAAATGGCGTAAAGAGCCTCGTCAGCTGCTCGGCGCTCATCCCCCTGCCGCTGTCTTGAACGGTGATTTCGCAGATTGAATTTGGTGTTACAGCAGCGCCGATGGTGATACGCCCACCTTGAGTAAACTTGATCGCATTACTGAGAAGATTCCCCAGAATTCTCTTAAAATGACGCCGATCGAGCGATACAAAGATCTCCTCCTGCGCCGGATTGAGAGCGAGGACATTATTGCGCTGCCGCGCCGAGAGTGTGTAGATCTCAAGAACCTCACCGATCAAGAGGCGCACATCGACGGGCTCCTTTTGGGCCTCGAGCTTGCCAACGCGGTGGCGGCTAAAATCGAGCACAGTCTCCAACAGCTCTGACATAGCCTGTGCATTATTCAGTCCCTCTTGAATGATCTGCTGCTCTTCCTGTCCAGCGCAGCGATCTTGAAGTGTCTCAAGGGCGAGGCACATATTATAGAGTGGCCCTCGAATGTCATGTGACATCTGCGCCAAAAACTCGCTTTTTTCATTGCTCGACGTCTCAGCCTCAATCACCCTTCCCGAGAGCTCGTAAAGCTTATAGATCGCAGGCAAATCGGCTTCTATCTTCTCGGCATACTGTTTGGCGAGCTTCCGCTCCGTTGGAGTCGGGGTATTGGTCCCCTTGTAGCCGGCACACAGAACGCCGTGCTGCGTAGACTCAGCCTTCTTCCAGGTGAACTCGTAGGCGATTAGTGAGCTATACCCAAAGAAGGTAAAGTCCCCACACTCACGCCGCACGGACTTGGCACTCATGATTCCAGAGGCGCTCTGCACCTTCGAGAAGACGGCCTGTCCAAAGTGCTCGATCTCAGTCAATAACCGCGCGCCACCGGCACCATCAACCACACAGTCGATACGGGGCTCCCCCTTACCCTCCTCTCTCCAAACGATCGCCACAGCATCAGCGTGCAGGCTTGGACGGGCGCGTTTTGAGATAGTCGTATAGAGCTGACGTTCGCTTGGGGCGGCGGCGCTGTCGCTACGTTCCGCGCTTTCAGGAAGAGCATCTTTGGTGCGCTGCAAACGCTCGGCGGCAAGCCCATCGATCTGGGTATCGAGCGCGGCGATGCGGTAACGCAGGGCTTCGGCCAACTGAAGTAATGTTCGTCCAAAGCTAAGCCATGGGCGCATCGTCGCAATCGACACCACCTTGGAGCGACCAGCAAGCCCCGCATAGCAGTGCTTGAGCAGCGCCATATCACGCCCAAGTATTATAAAATAGATCCAAGGAACCGTCAGCGCAACACAGGCAAGAATCACCTGCCCGTCCATCGCGCACATATAGGCTGCAACCAGTGCCGCGATCGCTAGAATACTTAGCATGATCCGGTCCTCCCTAATCGCTTTGCCAATAGACGCTTCATATGCGCCAGCAGCACAGCGGTCGATTCTTGCTTGGCCACAAAATCATCAGCCCCCTCCTCCAGGGACAACACCTCAGTTGACTGCTGGTTATCACTGGTCAGCATCAGCACAGGAAGATCGCGTACCCGTGCTAAAGATCGCACCTGGCGTACGAATGCTATCCCATTCATCGGATGCATATGTAGATCGCAAACTATCAACCCTGGCAGATCACCCGTGGCCAACGCCTGAAGCGCCTGCTCGGCATTGGCGTAATGTTGCATCGTTATCCCAGCCTTCTGCACCGCCTTGGATAGCAGAAAAGCGAACGAAACGTTGTCCTCAATCAACATCACCTTAGCCATGGGCAGGTCTTGGCTAGCGGCCAATACCTGGCCTTCCATCGATTCAACCTTCCTTGCTCCTTTAGAGCCTTCTATTACTTCGAGCACGGGCGGATGTGAAGGTTTAACCTGCAATGGCGCAAACGAAACGAGGAAACGTAAGCCATCCTCCCGGCTACTGACGCTAACCTCTGTTTTCCTACCATCTTTGGTGCGCAGCATAGGACGTGGAAGAGCAGCACCGATCTCCCGAAGAGTAGAAAAAAGTGCTGCCTCAATAGTTGGGGAGATGTCCCCCGTCCCCTGGCGCCCCTGTACGCTTGTAAATCGGTAGATGAGCCCTCTCTTGACTCTGGCGATCTCAAAGCACGAGGCGCCATGACTCTCAACCTGGTCGATCAACAGCTCAAGCAGTCTCCAGACAGTCTTCGAAGACTGCTCGCTCCTTGCTGTTGCATCGGCAGCAGGCGTAGCGCTCGAGCTGTTCTTTTGAAGCGCGTCACGAGGCCTCTGCTGCTTTCTTCTAAACAAGCCAAAAAAGCTGAACATACTTTTACCACCTTTAGGGTCTGTGACAAAATAACTATCTCATCCTGCATCTCATCTTCAGGCCATCTTTGGATTTTTTAGGGTGAGAAAAATCCTCGATATAGCGGTGCTATGTCTGTGGTTTTTCTCACCCTAAAAAATCCAAATCTGACCTAAATCTGAGCGCATGATGAAACATTTATTTTATCGCAGACCCTTACCTAAATTCACCTCGAAGGACATATGCTTCAACAGCATAGACATCGTCCGACCCGCTTATCTGCTTCCAGATCTCCTGCGTAAACGGGTCAGGTATGCGCTTTACCAGCCGCGACCCGATCACAACAGCGCGATCGACGAAATTCACCGTGCTTCCATCGGGGCTGCGCAGACCGGTAAGCTGGGCGTACAAGGGCGCAGATGATGTGCCGCTATCAGCATCCTTAATATCACGATCGGCCGAAAAAATCGCCGTGAAACGCTTCTCTAGGTCGGTATGGGAGAGCGCTTTGGCCGAGGGAGAAAGCATGCCGGACGTCGCCGTCTGCGCCATCTGAGGCTGATCAAGTTTAACCAACACCCCCGTACGCGGATCAATCTGCGCTACGGCATAGGCAACCTCAAAGTAGTACTCGTCCGCAGAGGCACCCAAAGCAGCAGCCGCAGCATTCGATAGCGTCGCAAGCAGCGCCGAAAGATCTGCCACATTGACCTGGGTCTGCACGCTACCTTCCGGAGTGGTGCTCAAGAGCAGCGGCTTGACGCTCTGGGTATGAAGAAGCTCCGCATTTACCGAGGACACACGAAAATTTTCACGCACGCCGTTAAGCACGCCAAAACCCGTGATAATCAGGGTGCTGAGCATTACCAGGCATAGTGCAGCCTCAAGTGTTGTCACACCATGAAATTCCCCGTGACATCCCCCATGACATAACGTGCGCTGCTTCATTCCACCCCTAACGACTCAAAACAACGCTGCGCTGACCTAGTGTCAGCAACGGCATAAGATTCTTGGTAAATACATCACTATCTTGCACATACTGCACCTCGATCGAGAACGCTTTCGACGGCACCCCATCGCGCGCTGCGGCATCACTGAAGAGGGTAGATAGCTGAGGCACAACGCTGGAGATCGCTCCAGCTGGGCCGTTGCCCTCGTGTTCAAAAAGCACATAGGTAACCTTGAGCTGCATATTGTAGGGCGCAAGTGTCGTAACCACCTCATCTCTCAACGCGCCGATAGCATTCTTCATCGCCGTCTCCTCCGTAAGCGCACCTGGGCTCCAGCGCACGCCATTAACCCAGGGGACATCGCCCGCAAAGATAAAAAGCTGCTTCAGCGAAACCGCACGCAGCCCGGCCCGAGCATCCGGCACCGGGGCTCCCAGAACACGCGCTGTGGCTTCGTTGAGAAGCTGGCCGAAGTCGGCCGGCGTTCCGCCGCGCGCCACGCTCCCCCACAGCACCTCTGATACCGAGGCCACGGGCACAAAGGCGCTATCTATCTCCCACTCCGGGGCAAGTACGCGATTCACCGGAACGGTGCTACTCGGAGTCCATGCGGTAAGGTATGAGTTGGGAGCCGGAAAGCGATAGGACAAAAAGGTATCCTCTCTCTCCGCCGCCGCAAGGCAGTACACGTCTGCACGATTATGCCCGATGTAGCTGGGAAGTACTGCCTCGGCCCCGCCGACAACCGCTGCCGCATCACTTCGTGCACGTACAGGGCGCACCACATCCAGCGTCGTCCCATAACCTGGGTATACGCCTACCCCTACCTGATCACGCTCAAAAGAGCTGAAATACGTATAGGCGTTAATGACAGCCGTTTTCATAGCGATCAGTGGCCGGTTAAAGCACTGTTGGGTCGCGATCCGCGCGTCAATCGTCTCACCGGATCCCATAAAGGAGAACTCATTTCTAAAAAAAGAGGCTGAGGGCCATTCGAGCTCGCTTCCCCATGGAGTGCTGCCCACAGCGTTGAGCGGCGCCAGATAGGCTGCACTTGCGTCCATGGCGATAAATACATCGAAGGGAGTAAGACGAGCTTCAGCAAAGGCCGATACACCGACCGGGGTACTCTCGCTGCCGGCGCTGAGCATCGACAATATCTGTCCAAACGTCAAGGCGATGTCGCCGTCGTAGCGCAGGGAGATAGAATCACCCTGCGTTGAGAGAGAGACCTTCCCCCCGCCCACACCCTCCCCACCCACACCATAGAGTGCTCGATTATAGAGCGCCAGGTAACGACGCGCGACCGAGGCCGCATCCTGTTGAAAGGGCAGCGAGTGGGCGGCGCTCATTACCGCATTGTCGAGGTCCGCCTGCACGGCGGCTGAAGCTTCATGATAGCGCCTCAAATCAATGGCCAGAAATAGTCCGAACAGGATAATCGGAAACACGACGAGCATCATAAAGAGCGTCATCGCACCACGATCGGCGTGTCGAAAGCGATGAGAGCTCATTGTCCCCCCGCGGTTTGCTGGGCCTTGGTGCTTATCGAGATAATTTCTACAAGCGGCGTCGTTAAAAACCAGATGATCAATCCAGCGAAGGTAATAACCAGAGGCCAGGTCGCCTTTGCCGGTAGTTTGGCGATCTCCTCCTCGATCGACTCCTGATAAAAGAGCTGCGTCGAATCGCTTAGCTCTCGAAGCGGAACGATCACCGCGCCTCCCTCAAGATAGGCAAGTTTGATGTGGAGGAACGCGTGCTTAAGAGCTGGAGAATCAACCAGGTCGGCGATATTCTGCAAGGCGAGGTCAAACTTGATCCCAGCCTCGACGAAGCGTAAGACAAGGCCAAATAGCCTCGTCGCCGGGTCCTTCGTAGGCAAGATCGGCACATCCTTGAGACGCTTACTCATGTCGTCATCTAGCTCAACCACGGTGCGAACCGCAGAGAGCACGTCATGCCCAGTCTGCACGGCCATAATGATGCGCTCCATCACAATCGGCAGATAAAAATCGATAGTTTTCTTGAATGCCGCGCAATCGGCACGGTACTTCGCCCGTTGAAAAAGGTAACCAACCGCCCAGGCGATCATAGTGGGGATAAGAAGATTGGGAACGCGCGACTCTCCGTGCAACAGGAGCAGAACGAGACACACAAGCGGAAAGAGTATCGGAATAAGCTTCGAGCGCATCTCAT
Source organism: uncultured delta proteobacterium (assembly GCA_903922175.1). Lineage (GTDB taxonomy): Bacteria > Bdellovibrionota_C > UBA2361 > UBA2361 > CAIXSY01 > CAIXSY01. Next base: position 7,304 of record CAIXSY010000390.1, on the reverse strand, counting down.
AACGGGCACGTTCCCGCCCCTCATAGAGTCCGATCTTGCACAGCGGATCGAGCGTGGAGAGCTTGAGCTTCCCCAATCGAAACCCCTCGGGGGCGTTGAGACTCGTGCCATCGGACTCCGACAACCCATCGGCTACCTCCGCCGCCGTGCGCACACCAGCGTGTCTGAGCGTACGCACCCCAGCCCACAAGAGCATCAACACAAGAACGTATCCGAAATATGCAACCACGTATGCTCCCTAGCGTGACGTCTTCACTAAACGCGACATCCACACGAACCCCACCCCCATCAACAGCAGCGCCAACATCAGCGCCTTATTCCCCAGCGGGTGCTCCCACGCCTGGAGCATCGCCCGTCGATTCGAGAGCAGCTGGAATAATCCAATACCGATGAACGAGAAGGCGATACCGATAGAGGAAAGCTTCTGCATCGCCAGGGCAGCCTTTATTTTTCGTCTGAACGATTGCCGACTGCGCGTTACACGCACGAGCCTCTGCAGGCAGTCAGCCACCGAAGCTCCCTCATGTTGGTTCAAAATAAGTGCTGTTCGAAATAGCTGAATATCGGGGTGGTCGATACTGGTGGCGAACTTAGCGATACTGTCCTCCTTCGACCTTCCGGCCTCGATCGAGGCCGAAAACATGCGCAGCTCCCGATGCATCTCGCCCTTGACGTCAAAAAGATCTTTCGCCCTCAGCATGGCATCGAGCGGATCATTGCCGGCCTTAACCGATGAAGCCAGCGATAGGATCAGCGCTGGATAATCCTTCTCAAAAGCATCTGAATGTGCGGCGGCCTTCGATCGAAGGAGCTGGTACTCAATATAAAGATAGACCGGGCAGGCAAGTACGATGAGCGGGATCCGCGAAGCGATGGCAGCCAGCAGGACGCCGCCGCAGATAAGGGTAGCACGCAGAAGGATGCGCCGGCCACCATCGCTGACACCGGCAAAAAAAAGCAGCGACGGAAAGATCAGTGGGATCTTGTACTCAATGGCATCAACGATAGTCGGCCGCTGGCCGCCGTCGCGCTCCATTCCACCGATGCGCCGCGCCCTCTCGCGAGCCGGGCCATGACAGATCTGTGATAGGGCGCCCATAGTCAACATCCTGCCTAGATGAACTGCTTCTGCGCCTGCCTGAACAGAACGTCAGTCGTCAGCTCAAGTGTTCGTGGAATCTCGTGAAGAAAGAGCGGATTGGCACTTTTCTCGAGCTCACTCTTGAAATTGCTCACAAAATTAACCAGCTTCCATTGCGGAACCCCCGCTGCGGGTTCGTAGCGGAAGATCTCTTTCTGCTTCAAAATGCCATCGCTGACGTTGCCCAGCTCCTTGACTTCAAAGATCCTCCTTCCGCCCGTTTCATGACACATATCAACATAGACCACGACGCCGACCGCGGTTGCAATCTGCTGTTGAAGGACCTCTTTATCGACACCGCGCTGCGACCGCCCCAAAAGAAGCTGCAGACGAACAATGGCATCCGCCGCATTTTTTGCATGCAACGTGGAGAGTCCAGGATGCCCCGAAGCGCACACATCGATGAAGGCCTCAGCGGCCTCGGGATCGCGGATCTCACCAAAGACGATTCGATTCATGGCCATACGCATACCGCCACGAATAACCTCCGACGGGGCAACGCGCCCCTCCCCCTCCGTATTCGCCGGACGGGTGACGATGTAACGCACATTAGGATGTTCCAGCTTAATCTCGGGCGTATCCTCAATTACCAAAATCGACTCTTCAATCGGCAACGCCGCCGACAACGCCCGTGCCAATGTCGTTTTTCCCGTGCCCACCTCGCCGACGATGAGGAGCGTGTTCCCCGAGCGAATCACATTCTCGAGATAAACGAGGACCTCGCGTGGGGCCAGTCCCTTATCGAACAGATCCCTCATCGAGACACTGGCGAAACGATTCAAACGAATGGTGAGATACGGACCATGCGCGGCGATGCATTTATGCACCGCGTGCAGACGGGCGAAACCTTCAATCATGCCGTCGGCGATCGGCTTCTTCGTCGAATAGCTGCTCCCCGCTTTAATCAACAGACGCTCGACGAAGGCCTCGTAGGCCGCTTGGCTCGGGAACTTGATGCCCGTGGAATAATTTGAACGTGATTGTTGTACGAGAACCCGATTGTAGGAGGAGACGATAACATCGGTAATCGAGGGATCATTGACCAGTTCATCGAGAACGCCGAACTGCTTCCCGTCGCGCTCAATCTGCACAAGAACTTGATCACGCTCAAAAGAGCTCAACTGGAAGCCAAGCTTTTGGGCCTCCTCCTGAATCATACTCTCGAGTTCGGCGGAGGTCTTGTTAAGATCACCCGTACTGCCCTGGGCCAAGCCGAGCTCGTTCTGTACAGAGCGCAACACCTCTAACAGCGCCGGCGAAAGCGTGGGCGTAAACCCCTCGGAGCCAACGTAGGCCGGGCCATTTCGGACGGCAGGAAGATTTTCAGACGAGTCGACGCGTTGCGGCAAGGCGATCAGATTGTGCTTCTTCACTGCGGATCCCCCCGCGGCGCCGTCACCGCACGTGCCTGCATCGGCAAAAACCCTTCAGGCAGGGTATCCGAGGGCAACCACTTACCATTGACCAAGACGAAGGCCTTACCATCCGTGGAGTCTCCCATCTTAATCACACCGGAAACCAACGACTTACTCGAAGGAGAATGCTCCGACATACCGTTTAGACGATCCGCCACAAAGATCGGAGCACGCCACGACTCGTCATCCCTAAGGTTACGCAGGGTAAGTGCAATCTTACCGCGAGGAATGGCGGTAACGATCTTAATCGCCTGGTCCTGGGTCACCAAAAGGGTGATAGTTGACGGCACCGCTGGACTAGCGCCGCCCTGGACCGGATGAGTCGAACGACCGGTACTGAGTATCTTAACCTTTTCGGCGATAACGGTGGTTACCTCTTTGCTCACCAGGAGCACATCAACGACCGTTCCACTGCTCACCCACCCCTCAACGGCTGAGGTGGCGTCAACCTGAATCGCAATCGCGCGCATACCGTCGGGGATGCTTTCTATGACCGGATTACCCGGCTGCACCAGCGATAGATTTTCCTGATAAAAGGGAAGATTGGCCGGAAGCGGGGCTACGGTAACTGCTTCCATGACACTCTCCAGCGAGGTGAGCGCACCCTCGGGAACCTGGTTCTTCGGCAGCGTCGTACTCTTGATCGGAATATCTCTGACCCTTGTCCCCATCGGAACAAGCTTGGCCGGCACCGGAATCGTCACCGTATCAAAACTGGCTACGATAACCGGCTCCGTACGCTCTATGATTCGCGGCGTCGAACGCACCTGCATCAGAAGCGCCGCCGAAACCAAAACCGCACTCACGATCAGCGCGATCCCCAAAAGACCGTTTCCAGATGAGATTTTTCTTCTTGCGGAGAGACGCACCGTCATAAAACACCCACCACACACATGCCATAACTCGGCGCGCCCTAAGGGGCGCGCCGGATCGAGACCAACGAACGACTATCCACCCGTGCCGGTCCCGTTACCCGTTCCCGTACCGGTCCCCGTACTACCCGCATTAATCTCCGAGGTGCGAGTATTTGCCCAAGAGGTAATTGCGCCGATAAGGTTCCCCATCGAAGTCCCTAAGGTGCTCATCGCTCCCCAGACGACACCGATGATAATCGCCGCTCCAGCGCAGTACTCCAAGATCGTAAAACCTGACTCTCCCCGTCGCCTCGAGCGTAATCCCAAAAGTTTCTTCTTCATCTTCAATCCTCCACAAGCTTTATGAAAAATTTACCGCACTAAACAGCTGCTCCGGTTCCAAATTCTCCTGCGCCGTAGCTGTCTCATTGGCCGCCCCCAACTGTCCGACGACGGCGGCAGCTGAGCTTGGTAACGCCGCCTTCGGCTCTGGCAGAAGCGCAAACGGCGGGGGGGAGGCACTAATCTCAGCCCGGCTAGTCCGATCTGAGGTAATCTCCTTCGGCTTGCGCCATGGAGCGCCCGACAACGTACTCGGCAGCGCCGCCACCATCCGCTGGCAATACGAAAGAAGCCCGGAGCTCCGTTCTGCAGGAAGCAGGTTTAAGAAAGAAAGCAGCGCCGTAATTCCGGCTACCATCTTGCCCCCCCCCTGCGAATACATAGCCCCACCTGACCCCGGCCAGCCGGCCCCCAATTTACAGTGCGGCAGTGGCTCTGCCCAGCTGTCCGCCTCGAGGTTGAGTGTCCGCGTGAACTCCTCTTTGAGATACGAATTGTGCAAACCACCACGGTTCGTGCCGTTCTCCAGCACCACGAGCTGCGCGTCCGGGGCCATATAGCCCTTCAACCGCGCCAAGCGCTGCGTCGAGCAGTACAACGAAGCTGGATCGTTGTTAATCACAAAGATAACCTTATCAGCCACGTGGTAAAGGCTCTGGATCATCGCCCCACGTGCATTACCGGTATCAATAACAACATAATCGAAGAGAGCATCAAGCACCTCGAGTACCGCAATCAGATTACGCGAATAGTTACTCTTTGAGTCATACAGCGCATCGCTCTCCGGAACCGGCGGCATGCACAAAAACGAGGAATCGCCATCATACACCGGCACGAGCGCCTGCTCTATAAACTCCTGACTCGTACTCCTATCTTCGCGAAGGATTAATTCCAAGTTCTCGTTAATAAAGGGACGGACCTGCATAAATCGGCTCAACGCTTGCGACTCGAAGTCGAGATCGATGACGCAGACATGCTTCTCGGGATCGACAAGCGACTCAGCCAAACCAGCAGCGATCGAGGTCACACCGACACCGCCCTTGGCCCCATCAACCACGATCAGCTTACCGCTCTTTTGCTTGGCCGTCCGACGAGAGAGCACAAGTATCTTTTGAAAGAACTCCTGGGCGCTGATGTCCGGGAGCATCACGTCATCAGCCCCGAGACGAATCACCTGCTCGATGAAGGTCAGGCTTGTCGTACCCTCGGGCAACACCGCTAAAATAGCCGCATCGGGCAGGGTTTTTCGTATGCCAGAGACCTCGGCCAATCCGCGCCCGATAATCTCATGCCCAACGATGCAAAGATCCGGAAGCCCATGCAGACGGAGTTCGTTCGGCGACAAAACGCGAAGACTAATTTTAGGAAGAAAGCTTTGCTCCGGAATGTTACTGCGGGTGAGTTTGGTAATCAGCGCGTGCAGCTGCTGACGTGCCTCGGCTGAGCGGTCTAAAATTACGGTATCAAGCATGGGCCATCCCTCCCCCTACGTGCCGATCCACCTGTGCGGACTGCCGACACTCTAGCCAACCATAGCTGCAACAATAACCACGTTGTACGCCGTGCGAACTCTGACGCATAAAATACACAGCCCAACGTCTGAACCTATCTACCACATCCAAGACAATTTTGCAGTTACTAGTCGCTAACCGCAAGCACCGATGAAGGTTAACTCTCAATAGATATCTATACGAATAGAGGCTTCTTTTAAATTGCATAACTGAAAATATTCCAGCGTTTGAATTCGGCGTAGCGATTACAATTTAAGCAGCTTTCCGCAAGATCTCCTCTAGAGCAGAGTGTAACGCAGGCCTAGTTTCCGGCTTACGTAGCTCCATCAATAGTCGACGGGATAGTGCCACCATGCCCGCCTTTGCGCTAGCCTGAACACGCTGATTGGCGATGCCGGTAGCGAATCTGACGCTGGCACTATCCAGGGCCAAATGGGCGCACAGATATTCAAAGCTAACCCCCTTAAATTCATCACAATAGTTCTCGGAACAGCAGAACCACTCGGACACCGCCGCACGCTCCTCCGCGCCAAAGCTACGCCAGTAACTTGGCGTGGTCCTGAGGATCTGCCCCGAGAGTACTGCCATCATCCGAGTCGAAGTTATTAATCCGATGTTCTGTTGCATATAATTTACCTCACATTAAGCGTTTTCGATAACTTTCTTTACTAAAGTGTTCAGGCTGCGAGGGCCTGAATCTCCTCTGAAACATGCTGTGTCTTTACCCGATCCAAGGCCGGTGCCTTCGGACGCGGCAGCCACGACTGCTCCAGCTTCTGGCACATCTTCGAAAGAAGGAGCGGATTAGTTATCTCCTGTCCATCCAGATGCACGTGAAAAGTGCTCCCACCAACGAGCGCCGTGTTTAAAAAGATCTCTGTTGGAGCGCCAAAGGCGATACGGATATTGGCAAAGCGCAGCGCCCGCGCCAGCACCGAGCGCCCGTTTTTATCCACGCCGAAGATATCTCTCAGGCAGGACTTATCTCGGTAAAGAGAGAACAAGATGGCTGAAGCCATACTCCCCTTCCCGCCGACCATAACCGCAGTGCTGAAATCCTCCGCCGGATCGCTTGCCCGGCAGGCCACCCGCAGACAGAGCACCGCCAAGGCGTGACTGGCTGTCGTCCATTTGAAAGCCTGAAACTGACGCGTCGATGTCTTTACCCGATGCGCCGTTGCCAAACGCTCCAGACATGGCATGCGCGAGGTGACTTTATAAAGAGCAATCTCCTGCTCACTCGAAAAGTACATATCAATTCTTGTGTTTTCCATAGTTGTGTCCCAAAGGTTACTAGAGCACGCTTACAAGAGGTTGTATGAGCAACCCCTGTGCCAACTCCCCCGAGAATGACAACTAGCTCATATTATTCGACATTTTGCTATTGCTAGGGATCTACATTGGTTACAGAAAACCAACTTTGGTTTTTGGTAACCACCGAGCCGCGCTCTCGGTCTCTGGCAGCATGCTGTTGAACGGAGGCGCGCATTCGCGCGGAAGAGACAAGACTAGTGCCGCCTGCCCGCTATCTGCCTTCTGTAATCTGCTTTCAGTGATCTGCTGTCTGCATCCTGTGATCTGCTATCTGAGATCTGCAGTCAGCTATCAGATATCTGCATCAGATTCAGCTGCAGCATCAGTTGCGGCCGCAGCCGACGGCCCATCCTGCCCTAAGAATATACTATGAAAAAACAACTCATCCAGTACGCGCTTCAAGGTTTTCATGCCGCCTGCCCGCTATCTGCCTTCTGTAATCTGCTTTCAGTGATCTGCTGTCTGTATCCTGTAATCTGCTATCTGAGATCTGCAGTCAGCTATCAGATATCTGCATCAGATTCCGCTGCAGCATCAGTTGCGGCCGCAGCCGACGGCCCATCCTGCCCTAAGAATATACTATGAAAAAACGTACCTAGTCAGCGCCATTGGAAGATGCGCAATAATCGCCATGTTTCACACGGAGATCCACCGAGATCTCACGGAGTTACACGGAGGGGATAGTGCTGGGTCCCACCACGCAGCCTCCTGTGGAACTCCGTGAGAC
>CAIXSY010000389.1 GCA_903922175.1 uncultured delta proteobacterium | reverse complement strand
TTGCACTTGAACCGCTCCTGATTCCTGCCCCTGCTCCTTTTCCTATTCCAATCAAGAGGATAAGGGGCAGGAGCAGGAATCGGGAACAGTTCCAGTTCATGTTCAAGATTTAGAATTACCCACACTTATTGAGCAATTACCAAGACCATGACTAGGACTAGCCTCTTTCGCCTGGGCCTAATGTACCGTTACCCCTAGAGTACATAACCTAGGGAAGGAGAGTAAGATATCCTATAATCGAGTAAGCTATAAGATTGGGGTAGAATTGGGCCGTCTCGCGGTTATCGTTTGGCAAGAACCTACGAAGCTATCAAAGTAACATTTTTGAATGATGCTGGAATGTTAACCTCGTTCTACTTTCTCGATTGACGTGTCACAAGGTTATAATTCGTGGCGTTTACTTCGATAGCGCGATCCGTGAGCCACCCAGTTACAGTAATGTGAGCGCCAGCGCGGGCTGCTGGTTGGCTTGAGCCAACACCGCCGTGGTTGCTTTCTGCAAGATCTGCAGCCGCACCAGATTAGCCGATTCCTGCGCCACATCGGCATCGCGGATGCGGCTTTCGGCGCTTTTGGAACAGCCCTAAATAACATCGGTGAGCCGCCTCATGAAATCTTCGATCGTTACGATCGAAATCCCCTCTATTTCGAATGGGGTATCTATGGGAGCGACCAAAATTCTTTCGACTTTCGGATGCTCAGAGTGAAATGCTTTAAGTCCTTTCAGTGCCAGGGGAGTTATCGTTGAAGAGGACTTTATTTCACAGGCAAGAAAAGGCTCTCCACCCTTAAGAAATACCAGATCCACCTCTTCATCATCTTTGGTACGCCAGAAACAGATACGTAAAAAATTTATCCTCTTGTGCCAGGTTTATGAGTAGGTGGTTAGTCTTTCTGGTGCGTAAGTACTCCTTAATCAGAGTAGTTTTCCCAGTTTGCCTCGGGCCGAACAGAAAAAAGTGCTATTTTTCCGGTATTTTAATAAGTCTCTTAATCATGATTCGATATTGTCTGCCAAAAAGAAGCGTATGTTAACTGACATTATCTTAGCGGTGCATCGCCTCCCGATAGCGAGGTACTAGGCCGTCGCTCCCCCAATGAGGCGGCTGATGTTTCGCAGCAGTGCAGAATGCGAGAGGTGTTTCGGAAGAGCTTCTCGTATTCCCATGCGCTCCATCTCGTTAAGGACCTCTTCACTGAGCAGGGCACCGGTGGCGACGATCGGCACGGTGGGGTTGTTTTTGAGAAGTGAAAGGAGTGTTCGAATCCCGACCTGCGTGGAGAGCGTGCCCACGCTGGCGTGCTCCCGAAGCTCAAGGGCGCAAAGAATTAGGTCAAAATCCACCTCGTGACATAACTCTAACGCGCGCTGAGGTTCGACGGTGAGGACGACACAATACCCAACGGCATCGAGTAATTCAGACACCCCATGGAGGTAGTCTATCGAATCATCAATTATCAACACCGTTGTCATACACTCACCTGGGTAGGGGCAGACGTGCACCCTTGACTCTCCAAATCTCATCGGATTGCAGTGGTAAAGCTCAAGATACCGGCGCATCTTTTTGAAATAATTGATCAATTCAGAGATTTAGGGAGAAGAAATAGGAGAAGTGCGTATCCCGAGGAAGGGGGGAATACTCATTGAACCGACCCACGCCTTGGCGCGGAAGCTCCTCATGCCTCCTGCTTGCTGTCTGTCTGTTGATAGTCGCTCTCAGAGATCTGCAGTCGGGAGCTACGGCTGCATCAGATGCAGTCAGCAGAAAGCTCAGCAGATATCTGAAAGCGGCCTACAGAATGCAGGTAGCACGCATCTGCCACCCGCGATTTTTAAGAAATTACGCAACTCCTGCGCATATTCTCCGATACATAGAGTACCAGGCTAAGTGGATGCAAAGTACGGGACGGCGCTAATACTCGACGGTTTTCCCGATATGGACGAAGAGCGAGATTGCTGCCCGCTTGGCGCTGCTTAGCCTGGTTGTACTGCAAACGTGTTGCGCGGCGGTAACTGGTCAGCACTGTCTGGAACTATTTAACCAAGAGATCGATGACGCCGACGTCAAACGGCTAACGTCGGACGTCATGCGTCGACGTCAGACGTCCGGCGTTAGTCGTTTGACGTCAACGTCATCGAATTTTCCTTGCACGTTCACTAAAAGTGCTGGCTACCCTAGCGCGGCGCAACTTTTCCCATACCGGTCGGAGCTGTTTGAGGTAGTCGACGACGTGGTCCAGGATCGGGAAACGTCGATACCCACCGGCAATTAGTTTACGCGGATCAAAGGCGCGCACAGCCTGCACTTCGTTGCGATCAAAAGCGTAGGGGCCGTCGGAGATGCCGTAGTAGAGGTAGCACCACTCAGCCTGCGTGGCGGTTTTCTTAAGGTGCTTTCCGACAAAGCATAGCTTCGGCGTCACACCCATCTCCTCGAGAAGTTCAAGCATCGCGGTCTGTTCAATTTTTTGCCCTGCAACCTGATGTCCACCGGGCATATCCCACTTTCCCGGACTCGTAGGTTTGTTGAGACTACGTTGCTGGAGTATGGTCTCACCACGCGAGTTGAAGATGAAGATATGCGCGGCGCGGTGATAGCGCTTGTTAGTCGCATGGGCGGTGCGTCTGCCAATCGTACCGATCTTACGGTCGCGGGAATTTACCTCAACCAGTAATTCATCCTCGCTCGTATTCTGTGTGCGAATGGTGGCTTCAATCTCAGAAACGAATGATTTCTGCAGTGAATCGGAGCGTGGCATCCTCAGCAGCTGCGCCGGGCTAACCCAGCGGAAGGCGTCGAATTGTGGATTTACTTTCGGCTTTCCCGAGCGATAGTCCAGCAGATAGTAAAGCGTCACTCCGTGGGCGCGCGGGTCGTGTCCGATCTCCGAAACTGCCAGAATAAGCTTCCTCAAGACGGCGTTAATCCCGGTCTCCTGCTTTAGTTTGCGGGTAACGGCCTGTTCGATAGTCTCGTCCCAACGCATCCTGCCGCCAGGAAAGAGCCAGTAGCCTCTGGATTTATCTTCGTACCCCTTGGGGCGTCGGCCGATCAGGTATTTACCATCTTTGACGATTACCAGGTCGATGTTGAGGATCGGTGGCACTCGGCGTAGCAGTTCAGTGGTATGTTGTTCGAGGGTAACGATATGAGATTCTTTGTCGGACATGAGAGAGAGCTCCTGCTTATCTGTCATCTGTTGGAGTGGTGGGGATCTGGATGAAGTAGACCGGCTCCAGGAAGCAGCACCATCGGTAGGGAGGTATACCACAGTGGTAGTAACTTAGGTAATTAGGGTGTAACCGCTCAATAACCCCGGGCGGCCTAATAATTTGTGAGCGTGGACGTGCTCGTGGTCGTGGTCGAAGAGTGTGCCGAATCGGCTAGTTGAACCGAGCCGCGCATTCGCGCGGAAGAGTGATCTGTAATCTGCAGTCAGCTATCAGCTATCAGCTGTCTGCATCAGATTCAGCTGCAGCATCAGTTGCGGCTGCAGCCGACGGCCTTAGCCGTCTTGTTCCCCGTCTTGTCCTACGTAGAGCCTGTCCGGAAACAGCGAAAGCGCGATAGGACGGGAGAAATAAGTGAAATAGTAGAGTAGTATACGTGGCCAATTTCGAGGTTAAGCCCGAAAGAGGCACGCTATAATAGCGCCGACTAGT
>CAIXSY010000388.1 GCA_903922175.1 uncultured delta proteobacterium | reverse complement strand
GTGGCCTCATCCTCTTCGACATCGACTTTTACATTTAAGCCCAAATCTAAGGGTAAATGGCCAAGGCCAAGCTTAGGAGAAAAACTCCAAATTTAGGTGAAAAAACTTTCTGGACGAGGGACCTCCGTCGCCGCTAGCGGTGGAGGTCCCTCGTCGCTAGCGCTCCTCGGGACAGTTGTGCGCACTTTGACAGGGGGCGTAAACGGATACAATCCACGAAAATATTTGCTGAGTATCAACCTGGAGTTAACTCCAGGTTGATACTCGACCAATTTATTTCGTGGTTTTCGCGTCCTCTTTCGCGCCCTTCGCGTAACTTCACCCCACTTCCATAGTTTTAGACGCCGCCGAAGGCGAACATTTTGGGGCTGTCCGGCACGACTACTCGGCTGCCTTTGAAGCATCTGGGACAGCCCCCACTACGCCAAAATACGTAACCCTCATCCCCTGCTCCGCCGAGCTGCAGATCTCATGCTCCTCTCCGGGCGTAATCACAAAGCAGCACCCGCTGGCGATCGCTGAGGAGACACCATTGAGGATTAGATAACCAGAGCCCTCCTCCACGAGGAAGACCTCCCACATATCACGATGTGAATGGCGCGCGGTTCTCTGGCCAGGATTCAGATACGCTTGGGAGAGGGTTGTCAGACAGGGGACTTCGCCCGCTTTTAGTATGACCTGCTTAAGAATCTGCGGGTCGTGAGAAACAGCTTCAGTCGGAATTGTTTTTAGGGAGCGAAGGAGCATGGAGGAGTTCGTCTAAGCTTGGTATGGGTACTGTAACTGCTCAATAACCCCCGGGGACACAGTCTTGGTTCTGGCTTTGGTCCTGGTCTGGTTTCTTGGTCTTTTCCATGGTCTTGGTCGAATAATCCGTAATTACTCATTAAGTCCGGGTAACTCTTTGTCCTAGTCCTGGTTTTGATCATGGTCCTAAATCCTGGTCATTGTTATTTGGTCAATAATTTCGACCAAGGACACGACGAGGACTTAAGACCAGAACCAAGACCAAGACTAAGGCAAGATCTGCCCGGGGTTTTAGAGCAATTACATTATCTGCTATGAAAAATGCCCAGAAGAGGACTTGAACCTCCATGAGATTGCTCTCGCTAGCCCCTCAAGCTAGTGTGTCTACCATTCCACCACCTGGGCGTACTCTGTATCAAAATCTACTTCTTCTGTTCCGTCTCAGTTTTTGCAGCTTCACTCGGCGCAGCTGCCGCCGAGGCTGATGTCGCAGGTGAGGTACCTTGCGCACCATCAGTCTTTGCAGCTGCCGCCGGAGCAGCTGGCGCTGCGGCCTCTGGAGCTTCAGCGGGCGCTGTAGCTGGCTCTTCCGGAACTCCCGGGTTCGTTACCGGCGTTCCCACTGGAGCATTCTCCAGCAGAGCAGCATAACCACGAACGAGGAAGATCGACGTTACCATAAAGCAAACAGCAACTGCTGTTGTCACCTTCACCATCAGCGAGGTTGCACCACCAGCGCCAAAAAGCGTATTGCTGCCGCCACCTAACACAGCTCCTGCATCTGCCCCCTTACCCTGCTGCAACAGCACCAGGCAGATAAGAAAGACGCACAACAGAAGATGTATTCCTAGTACTATATGAAACGCCAAGATACCCCCTTCAACTCCCAATCGCCTTAAATAGTCACTTTTTCCAATTAGCCCCTGCCTATCTTCCAGATGCTTTTAACAGCCAGAAAAGAACAGGAACTAGTTTACGACCTTCAGTACCGATTCGGAGGTTACCTTCTTATCAAGAATTTCAATTAATTTCAATGCAAGCTGACGGAAAGTCTTTCCAGAGCTACAATTTGCGTCGGTTGCGGCCGGAATGCCTTTATCGCCCCCCTCACGGAGCTGCATATCGATGGGAATACTCGCCAGTAGCGGCACTCCGAGCTTCTGAGCCAGGTTTTGCCCGCCGCCAGCCCCAAATATGTCGTAGCTCTTGCCATCCGGGGTGACAAATCCAGCCATATTCTCGACGATGCCCAAAACATCGACATTTACCTTTTGCAGCATATTAATGGCTTTACGTACATCCGCCAAGGCTACCTCTTGCGGTGTGGTCACGACCACGGCACCGCTTAACTTAACCATCTGGGCCAAGGAGAGCTGCGCATCCCCTGTTCCAGGCGGCATGTCGATAATGCAGTAATCAACCTCCCCCCAACTTACGTCATTAAAAAGCTGGTGCAGCGCTTTGCCAAACATCGGACCACGCCAGATCACCGCATCATCCGGGTTACGCAGAAAAAATCCGAGCGAGATATATTTAAGGCCGTACTTAACCGGTGGAATAAGCTTTTGCTCATGATCAACCTGCAGGTCACCGCCACCGAGCAGTGTCGGGATACTCGGCCCATAAAAGTCGCTATCGATCAGCGCCACCTTAGCGCCCGTAGCGGCTAGCGCCACGGCAAGATTAACCGCCACCGTCGACTTACCGACCCCGCCTTTTCCACTAATTATCGGCACTATCTGCTTCATATAACGTCCTCTCCCTTGTGAGCGCGTCCAGCTTCCCTTAAAAGTAGTCCCTTGTCGATACGCGAGTCGACCACCTCCCATGGCAACAGCTCTTCAAAACCGAATCGACGCTCAACGTAAAATGAGATCGGAGGCACCCTACCCAACAGCTCCTCATGCTTGTCGCTCAAGATCCACTTCCAATCCTTTCCAAGCTCCTGCGCTCTTAGAAGATAGAGCCCCACGCGTCGATCGCCTCGCGACAACAGCGCCTGAAAATAACTCTCCTTCGGAGTCTCAAAACGCATCTCCAGGTTCGGCACTTTGCGAATAATCTTACGAATACGATCGATCTTTTCTTCCAAATCCTTGCGCCCCGTCATCGGCTCCCATTGAAATGGGGTCGAGGCCTTCGGGATAAACGGATTAACCGAGAGCTGCACCCATGCCGCCTTTCCTGTCGGACCGCTTATCGCCATAACCGCGTCGCGCACAGCTATGGCAAGCCTGCCGATCTGATCAACATCGTCCTCGCATTCTGTGGGAAGGCCGACCATGAAGTAGAGCTTAAATCCCCGAATTCCAGCCTCTGCCAACTTAACCGCGGCATCGATGATCTGCTGGTTAGCCACACGCTTGCCTGTTGAGCGGCGTAGACGCTCGCTACCTGCCTCTGGGGCAAGAGCAACGGTCTTATACTCACTCTCTGAAAGGCTAGCTGCCAATTCGTGCGTTACCTTATGCGACATAAGCGAACTTAGAGAGGCACGCCCCCCCTTCTCGGCCACAGAGCTTGCCAGTCGGCTGATGGCCTTGTGCGAAGAGACCGCCGCACCGACAAACCCCACAGCATTACTGTGCTCTAGCCCGATCTTAACGGTAGCCGCTATCGACTCCTCCGATCGCTTGCGCACCGGCCGATAGATATACCCAGCGACACAGAATCGGCAGCCCATCTCACAACCGCGCCCCGTCTCAGTCAGAAACATACTCTTAAACTCAGTCTCTGGCGTGAGCACATGCGTATAGGTTGGGAACTTGGAGATGTCTTTGACAAAACGGCGCTTCGGGCGAGTCGGCACGCGCAGGTCGGCGTTGATCGATTCCATGGTACCGTCAGGATGGTACTGCGGGCGGTAAAACTGGGGGACGTATACCCCTTCGATTTGCGCTAACTCGTAGAGTAACTCCGTGCGTGTGCGTCCCTCTAGCCGAGCACGCCGCAGCGCCGCGGTGAACTCAGGAATAAACTCCTCCGCCTCACCTACTAAAATGAGGTCGAGGTAGTCAGCCACAGGCTCAGGATTAAGGGTTAATGCCGTTCCGCCTGCGATAATAAGCGGGAACGAAAAATCAGCTTTTTGCGAAGCCTGGTCGCGGCTTTCAGCATCGGCAAAGAGCAAACCAGCCCGTGCTAACAAAGCTATAAGGTTAGTATAGTCAGTCTCAAACGAAAGGCTAAATGCCAATATGTCGCAATCAGTCAGCGGCCGGTTATTCTCAAAGGTGCGCCATATACCACGTTCACTTTTATCATGTTCACTTTTCTCCGAGTCGCTATCATCAGGCAGGAAGGCGCGCTCAATAGCAACGCCCTGCTCCTTGCAAAAGAGTGAATAGACCGCCTGAAACCCGAGATTCGACATGGCGATCCAATACTTGTTGGGATACACCAGATTCACGCGCAGGTCGCCTCCCTGTGAGGGGCTGACATCGATCGCCTTTTCCAAGGCGCGAAGCGAGCGCAGATCCTCTCCGCCACGGCGTCGGCTTTGAACCGCTGTATGAGGATGTGAGTCTCGTTTGGACATAGGGCAATTGTGAAACGTTCTTAATTTATAGGGCTATTAAGGCTAAGTTTTAGCCAAGCACATTTTAAATTTGGGAAGTACCAATAGCTTCTGATGGGTACTAGCATTAAATACATTTCCGACAAACCTTCCTATTTCGCCCGACATTGCGGTCGGTGCTACGTCGGACAAGCCGGGTGTAGAAACTAACCTTACTCATCATTTTTGTCTAAAAAGCCGCCATTGTAGCTCTAAACGACATTCAGCATGAGGCATGGTAAATCTGGCATTTAACAATAGACTTTATTGCCCGTTTAAGGCAAGAGCGTGGGGGTGTGGCTCCCCCCATACGACACTGATCCATCTTTTCATACTGCCGAGGGCGAAACTTCTCGCCTGCCCCTCTTTAGCGCATCTTATTATATGCTGGAGTAGGCGCGCTCTTACCCTTGGTCGAAGCTGAGCCACCCGCAACCGGCTGCGGCGTTGGAGACGTCGCCGGCTTGCCACGCGACTTAATCCTCTTAAAGCTCTCCAGGATTACCTGAACATCAGTGGTTCCTGATCCAGTCGGAACAACGCGCTCCGCTTTTTCACCAGGCTTGAGCGAAAAGGTGAAGCTATCAGACTTTGTACCTGAACCCGATGCCGCCTTTTGCGCCACCCTTACCGTAAACGAGTATGCGTCCTTGCCATTATTAAACACGCGCAGCTTCCATGAGTCGGCCCCGATTTTTGATACAGAGGCACTAATCGGAGGCTTCGAATCGCCAGAAAGATCGGTATTCTCCCAGGTTGAATTCCCCACGGCCCCAAAATCACCACTCGCCGTACTTGCGATAACACCACGCTTGGGAAGCTTCGCCATTTCATCAGGGGTCGGGGTAACGCTTGGTGCTAGGGCAGGCTTTGTAACCTTCGGAGGAGGAGTTTTTGCCGGGATTGGAGCTGAAGGATCGTTGTTAGGATCCTGAGCACGAGCGTAGCCACACGCCAAACAGCTCACCAATAAAAGAACTATCGATGCTCTAAAAAATCGCCCAAGTCGCCTCATCTTCATCACCCTTAAAAGAATTGAGATCTTACCTCTCCGTGCACAGAGAAGTCCCATGCCACATGCTTAAAGCATGGCCATACTAGCACCGTCGCTGTATATCTTACCAGGCAAGAAAATAAAAGTATCTGCTCAATAACCCCGGGTAGCTTAATAATTCGTGGCGTGGTCGTGCTCGTGGTCGCGGTCGAAGAGGGTCAAGTCCTAAATGCAGTCTACACATTTCTCCAAGATAAGGGCATTTGGGCGCATCCGCAAGCTTTGCCGGGGGCTCG
>CAIXSY010000387.1 GCA_903922175.1 uncultured delta proteobacterium | reverse complement strand
TCACCATATTCTTGGAATTCGACTGATAGGCATGCTCAGGTCAAAG
The DNA here is from genome assembly GCA_903922175.1 of uncultured delta proteobacterium. Lineage (GTDB taxonomy): Bacteria > Bdellovibrionota_C > UBA2361 > UBA2361 > CAIXSY01 > CAIXSY01. The sequence continues at coordinate 2,789 of CAIXSY010000387.1, read as the reverse complement.
AAGGAAAGGCCACGGCCAAGCAGAAGTTCAAGGCCAAGTCTACGGCGAAGTTTAAGTTAGCAATGGAGCCTTGGTCTGAGGCGCAGCCTCGCTAGTTCTTGGTCTTTGTTAAGACGAAGATTAAGAGAAGGGGGATCGGGAATAGCGTATCAAACATGGCACTGGCGGGATATCCTCCGTAGCGCCTTGAAATAGAAGGAACTTTTATTTTAGGGCGTTGCCTTCGCCAAGGCTTCCTACTTCGCCTTGCCTTACGGCAAGTGCTACGTAGAACAAGACGGCTAATGCCGTTGGCTGGGGCCGGGAGCTGCATTTGGATGCTGTCAGCAGAAAGCTGACTTCAGATCTCTGATAGTAGGCACGAGGCTCTGCCACGCCAATGCACGAGTCGGTCTGAGGCGGCGCCTCGTTGGTTCCTTTATTCCTTTGTTAGGGACTTTCCTTCCTCTACAATTGGTGTATCTTCGGCACAAATAAGCCTTTCACTATCCTACGTCCGCTTAAGGAGGGGAGAGTTGTGGTCATACCCTGTAGTCTTCAATTACCTTCTACTGTATCGTCGCCTCTCGGCGCAGTGGCTGCTACTTTGTCTTTGTCGAGTTCTCCTGAGTTAACACGCATACGGCGGGCTCTTGATGGACAGGCGGACCCTCAATGTCGTGTAGCCGAGGATCTTCGCCTGCTCACTGCGCAGGCAGTCACGCCCCATCTTTTTGCGACTGCTCCCTATGCGATTCTTTCAGAGCTGTACTTTAGTTCAATCCGCTCATCTGCCCCCTGTGCCGGACAGGTGAGGGCGGCTTGCCTTAGGGAGCTGCTAGCCGACCCCGTGCCGCCGCTAGATCAGTACCACGATCGTGAGGTCGTCGAGTCGCGCTTCCGGGGGTTCTTTAGCACGGTGAAGGGAGGGGATGCTCTGGCAGGGCTTCGCCGAGATTTGGTGCTCGCCTTGGGGGATGTTGCCCAGCCCGAGGGGGATCTTTCTACGGAGCAAAGGGCGCGCGGCATGTATGTGTTTATGTCGGCATTACTCTCCACCTCTTCTCAGTTAGAGATGCGCTCAGATGGACTTAGTGAGCTGACTCAGTTTCTCCGCCGAGAGGGCGCGACACCGCTCTCGACGAGGGAGGGGGCGAGATCTTTGGGAGCCTGGATGCGCACCTTGCCTCTCGATCAGCATCGGCGTGTTTTCGATGAGATACGAGAGCAGCTAGGAGGTCTTGAAGTTGCTCTAAAACAAAGCGTTGATCCGCTTCTTACGTTGATAGCCCTTCAGAGTGGGGCCTGGCAGATAAACGATGCGCACTTTGCCGTGCCCCTGCGTCAGCTTATCGCCCAGTGGCAAGAGGTTCTCCCTCGCCATATCTCAGGAGTTGCTGCGGCGCTTTTGCCCTTTTGCATAGAGGCCACATCAAACCGTCCACTACGTGAGGAGGCGTGGCGCGTCATTAAGGGACCTGCTATTCCACAGATGTGGAAGGTTCGATTGTTCCCCAAGGTGCTTAATCGAGCGGCAGGTAATTTGGGAGATTATGAAAATTGCAGAGCCGTGATCGACGCCATAATCGAGGGCCTTGGGGCTCCTCCCCCAAAAGATGGAATGAGCACGTGCAGCTTGCCGCAGTGTTTTAAGAACTTCGATATTGAACAATGGTCGGATGACCTGCGGCGCTATTTAGGCACAAGGCTTCGTACCGATGATTTTTCGGCAAGAGGGGGGAAGTTTATCTATCACCGGCAGATTGCCGTGACTCAGCTATTTATCGGTCGGGGCGACTTATTGGCTGCAGGCGATCAGCCTGGAGGGTGGGCTGAGGGCTTAAGCGAGTTTTGCCCGGCTTTATGCAGACGGCCTCCCGTTCTCGCTTCTGATGCATTTGGCGCGTAGCTCTGCTCTACTGACAATCCAAGCTGACGCTCTCATCTGCCGACTTTAGGCTAAACGAGACCAAGGTGTCGTTCGATGTGCTGACTGCGCCGCTCATGGCTACCGTCGCCGTGGAGCCGTCGGCGGTGTAGGTCAGATCTCCGCTTCCACTTTGAGCGCTAACTTTGACTGTCATCGAGGCTGAGGCGCTTGCTGAGCCATCTTCGGTTTGGGCATCGGCGATCGATATGCTAAATGAGTCATTCGAAGCCTGAGCGGTGGTTATAGACGAGGCACTGAAGTCGGTTGGCGTGCCCTCTGCGTCTGCCACGCTGAATGTGCAATCGAGGGTGCTGACGAAGGTGCTAGGATAGACGGTGTCGTTGAGCACGGTAACAAACTGACGATTGGGGTGCAGCAGTGTGGCCACGATGGTGTAAGTAAAGGGTGGCTTGGCCACCGATTGCCCAACGTCGATCCCTATTGGGCCGGGAAGTTCGCGCGAGCGAATCTGCGAGGTGAGGAATGAGCGATTGATGAAAAAATCGAACCGAATCGGGTACTGTTCATACTCTCCGTGGTTAATCACGGCATCAACCAGGATCTTCACATTGCCATTTTCGGACTTGGTTCCGACGGTGAGGGCTGGGTTACGATGTTTTTTGTCAACCGAGCCTGAAACTCCCTCATAGGTTATAACTGCTCCTGATACGGTGGGAGTCGCTGTCGGGGTTGGGGTCGGTGTCGCTTGGGCAGAAGAGTTTTGGGCTTGGAAGATGGTAACGGCGCACAACGAAAGATAGAGATAAACGTGCTTCATAGAGGGCTCCTTATTCAAGTCTTAGGTCAGTGTGCCAGAAAATTGCCTGGCAGGAAAGGGAGTTATCTGAAGAGGTGGTAATTGCTCATTAAGTGTGGGCTG
>CAIXSY010000386.1 GCA_903922175.1 uncultured delta proteobacterium | reverse complement strand
TCTTAACGATGGGATCTCAGTCTTGAGTATCGCCGACGGCGCTGTCGGAGAGCTAACCAATATCGTTACCCGCCTGCAGGAGCTCACCGAGCAGTCGGCTAACGGCACATTTAGCGCTAGCCAGCGCAAAGCGCTTGATACGGAAGCCCAAGCCCTATCAGACGAGTATTTCCGCATCTCCCAGACTACGGCATATAACGGGCAAAAATTGTTTGATGGAAGTATTCAGGGGCTAACACTTCAGGGTGGGTACGGCACGGGTGGGTCGATATTGTCTTCCTTGGGCGGGAAGATGGGGACGGGGAGTTTTAATGCGGCTGTGAGCTCAGCAATAGGAGCCGGGTCTCTACAAATAGTCCTTGGTGATCTAAATGGAGATGGGATTTTGGACGCCGTTACTGCTAAATATGGGACCACCGCCGCGGTGATTCTGGGGAATGGCGATGGCACTTTTAAGGCCTTGACCACTATTACAACAGGGAGCGGCTCCACGTCTGTCTCCCTGGGCGATCTAAACGGTGATGGGATTTTGGATATTGTTTCTGCTAACTACACCGGATCCTCCGTCTCCGTGCTTCTTGGCAATGGCAACGGGACTTTTAGGGCCAAGACTGACTTCACGGTGATTGGCGCTCCCCGATTCGTTGTTCTCGGCGATGTCAACGGCGATGGGAGTTTGGATATCCTTTCCGCTGATGCCCACTATGACGCAGCGACAGTGCTCCTCGGAAATGGCGATGGTACCTTCACATCTCGGCTCAGCTTTTCAATAGGCACAAGCACATGGGTTCCAGTTTCATTAGCCCTTGGTGACATGAACGGAGATGGGATTTTGGATATCGTTGCTGGCGACACAACTAGCACCTTTGCCTCTGTGTTATTAGGAAATGGAAATGGTACTTTTAATGCCAAAGCTACCTTCTCAACAGCAGGCACTATCAGGTCTGTAACCATGGGCGACGTAAACGGAGATGGAGTTTTAGATATCATCACTGCGAACGAGAGCAGCTCCAACGTTTCAGTACTCTTAGGGAACGGTAACGGAACTTTTAGGGTAAAATCTGACTTTATAGCCGGAGCTTCACCATACTGCGTCTCTCTCGGCGACTTAAACGGAGATGGATTTTTAGATATTGTCTCTTCTAATACTACCACTTCCACGGCTTCCGTACTTCTTGGTAATGGTAACGGCACCTTTAAAGCGAAAAATGACTCTACAACGGGAAGCCTTCCTACGAGCATGGCTCTTGGCGACCTAAACGGCGATGGCGTCTTAGATATCATTTCTGCCAACTCTGGTTCTGCCACGGCCCTCCTCGCCCAAACCCGCGACGGCGTCTCCCCCCTTCTCGACTTCTCTCTAAAAACCAGCGCCGGCGCCTTGCAGGCGCTGCCCATATTCCAAAACGCACTAGCCAACCTCGGCCTCCAACGCGGCATTATCGGCGCCAACATGAGCCGTGTTGGGGTAGCGACGAATGTACTTGGCGCCTCGGCCGAAAATTTCATTAGCGCAGTAAGCCACATTCGCGACGCCGATGTGGCGCAGGAGGCGGCTAACCTTGTGCGCTTGCAGATCCTGCAAAAAGCAACCACGGCGGTGCTGGCGCAGGCTAATCAGCAGCCGTCTCTTGCGCTGCAGTTACTCGGTGGGTGAGGAGCCGCCAACGACACTCCGATAATGATGTGCAGTTGTGTGAATGACATCTAGAAACTTCTTGCCCATTTGCTGTACAAAAGCAGTCGGACAAATAAGTGAGCAAGAAGTTTCTACCCCCGGCCCTTCGACTCACTCCGTTCGCTCAGGGTTTAACCTGTCATGAGCGAGCGCAAGCGAGTCGAATGAAGGGACAACATAGCCAAACACATTTAAAGAGACACAGCCAAGCTGAAGGCTTGTCCATAATGTATTTCAAGCTCGCATACCTACGTAGTTATTTGGTTTTTTGGAAATTTCAAATGTGTTTGGCTAGTTCTCCGGGGTAATTTCTGCAGCTGCATCGGATACCGTCAGCAGAAGGCAGATGACAGATCTCTGAGAACGCCAGTTCCTGGCCGCCAGGCCAGGAACTTACTTGAGGAAATCCGTCAAGCGATGCTGCGGATTCTGTTCCAAGAGATAGTTCTTTTCCCACTCGCTCGAGAAAAGCACCACCACCCGGCCGCGTGAATCGAGGGTCATCATCGCCCCGCGCGGCTTTTTAACGGTTTTCGGATCACCTTCGAGCCAGGCGCTAAACTGGTGCGGCAAAAGCTCAAGCTGTGTTTCGACGTTATATTCGGCGCGCAGACGATACTGCAGAACATCGAACTGCAACTTACCGACTGCCGCCACGTAGGGCGGGTTATCGGGGATATCGTACGAGCGCAACATCTGTACCGCCCCCTCGTCGCAAAGCTGCAGTAATCCCTTGTCGAAAGATTTGCGACGCATTACATCTATCGGGCGAATCTGTCCGATCACCTCAGGCGGAAACTGCGGCATCGGCTTAAAATTAAACGAACTATCCAGAGAGAGCGTATCACCGATGGCGAACACGCCGGGGTTTATCACTCCGACGATATCGCCCGGATAGGCGCGATCGACCGTATTTCGGTCCTGCGCCATGACGCTGTAGGAACGCGAGAGTCGCACCTCTTTACCCAGGCGGTGGTGGCGCACCACCATGTCGCGCTCGAAGACTCCCGAGCAGACCCGCAAAAATGCCATACTATCGCGATGGCGTGGGTTCATATTCGCCTGGATCTTGAAGACGAAGCCGCTAAATGGTACCTCCGTTGGCGAAACGGTGATCTCACCACCATCCGCTTTATCGGCCTTAACCGCGCGCGGCGCCGGGGCCAACTCAACAAAGCGATCGAAAAATGGCTCGACCCCAAAGTTAGTCAAGGCGGAACCAAAGAACACCGGGGTCACCTGCCCTTCAAGAAATGAACGGCGATCGAATGGATTACCGGCGCCAGCCAGAAGATCGAGATCGTCACGAACTTTGTGCACAAGCTCTGTATCGATACCCTGCTCCAAATGGAGCTCTGCGAGTGGCCTCGAATGCATCAGCGCGCGCTGCGCGCCACCTAACTCTCCACGCGAGAACATCGCCACCTGGCCACTAACAACATCAGCTACACCGCTAAAGGTTTTGCCCGAACCCACCGGCCAATTAAGCGGCGAGGCGTGAATCCCCAGCACCTGCTCAACCTCATGTAGGAGGTCAAAGAAATCACGGCTATTGAGATCAAGTTTGTTGATAAAGGTAAGTATGGGGATATTACGCAGACGACAGACCGCAAACAGTTTGCGTGTCTGAGCTTCTACGCCCTTACCAGCATCGATAACCATGACTGCACTATCGGCAGCGGTCAGCGTGCGATAGGTGTCTTCACTGAAATCTTGGTGCCCCGGGGTGTCAAGTAGATTGATCGTAGCCGTTTTGTAGGGGAACTGCATGGCCGAGGCAGTAATCGAGATACCACGCTCCTGCTCCATCGCCATCCAATCGGAGCTTGTCGACTTACCACCTTTGCGCGCGCGTACCATCCCGGCGGTTCGCACCATACCGGAATAGAGGAGCAGCTTTTCGGTAAGCGTCGTTTTCCCCGCATCGGGGTGACTAATGATAGCAAATGTTCGACGTAGAGCCGTTTCCGCCGCCAACTCCGGCGGAAGAGGTGTTGAGTTTAAGTTTTCCATAGCTATTTGAAGACCGACCCTACAAGGCGTTGAAAATCCTTCTCGCGCTTAAGCACTTCAAGCTCAGAGCGAAAGAGCGACCAAAAGAGCGGCTGTGGCAGATGTTCACGCTTCTCGGCAGCGCTTATCGTCATCTGTCGCAGACGCTCCAACCGCCGAGCAATCTCGGAGCGAGGGTCACCATCTGCGCTATTATCGTCTACCGACATGGGAGGCAGCTTAGCAGGAATCGGTGTAACTGCTCAATAACCCCGGGCAACTGTTGATGCTACGCATTGAGGTAGGACTTAAGCCTTGGCCTTGAACTCCCGCATGACCGTAGCCTAAGATTCGTTGACTTTGGCCTAAACGTCAAAGATTACGCCTAAGTGCGTAGGGCCAAGGCCAGGCGGGAGCTCAAGGCCAAGTCTAAGTCCTACAGGCCTTCACCCAACTAGTCACCCGGGCTTATGGAGCAGCTACTCCTTGTGACCGTTCTCTACCCACACTTTTTGGTGAGGAACCATAAATACCCGATGTTGAGCAAGCCTGCCAGTATAGGCTACTATAGGATCTGCATCTTTTCGTAATCTAGGTTATTCTAACTACTCGCTCCTCATCGACTAACGCTGACGTCAAACGTCTAGCGCCGGACGTAAGGCGTCGAGGTCTGGCGTCCGGTGTTAGACATTAGACGTCAGCGTCATCGATTCTCAGAAAGAGTCATTTTGTTGGGGTTATTTCGCACAGGACGATGAAGGGGCGAGCAGTTACGGTTATTCTAATAAAGCATGCAGTCATTTAAGGTACTCCCACGGCTTTGCCTTCTCCTCGCGGTTGCCGTAACTGCCTGTCTCATTGTGCTTAACGCCTCGGCCGAGATCTACGTCATCCGCAACAAGGACGGCTCGGTTACCTTCACCAACCGCACGCCGCGACCGGGGCAGAACGCCGAGATCTTCAAGCCCAGCACGGAAAGTTGGTCCAGATCGGCGACGATGCGGCTGCGCGACCGAGGTCACCTGTTCAAGAACGAATATGCCGAGATCATCCGCAGCGTGGCGCTGCGTGTCGGGATCGATCCTAGCCTTATCCGAGCTGTAATTCATGCTGAGTCAGCTTTCGACCCACGAGCTAGGTCGCCGAAGGGAGCTATGGGGCTTATGCAGCTGATGCCAGACACCGCGCGCCTTGTCGGGGTCAACAACCCCTACGAGCCACACCAAAACGTCAATGGCGGGGCAACCTATCTCAAATCAATGCTCAACCGCTATGGTGGCGATGTCCGCCGCGCACTCGCTGCCTATAACTCCGGGCCACAGAATGTAGATAACTTCAAAGGTATCCCGCCCTTTACCGAGACACGGCTATACGTTAAACGCGTAATGGATCTACACCGCGCCTATAGCGCGGCGGCCCATGGATTGCCTCCTGCATAGCTAAATGCAATGATATTAGGTGGTTATATACACTGAGGGTATCTGCTCATTAAGTGTGGGTTGAGCGTAATGATTGTTTCACACGAAGATCCACTGAGATCGCACGGAGTTACACGGAGAGGACCTCTCCGTGTAACTCCGT
>CAIXSY010000385.1 GCA_903922175.1 uncultured delta proteobacterium | reverse complement strand
GTTACACGGAGAGGTTCTCTCCGTGTAACTCCGTGCGATCTCAGTGACATTCCGTGTGAAACATTTTGCGAGTTTTACTCACACTTATTGAGTAGTTACTTCGGAAGCTGGTAACTTCTCAATAACCAGGGCAAAAAAAACTTGATCCTAGTCCTGGTCTTTGTTCTGGTCTTAAGTCCTCGTCGTGTCCTTGGTCGAAATCATTGACCAAATAACAATGACCAGGATTTAGGACCATGACCAGAACCAAGACTAAGATAAGATTTACCCGGGGTTATTGAGCAATTACAGTAGTCACACTTAACGCTTGTTTATCCCCCCACTTTTGTGCAACATACTGGTACGATTTTGTATGGAGGAGGCTCTATGTTAAACATTCGACTTGGCTTTTTGTGCCTTAGCTTAAGCTCTTGGCTGATTCCGACGCTAGCAGTCGCTGGCGGCGAGGTAACGTCTCGTCCATGCCCCTATTCGTGCCGCCTTGCCGGAATCCCAAAATCACACTGCAAGGATTATCGAAACGGCAACACCTGTTACGTTGAAGACATGAGCAAGCCTGCCCGCGCCGAGCCACCACGACCTCCCGCTGCTCAGCCACCGGCTCAACCACGCCCAGCGGCGTCGCGTCATGGCTATGTGACCTACAACAATTGCCCCTATAAGTGCGCCACGGTAGGTATTCCCAAACAGGATTGCCGTGATTGGCGCGATGGTGATTACTGTTACATTGAAGATCTAACGCGCTCTCAAGGTGGCCCTGTTTTCGTAGGCCGCAACACCCCGCCACCTCCCGCACCGCGTTACGATCCCGAACCTCGCCGTAACGAGCCTCCGGCCGTATCAGGCGAGTGCCGTGATATGGGCGGACGATATTTGGCCCGCCCACGTGTAAACCTCTATAAAGTTAAAAAGAGCGGCGGCATGTTCGGGGACAAATACCGCGTACGTGGCTCAGTTGAAGGGGTATGCCTGGTTGAAGCCGGATATTTCGAATCCGGGCGCAAGAAGGAGGAGATCCCCGTCGCTCCTGGCCCGAGCTTTCACCGCTTTGAGTTCGAAGTTGAGGTGCGCGGCGATCGCGATCCTGAAATTCGAGTCTACAACGTCAACGGAGACAGCGCCTTCGCTCGCGTCGAAGATGAGCTTGATGACAGCCAACGAGGACGAGACGATTACGGATCCGGGTATCGACGGTAGGTACCTTGCCCCTTGAAACGAGTACTAGCCAGGCGATGCCTCAGACCGACGAGCGTTGATCTGTAATCGGCTCTCAGCGATCCGAAGTCAGTTTTCTGCTGACTGCATCCGAGGCAACTACGGCCGCAGCACACGGCCTTAGCCGTAACTGCAGATCGCTGAGCGGATTACAGAACCCGCTACGCTTCCTTACGGCTGATCCGCCAGGAACACCTCAAGCCTTTTTCCTTGCAATCATAATCCCCCCTCCAAGCCAGACTACGCCCGAAAGAAAGAGCGCCAGGCTTGATAGCTGCATACCGATCCCTAAACTCGTACGATCGGCAAGCATCCCCACTAAGCGCGGCCCAGGAAGGGCGCCGAACAGGTTAAGTACGAGAATACTCGCTCCCTGAGTAAAGGTGAGCAGTGATGGCGGCGCAGCGCGCACGAGCACGGCGTTAACCGGCGTCACCGTGGCAAAGATAAATAACTCTGCAAAAAAGCAGAGCGTCAGGAACAACCACGCCTGACTCGCCAAGAACGCACCGATGACACACGGCGTAGCGATGAAAGAGACGACGCCGATAAAACGCAGCATCGCTGCCATCGGGTCAGCACAGCGCTCGGCGTACATCTCAGAAAGCTTGCCGCCGATCATAGTCCCGGCAAATCCAGTGACGACCAAGATGCCGCCAAAGATGACCGTAATCGAACTATTAGCGAATCCAAGCGACTCACCGTACTTAGTGACAAAGGTAGCGATACCATTTAAGGCAAAAGAATTACAGGCGTAACCGAGCATGGCGCAGACCAAGCACGGGATGGCGCATATCTCGGCCACACCACGAAGAAGGTTTGGCGGTGGCGCGACAACGATTCTATCATCCTTAAAAAAGAGCAAACCCAGGGCAAGAAGCAAACCAGGCAAACCACACAAGATAAAGGCGTAGTGCCAAGAGAGCTTGGAAGCGATGAAGCCACCGCAGACGTAGCCCAAAGCAGACCCGATCGGAATAGCACAGAAAAAGATCGAAAGAGCAAATTGCAGCTTCCGCGGATCATTAAGACGATCTTTAAGGTAGCCTGGAGCGATACTACCAAAGCTCGCCTCACCCACCCCGACCATGACGCGCACGCCAAGAAAAAGTATCAGGGGAAGAGCGGCCGCCGATGCCATAGTCGCCAAGCTCCACAGCAGAACTCCCAAAGCCATTAGTTTGATTCTGCTATGACGATCCCCTAAATAACCAAACAATGGCGAGAAAATTACATAACCGAGGACGAAGGCCGAGAACAACAGACCTCCATCAGAATAACTCATCCCGTAATCGGCCATAATCAATGGGAGAATCCCCGCAACCAGGTAGCGGTCAAGATAGTTGAATAGATTCACGAGTGAAAAAAACAGAATACCTGGGAATCTCATCTGCCGCCCCTTATGCATGCTGGAGTGACTGTTCATGACTTGAACAGTGTCTATCCTCTTTACACTCGATCTACCTCTGGCATACTATTGCCGCAAGCTGCACAAACTAGTTTCTTGTGGTATTCCGCATGCTTCCGTATAGTGAGGCGTGTGTGGGGTGCGTTTGGGCATTGGCAGAGTTCTTGCCTTGGATAGAGGAGCGTATCCAAGAAGGTTGTCCTAATGGAGCGCAGTAAAAACGTTTAAGCGAACGGTTTAAGCAGAAAATCGTTTAGACGGATGCAAAGTTACTAGACAGCTTATTACATGGAGTCACACATGCAAAATAATATCATCGATCGCCTCTTTAGCTCCTTCACCGAACTCGAAACCGCCATCAACAGCGCCAAGACAACACTAGCCAAAAAGCAGTCAATTCCACCAGAGATTACACAACGGATTAACTCTTACGATGGTATTCTTGCCAAGCAACGCAACTTAGCCACATCACTTTGTGAGCATATCGACTGTGGCAACTGGGATGAAGTCTCGCGCCACGTCGGTCTTATTAACGGACTCTCCTCCTTGATTCGCGATGATGCCCGCGCGATCTTAGGCGCACTTTCGCTTAATTCGGATCACTCGACCGAAGATGAAATCAACAATTTTTGTTAACTCTCCTTGAAAGACACTCCTACGTTACCTCGAGTACCGCGATACGGCACCAAACCGGTGCCGTATCTTTTTTGCAACAACCTCCAGCAACTGCGCTGCGAGCGCGGCATGGCCCTAATCCTGGTCATCTTCGTGATCAGTCTGATGACCATCATTGTGATAAACCTGACCTACTCGGCATCACTCGGTGCAACCCAAAGCGCCAACGTGCAGCGCACGATCCAAGCCGAGTACCTCCTCAAATCAGCTGTGAACTTCGCGCGGGTGCTGCTGCGTGCGGACACCACGCCGGATGAGGATTCGGGTAAAGATCTGTGGGGGACATTTGCCAACGGAGCTCCTGTGCCTCTAGAGCTTCTCGGGCTATCCTCGACACAGAATGTGAAAAGCATCGAGCTGGAAATTCGACCGGAGGACTCCAAGATACCGCTGGCGGCATTGGTACCAGCAGGCAGCTCCACCCCCTCCACGTTCTGGCCAAATGTCTTAACGCAACTTTTTAGAAATCTAAACTTCGATGATGACGGAGAAGAGGACCAAACTGGAATCTTCCCCAACCGCCATTTCCGCTCGGATGAGCTTGTCGGCATCTTAATTGACTACATGGATTCAAATAAGGTCTCCTACAATCCAGGCGGCATTGAAAGCGATCTTCCAGAAGACCAAAAGGAGCTTTTTCCAAACCGGCCGATAGAGCGCATAGGTGAACTTTCTGCAATTCCGGGATTCACTCCAAAGCGGTTACAACGTCTAGTTCCTCTCATCTCCGCGGTGAGCGGACTGGGTAGTCTAGCGGCAACGATTAACATCAACCTTGCCCCGTCAGCTGTTATCCGAAGTCTTAACCAAAATATTGACGAACAGATGACACAGGCGATTGTGGCTTTTCGTACATCTGAGGAAGGCCCATTCACGAACCAGAATTCAACACAAAAGATGACCGATATTCTTGGAGATCCAGATGTATGGACGAACATTCGGCCAAATTTGGGTTATAACAGCAAATGGTTCCAAGTGATCGCCAAGGTTGACTACGGCACCGCAAGCTACTTCGTACGCGCCTACCTCTCCCGCCCCAGTGGCAATGCCGGAGAGCTGCCGGAGATTCAATCGTTTGAGTTGTTTTAACGTAACTGCTCGACCCTCATAACAGGAAATCGGATAACGCTGACGTCTAACCGGACGCCTGACGTCGGCGTTTACTGTATGACATCAGCGTCAGCGATCCTCAAAAATTGCCGTTTTGTGCTGAGTATTGCCATATCTACACCGAGGGGTGAGTAGTTGCGTCCTAGTAACCTGCCACAATGATTACATAAACTAGCCCCTTAACAGATTTAATCCTACCACTCAGCTATTGCCTTATTTCTCCGATTACTCCATAATTACGCGGCTTTAGAGCCTACCCCTTTGGCTTACGAGGCATGTACCAACAACGATGAGTCAGGACAAAAGCTGACCAGTTACTGATTTTTTTGAAGGCTTTCTTATGTCACACAAGTGCGTTCTCACCGGCATCTCTCGCCAAAGCGGCCATCGCGTCAGCCATGCCAACAACAAGACCAAGCACGTCTTCTTGGGCAACATTCAGTCAAAGAAGATCTACGTTCCAGAATTGAAGAGGAGCGTGCGTCTCAAAGTTTCGACCCGCGCCATCCGCACGATCGACAAGCTCGGTCTTGCTGCGGCGCTGCGTAAATATAATATCTCGCTAAAAGATCTGATTGCGGCTTAGGCGCACCTGATCGCTCGCGCGTTACTCATCAGCTTACACTTCCTGGAACTTCGCGCGATCTTCGCGGAACTTCGTATAACTTGAATTCTTTAGGTGATACCTGCGCGTTTGAATAGATGTTACGCGAAGATCCACGAAGATCGCGCGAAGGCAGGTTCTTATTTAGAGCCTGTCCGGAAACAGCGAAAGCGCGATAGGACGGGAGAAATAAGTGAAATAGTAGAGTAGTATACGTGGCCAATTTCGAGGTTAAGCCCGAAAGAGGCACGCTATAATAGCGCCGACTAGTGAATTTTGAGGCT
>CAIXSY010000384.1 GCA_903922175.1 uncultured delta proteobacterium | reverse complement strand
TTGTAACTACTCGCTCCCTTCGTAAACTATGCAAGTAACCCCAGAAAAATGCCCTTTCTCAGAACCGATGACGCTGACGTCTAAGGTCAATCGCCGGACGTTCAACGTCCGGCGTAAGACGTTTGACGTCAGCGTTAGCCGATTAGGGGCGAGCAGTTACCTTAATTTCAAAAGATGTCCCATCTTTTCACGCTTGGTGGTGAGGTAGGGGCGACTGTGCTGATTGGGCTCGATCTCGATGGGGACGCGCTCGACAACTTCAATCCCGTAGGCGTCAAGCCCGATTATCTTCTTCGGATTGTTGGTCAGCAGACGGAAGCGTTGGATGCCGATGGATTTGAGGATCTGAGCTCCGATGCCGTAGTGTCGCAGATCGTTTTTAAATCCGAGATGGGCATTGGCCTGGACGGTGTCCATCCCGTCATCCTGCAGCGCATAGGCTCGAATCTTATTCAGTAGTCCGATGCCACGCCCTTCGTGACGGCGCATATAGACTAAGGCGCCATTGCCCTCGTGCGCAATCTGTTGCATGGCAGCGCGCAGCTGGGCTCCGCAATCGCAGCGTTGTGAAAAGAGGGCGTCCCCGGTAAGGCATTCAGAGTGCACGCGCACAAGCGGCGTGCCGTTTAACGGTCCGCGAATAAGCGCCAGATGCTCTGAGCCGTCTATCTGGCTCTCAAACGCGCGTACTTGAAACTCACCGAACTCGGTTGGTAGCTTGCTGCGAGCCACCTCAGTCACGAGCGACTCCTTAGAAAGTCGGTTCTCGATAATGTCAGCCACGCTAATAATCGGCATGTCGTCATGCTCATTTGCAAAGCGTTGTAGATCGGGTAGGCGCGCCATACTGCCGTCCTCGTTCATTATCTCGCAGATCACGGCAGCCGGTTGTAGATCGGCCAGGCGCATCAGGTCGAGTGAGCCTTCGGTGTGTCCGGCGCGGACGAGTACTCCACCGGGTTGTGCTCGCAGGGGGAAAACATGTCCCGGGCTGACAAGATCGTCGGGCGTGCCTTGCGGGTTGCTGGCCACCCGAATGGTGTGTGAGCGATCGGCGGCGGAGATACCGGTCGTTACCCCTTCGCGCGCCTCGATCGAAACCGTGAAAGCGGTCTGCGCATGCGAGCGGTTGTCGATAGTCATCGGTGGCAGTTTGAGTTTGGCGATCTGGTCTGCCTCAAGGCTGAGGCAGATCAGCCCGCAGGCATAGCGTGCCAGGAACGTAATAGCCTCAGGGGTAACAAACTGGGCTGGAAGAATAAGGTCGCCTTCGTTCTCGCGCTTTTCATCGTCAACGAGAATTACCATCTTACCGGAACGAAGATGCTCAAGGGCACGGGTTAGGTCTGCCATAGGGGGGCTCCAGGATAGCTAGACAAAGGGTTATTAGAGCCCTTTTCCCGGCTGGGAGCAACTGTGTCAGGTATCGAATCAGGGACAACACAGAGTTCGGTAACTAGCTGAATCTTGGTTACACGTTCGGCATGTGAGTTTAACGCGAAGGAACGAAGTAGCGAAGGTTTTTAATACACTACCTTCGTTCCTTCGCGTTAAACTTTTTCGGCTTTGTGGTGGTCCTGGTTGTCGAGTCATGGCGATTTCATGGTTCCACGGAAAACGTTCACTTTCAGGGTCTAGCCCAATCGCCACAAAATTCGCTAGGCTAGGGAGGTCCTATGGCCAATTTTAGAAAATGGTTAATCCTTCGGCTCCAGCACTGGGAGTGTCTCGTCGTCGATTCGGTGGGGATGGGGGCGATCCTTGGGCTGTTCATCTATTTTCTTCCGGCGGAGATATTTACGAGTCTTCCGGCTAGCGGCGGTGATACCGGCTCACACTTCTGGCCACTAAAAACTCTGGTTGAGCACGGGTTGCCTGAGTGGCGTGTGCGCGTCTGGAATCCGGGAAATTTGGCGGGCGAGCCTCAGCTCCTGCATTACTTCCCGTTTCCCTATCTATTGATGGCAGTTTTTTCTTGTGTGGTTCCTTTAGGGGCGGCTTTCAATATCGGGACGCTCCTCCCGATGCTCTGCCTTCCCTTCGCCGTCTATTGCTGCTGTCGCTTATGTGGCTGGCGTTTTCCGGCGCCATTACTAGCGGCGGCGGCAAGCCAATTCGCCCTCTACAACGAGTCGTTTTCGATGTGGGGCGGAAATACGCTTTCGACACTTGCCGGGCAGTTCGCGCATTTATACGCGCTTATATTTTTGTTGCTCAGCGTCGGTTTCTTGGCGCGCGAGCTACGTACACAGCGACTTCCCTTGGGATCGGCCTTCTGCTCGGCCGCCGTTTGTCTTAGCCACGCCTACATAATGTTGGGGCTTCCCTTGGTATACGCGGCTTCGTTTTTGTGCGCTGTCGGCACTCCGCTAGGTAAACGTTTTCTGATTCTTTTTGAGTCTGGCGTCATGGCGCTGATCCTTTCGGCATGGTTTTTAGTGCCGATGATCGACAACTCGGCCTGGACCGTCGCCTTTTCATTTCGCTGGCTCTCCAAAGATATAGTGGCTGAGATATTCCCTCCAATTTTCTATCCGCTCGCTGCCCTTCTCGTCGGGGTGATTGTCTCTCTCCTGATTGTAGACCGCACTCGTTATTGGCGTCGCCGTTTCCTAACAGAGCTCGCCCGCTGGCTTATCCCAACCCTCGGCTACGTTGGGTTCTATTTCATATTTCCAGCTTTGGGGTTAGTCGATATTCGTGCGGTACCGCAGGTGCAGCTCTTTTTGTCACTGCTGGCGGGATTACTCTTCGGTCACCTGCTGCAGCGTTTCCGGTTTTTGGGACCACTGCTAACAGCGGTCGCTGTGGCGGGGAGTATCTATTGGGTAACGCTGTTCGTGAGCAAATTTGAGCATTGGCTGCGCTGGAATTATTCGGGGTGGACGGCGAAGGAGGCGTACCCTGCCTTGTCCCAGCTGTATGACAAGATTCGCGGTGATTTCTCGATGCCGCGGGTGATCTATGAGCATAGTATGTTCAATAATGCTGCCGGGAGTGAGCGCGTTTTTGAAATGCTGCCCTATTTCTCGGGGCGTGCCACACTAGAAAGTGTCTACATGCAGGCCAATATTCTGGCTCCGGCAGCCTTTCTTTTGCAGTCAGAGGTTAGTCTTCGACCAAGCTGCCCGTATTCACAGTTTGAGTGTAAGCCGTACAATTTGGAGAAGGCCAAAGATCGTTTGCAGCTTCTTGGGGTAGGGGAGCTTATCTTGCGTACGCCTGAAGTCTTGGCCCAGACTGAAAGTGCGCCGTTTCTAATTGAAGACGGCCGCTTCGATCCCTGGGTTCTCTATAGGCTGGCACCTCAGCCGACGTTAGCTGAGGTTTTTCATATCCGCCCGCTACTATCGACGGATCCGGCGCTTGAGCAGAGGTACGATCGCCGCGCACAGAAGGCGGAGCGTGATGCCGGTGCCCCAGTGCGAGTGCCGGTTGATCCTGCAAATTGGAAGGAGTTGGCCTACGCCTGGCTCCGAGGTTATCGCGTCGGCAATCCGATGATTCTGGACGCCGCTATCGCCACCCGCGCACTGCGCCCTGGGCAGTTCGAGGATATGAAGCTTTGGGATGCGCCCGCTGAATGCGCTCCGAGTGTTGAGGTTAATTTTAACTTCATACGTTTACATACAAATTGCCCGGGCTATGCCCACTATCTTAAGTTTGCCTACCACCCCAGTTGGCGCACTGACTCGGGAGACAAACTGTTTCTTGCAAGTCCGGGCTTTATCGGAATTATTCCAACGCGTAACGATGTGCTCTTAGAGTTCGGGGTGAGCTGGTACTGGCGTGCGGCTGGGGCGCTCTCGATAGTGGGGTTGATTGGGTGGATCTTGCTGATCTTTCGCGCAATTACACGCAAGAAGCCTAACTGCTCAATAACTTGGTGCAGAAAAGCCAGTTAGCCTTATTCCTAGCCTTGGCCTTTCACTTTAACCTAAGGGAAGTATTAAGAAAAAGGCTAAGGATAAGGCTAAGTGAAGCTACCCCGGGGTTATTGAGCAGATACGTCTTTGTCTACAATCCCGCAGTAAATGCCCAGTTCATAGTCGTGCTGTTGATTGTGAAAGTGCCCTGGTAGTTGTATGGATCTTGCGTGTATGGATAAGACGCCTCCGAGTCAGACACTTGTAGTTCGCCGGTGACAGGCTCCGAGGTAGAGCTTGTGCCATCCGGGCAATGGTGAGTCTCTATAACGGCATCCAGGTGCATGAGCTCAATCGCGATAACGTAGCGATAGCCTAGCTGGGAATCTGGATTCAGCCAGACCATCATAGCCGCTGTGGAGGGCGCCTGCGGCGCGGTAGAACCGGCATTGGCGCTTACACTACAGCCTCCAACGCTGCCTGAAGTAGAGTATGAGTCAATATTCGAAGTTTCCAACAGGTAAAGTGCAACGTCTTGATTCGTAGGTTTATTAGGATTGGAGGCGATTAGACCCGAGAGCTTGAAGGTAGCCGAACCTGTCCAATTGTAATCAACCGAAATTCCGCTACCGATAACATGTTGAACGCCGTCAAAAGTTCCCGTGACTCTCCTGGGGATGCATAATGCCGCAGCCGCACTTTGTGCGAGAGTCGTCGAGAATTTGTCCATATCCGTTAGTCCCGTGAATTCACCGCTCCAAACGGTTTGTCCATTTCGAAGATCAACTATCCTCAGTGAAGCGTTGCCGAGCAGCTCCATGTCCGGGGTCACCTGAAAGCTGCCGGTGACGCGATACTGCGGGGCGTTGGCACTTAAAACACTAAGTGCTTTTTTGTAATTAATGCGCTTGGCGGCGTAGCGCGATGCCTGAAGTTTAACCTCGTTAAGTATGTCGTTATAGCGGCCATATTTGCGGTCCTCCATAACACGAATTTTGCAAGGATTGTCGTTGTTCAAAATGTCGTTGATCAGTAGGTCGTCCCACACGATCGGTTTTCCGTTAAAGGCCTTGACAGGTTTGCCGTCGAGAGTCTGAGCCTGGAGGTTGCCGATGCTAACGCGGATACCTGGAGCAACTGCTACGCGTGTAAAGACTCTTGCCTTAATGCTGGTCTTCTTTCGCCCCGCCACGCGTACTACATCAATCTGCTGCGTCACCTTTCGCTTTGAAACCATTGAGCTAACTACGGCATAGCTTCCCGCAGGAAGGGAGAGCTGAAACTTACCGTTTTGTGCAATTAGGGTGGAGTAACTATCTCCGAGTTCAAGAGAGTAGGCGCGAGCGCTTCCGCCGACGTATGGGCTAACTTGGCGCACACTTCCGGCAATGGTTCCTGTTTGGGCCTGTGTCGACGAGCAGAGACCGCAAATTGCCGCACTGATTATCAGGACTGGGGTGGAGATGGTACTGAAAGAGCTGGGAAGCTTCATATATTCCTATTTGTATAGAGTGCGTAATGTTCCACAAATAAAGGCTAAGTACACTCCGTGACGGTTACGTTTAGCGCAGCCTTTCCCTTTTCTGGATAATCATGAATACTATAGTCATGAAAGGCAATAGCGCCCCAGTATCTATTCTCTTAGCAATTTTGATGCCCGTTTTTAATTCTTCCTTTGCCGAGGAGCAGGCCATGCAGAAAAGCTATCAATGCAGCTTTAGTGAACAAGAGCTTCGCGCCAAGCTTACGCCTGAACAGTACAATATAATCCGCAAAAACGGCACAGAGCGGCCCTTTGCCAATCAATACTGGAATAACCACGATGAGGGGATCTACGTCGACGCAGTTTCGGGGGAGCCGCTCTTTAGTTCGTTGGATAAGTTCGACTCCGGTAGTGGTTGGCCGAGCTTTACCAAGCCGATTGAAGACGAGATGGTTGTGGCGCGAGTGGATCAGAGCTACGGCATGACCCGGACTGAGGTACGTTCCAAGAACGCCGATTCGCATCTTGGGCATCTTTTTGACGATGGCCCGGGGCCAACCCATAATCGCTACTGCCTCAACTCGGCGTCGCTGCGATTTGTTCCCAGGGCGGAGCTTGAGAAGGAGGGGTATGGAAGATACCTGCACCTGTTTGTGAAGTAGGGGTCTAGCTCCTCAGCACGGACCATAATTGACCCACACAGGGCTTGAAGAGTTATAAAAATAACTGGCCAAATGTTTTCGGGGGGTTACCGCCATTGGGGAACGCGAGGACACAACAAAGTATGGCACCTGGTATAAATTGTAAAAGTTACAAAGTTACCCACTGAAAACTTCGAAGATAACATTACAGGATGGTCTCGGAGAGATACAAATTGATAACAATCGGCGATGTGCAGGGCCTCTTCTTGGATGAACCACCGTCATCAGTAAGCGATCAATCTACGTCGTAGCCGACACTTGACTTGGTGGCACGGCGAACCAAGCGTCGCGACTGGAGTTTCCTCCGCGAGTTTAACTACTTTCGCGCACCCTACTGCAGCGGTGCGCCCAAAATGTGCTGAATATTTACATATTTTCTCACACACTACTGACTCTTTGGGCTCTCAGTGTGTGCCGTGCCAGCTCGGGATTGACGCTGAATACGGCGTCATATTGAGTCAGGTGGACCTTACCGCTTAGCTCCTCCAAGAAGGACGACCGTTTCAGGAGATCCAGAATCGGTCCTTTCACCTCGGAAAGATGGAACGTAATCCCGCCGTCCTTGAGCCGGTGATTGATCGCCTCGAGGCTTTCGAGAGCCGAGGAGTCGATCGTGTTCACCGCCGGGCACTCAAGGATGAGGTGGCGCACGCTCGGGTTGGCCGCGACCATGCGGTTGATGTAGTCCTCGATAAAGCGCGCGTTCGGGAAATAGAGACTGGCGTCCACCCGCAGCGACAGGATCTTGGGGTCAGTCACCACCGTATGGCGCTTTACGTTACGAAAATTCATTGTCCCAGGCATCTGGCCCACCACCGCTACATGGGGTTTAGACGTGCGGTAGAGGTGCAGGAAGATCGAAAGGCCCACTCCGGCCAACAACCCCGCTTCTACGCCTTCTAACAAGGTAAGAAGAATCGTGGCAGCCATGGCCGCGCCGTCGGCCCGAGAATAATGCCAGGTGTGTTTAAGTGCGCCAAGGTCTACCAGAGAAAGTACCGCCACGATAATGGTCGCGGCCAATGTTGCCTTCGGCAGAAAAAATAGCAGTGGCGTAAGAAACATAGTGGCTAGCGCGATACCAACTGCCGTAAATGCTCCAGCCGCTGGGGTCTCGGCACCAGCTTCGAAGTTCACAATGGAACGTGCGAAGCCTCCCGTAACCGGAAAACCGCCGGATATAGCCGCCCCGATGTTAGAAGCGCCAAGCGCAACAAGTTCTTGGTCGGGGTCGACACGCTGACGACGTTTCGCGGCAAGCGTCAGGGCAACCGAGATCGACTCCACATAGCCTACAATAGATATCAGCAGCGCGGGGACGAGAACCTTCGTCCAGAGCGTCACGTCGAACGGCGGCATGGCGAGTGTCGGCAAGCCTTGTGGAACCGCACCCACAATTTTGACGTCGTACGCGGTAAGTTCGAAACCCCAGACAGCCACAGTGGTCGCCGCGATGGCTATGACTGGGCCAACTTTGGTTAGGATGTCTGCAGTCCTCTCACCCAGTCCGAAGCGACGCAAGATAGGTTTGAGGCCGCGGCGCACCCAGAAGAGAAATGCCAGTGAGGTAAAGCCGATCGCCGCAGTAGCGGGATTAATTTGGCCGAGCTCAGGCAGCATTGATTTTAGAAGGGCGAGCAGACTCTCTCCCTCTGCATGAATGCCGAGTACGGGCGCAAGCTGTCCGGCCGCGATCTGAATGCCTGAGGCGGTGATAAAGCCGGAGATGACCGGGTGGCTAAGAAAGTTGGCCAGAAACCCTAAACGCAAAAGCCCCATGCCGAGAAGCAGCAGTCCTGATATGAAGGCAAGTGCAACGGCTGCCCCTATATACTCAGCTGTTCCTTGGGCTGCAAGGTTGGCTACAGCGGCGGCTGTCATGAGGCTAACCACTGCCACAGGTCCAACCGCGAGTGTGCGAGAGGTACCGAAGATCGCATAAAGCAGAAGCGGTGCCATCGAGGCATAAAGTCCGACCTGCGGAGGTAAGCCCGCCAGCATGGCATAGGCCAATGACTGCGGGATCAGCATGACGGTGACGATCGCTGCCACGATCAGATCGTTGACGAGCGTCTGGCGAGAGTATTCTGGCCCCCAGGTTAGTATGGGAAGATAAGAACGCAACACGAGCGCAGTTCTTTCGCTAAAGCCTGCCGTCTGTTTTTTCATTGATTGTGGATCCATGGAACTCACCTGTAAGGTTCCTACTTTGGCGTAGAAGGAGCGAAGCTGGTCTCAACTGCCGAGTGGGGGCTGCTAAACCATCTCGTCCCTAGTAATGAAACTATCACCATGATAGGGACAGCCAGTACAATCATCAGAGTTGCTCGTGGATCCATCTCTGGCACTGAAAGAAGCGGGGTCAGGCACGCCCCAAGGTTCCGCGTTGTCACCCCAATACTCAAGACGATCTTTCGCTCATGCGGCAGGCCAACGCTAAGCCGGTATGTGCCGATGAAGATAATGCCAAAGAACACGAGTTCGGAGGCGACGGCGAAACTCCCCGCCACTCCAAGCAAGCCCTTCCCATATATGATCAGGCACAAGACACACCAAATGACCCCGGCCAGGCCTGCGCCCTTTTTCACGAAAGGCAGCATCTTGGCCGCGAGGAGTTCTAGCTTGTAGCGTAGGATCACACCGACTGCCATCGGCAGCAGCACAACAATCACGAGCGGCTTAGCAATGGCCCAAGCGCTGATGGAGAGACCCTTGGTCAAAAGAGGTACGGTAAGGGGCATGCAAACCACCGTGCCCACAGCGGCGAGGAGCATAAACGCAGCCGTAAACCCGATATCGCCTTTGGCCTTATCCACCAACATCGGGACAAAGGGCGCACAGGGTGCCATTCCCAGCAAGATAAGTCCGATGGCATACGGGGGTGCCAGTGGAATAACGACGGTAAGTACGTAGGCCAATGCCGGGCAGACGATGAAGCTCGACAGCAGCGCATAGGCCACGAAACGGAAACTGCGCAGTCCCCGCAGGGCATCGGGAATGCTGAGCTTGAGCCCCATTTCGAGCAAGCTGCCTGCCATGAAGATCGCCAGCGAAACCTTGAAAGTGATCATCCAAAGATCGTGCATATACGCTCTCCTTACTTGCCGTCAGGATTCTTTTGTCATTTCGATTCAACCGGACAGCACATCGCCCGCGAGAGCATGGCGCCGGAGATATTTTTGGCCTTGAATCCATTCTGCAAAAGAATACGCGTGGCATAGTAGGAGCGCTGTGCGGATCGGCAAAAGACCAGGACCTCTCGATCGCGCGGCAGTTCACCGAGACGCGTACGAAGTTGCGGCAACGGAATATTAATTGCTCCTGGAACAGACTCTTCTTCAAATTCTGCGGGGTTGCGCACATCAACAAGGAGTCCTTCTCCAAGCGAGTTCCAGTGCTGGATCGGCATGTCGCCGCGCAATACATTGGCGGCCACCATACCGGCAAAATTCACCGGATCCTTTGCGCTTCCAAACGGGGGAGCATACGAAAGCTCGGATTCTTCCAGATCATACACCGTGCAGCCCATCTGAATCGCCATGGCAAAAGAATCGATGCGTTTCGCCACGCCGTCTTCGCCCAGCACCTGCGCACCCAGGAGGCGTCCATCAGATCTCCTAAAAAGTACCTTTATGGCGAGTGTCTTGGCACCAGGGTAGTAGCCCGCATGCGAATTGGGATAGAGATATATTTTTTCGAAGTCCTGATCGCCCAACTGAATGAGTGTCTTTTCGGATACGCCTGTCTGAGAGATCACACCTTCGAAAAGTTGGCAGATTGAGGTTCCTTGCGTGCCCCGATAACGGGAGTTACGTCCGGCAATGACGTCGGCCACAATGCGTCCCTGTCTGTTCGCGGGCCCCGCCAGCGGAATAAGTGTCCACTGACCGGTTACAAAGTCCTTGACTTCTACCGCGTCCCCAACCGCAAAAATATCGGGGTTGCTGGTGCGCATCTGCTCGTCGACGCGAATTCCGCCACGCGCCCCGATTTCTATCCCGGCCAGTTTCGCCAATCCTGTTTCCGGACGCACGCCGATTGCGAGGATGACGATGTCTGCAGGATGTCTTTTGCCTGAACTGGTAAGGACCTCGAGAGAACCGTTGCTCGTATGCTGGAATCCCGCTACGCCGTCGTTAAGCTCGAGCTTAACGTTGTGCTTGATGAGGTAGCCCTCGACCAGGCGCGCCATCTCCGGATCGAGTGGTGGCATGACCTGGGGCAGCTTTTCAATGAGGGTTACGTCGAGGCCGCGGTGAACTAGGTTCTCAACCATCTCGAGGCCAATAAAACCACCGCCGACGACGACCGCGCGCTTAGCGGCGCTCCGGTCTAACCATTGGCGGATGTTTCTCGCATCTGGCACGGTTCTTACCGAGAAGATTCCAGGAAGGTCGATGCCGGGAAGCGCTGGACGTATAGGAGCAGCTCCGGGGGAGAGCACGAGCTTATCGTAGTGCTCTATCGTTACCGCTCCCGTGGTGTGGTTCTTGAGCTGTACGGTTTTCTCTTTAGCAGAGATCCCAATCGCCTCGCAGTTTGTCCGGCAGTCAACAGCGAACACTCCTTTAAACATCTGTTCGGTTGCGACAAGGAGACTGGACTCCTCTGCAATCGAGCCGCCGACATGATAAGGCAGGCCGCAGTTCGCGTATGATACATATGGTCCGCGCTCCACCATCAGGATTTCAGCCCTTTCATCCAAGCGGCGCAAACGCGCCGCACACGATGCGCCACCAGCCACTCCACCCACAATGATTACTTTCATATTTCGAGCCTTTTTATTTATCGACATTGTTCGCTACCAATTTGCTTTCATTTTCTAGCTTCCAATGTTTTGCGGTTGTTGTCAGGACATAGTCAGACTCTCAGCACTATACCATCCGCATAAAGTCTTGTCGCAGTAATTCGCAATCCGCCTTCGCCTCTGAAATAAAAGTTCCTTTCATTCTAGAGAGCTACGGCGAGATATAGCAGGTGCATGTTGAGTCGCTTCGCGACAAGACTTTTTGCACCTGCTATAAGTCACATCGAGAGACTTTCTCGTGGAGATCTGGCGGAATTGAGCGGTGCCAACGGCCACCCATCCCTTCCGGGAGGGCGCCGTTGGCACCAACTCTTTCACCCGACTATCCGAGCTGAGACGAACCTGCCAGTGGCCCGGCCGCCGCGGGAAGCTTGGAGGTGGTCTTTTTCTTCCATTCTTGCTCCAGCAATTCTCTGGCTGCCTGTTCCAGGAACTCTGGTGCGGCCCATTTCTTCACATCGAAGTCGTTCTTGATGTAGCCGTGGCTTAGCATGAAGTTCTTCCCGATCTCCACGCAGGCTAGGTTCTGCGGCGACAGGTTCGGCACCATATCAACGTCCTTGATGCCTCGATAGGTATCCTCGACATCCAGGTAGAACGTCTGCTTGTCGAGGATTGCTGCCGCCGCGTGCTTGTGCTCGTTGGCCCAACGCCCAACTTTGATCATGCCTTTCATGAACGCGACGGCGAGTTCCGGATGCTTCTCGGCCATCACATCGCTACACGTGATCGCAGCCGGGATGTTGGCCACCTGCAAACGCCAGTCCGGGTACCTGGACAGATCTTCAATCGAGGTGAATTTGCCAGTTGCTTCTGCGAGACAACTCAACACTTTGCTTTGACAATACAGCGCATCTATGACGCCCTTTTCTAAGGCCGTTTCTAGCGGACGGAAGGCCAGGTCGCGCTTATGGTCGCGTTTTAGCCACAGTTCAGACGCATTCTCCATCGGATCTAACATCTTCGGATCGTTGTACCAGTCATCCGCGTAGGGGAATTCTACAATCTGGACATCTTTCATGGTCATACCGTTCATGCGCAGCATCAGCTCGATGCCCTGGTGCTCCTGGATACGCCACCAGTCGTTCTTGACCCGGTTCATGCTCTTCGAGAGGCCGATCTTCTTTCCTTTCAGATCGCTCATGCGGTAGATGTCGTCCTTGGCGCGCACCATCATAACGCCACCCTCGTGAGGAACGTGCGTTACCCCCAGGAGCCTGGTCCGGCGGATGTCCGCGTGGACAGCAACGGGCGGAAATAAACCGCCGAAACGGATAAGGTTGTCGAGGTTATGGATATAGTGCGGGTACCAGTCATTCTCGCGGACGGAGCGCAAAAACTGGTACTTCACGCCGATCTTCTTGTACTCTTCCCGTGTCCATCCTAGTTCCTGGTCCACATTGCTGGCAGATACCAGAGGACAATTGGTGTAGAACACCTCTTTCCAATCCAGTTTCACGGTGTTCAGTTTTGTGTTTTCGAATGTTGTCTCGCGAACCTTCGCCTTTGAGAGATCTCCTGGTGAGCATGCGGTTGGATCGCCACTATTCTTTTTTTTGTTTTCCATAAGTACGCTTTTCCTTTGATTCTTTGTCTATACACCAGAGCAGTGTTGACAGGGCTTTGTTAATAAAAATAGGCCTCGCGCACTTACTAATCAACAGAAAAATGGTAAATCTCAAAATATGAAGCAACACCTAGAAACGTAAATTAATCTAGGTGTTTAAGAAAAAGAAAAGGAATCGCCTAACGCTATGTGATAGGCAGATAATATATGCGATGCAGGAACAGGGTTATGGAGTTTGCGAGATCGGACGTTACGTTAAAAGAAGAGATGCCTCGATAGTAAGCCGGGAACTAAAGCGCAACCGCTTACCACCACGCGTTAAGGCGTCATCTGAAGCCCTATCTTTACGAGGAGTGCAAGAAGCGTCGGCAATGAGTGATCGATCGGCGTGGTCGATTCGGGCAAGCTGCTGCCGCCAAGCACTCATTAGAGGAACGACCAGTAGAGGCAGATAACCGAAGTGAAGTAGGACACCTCGAAGGTGACACTATACCAGGGCGCAAAGGGACAAGCGCAGCGGTGCTTGGCATTCGAGATCGCAAGACACGCCTTCATTTGTTTGAGAGGGTCGCGAACCTATACCCCTCCGCAAAAAGTCTTGGCGGGGAAATTCGCGATCCCCCTTCGCCATTGAGATAAAAGATCCTTTTATTTCAATGTGCTTCCTACTTCGCCTTGCCTTCCGCCGTCGCTCGGCCTTGCGGCCGAAGCTATGGCGTGACAGGCTGCGGCAAGTGCTACGTAGAGCCTGTCCGGAAACAGCGAAAGCGCGATAGGACGGGAGAAATAAGTGAAATAGTAGAGTAGTATACGTGGCCAATTTCGAGGTT
>CAIXSY010000383.1 GCA_903922175.1 uncultured delta proteobacterium | reverse complement strand
GAGGTCTCACGGAGTTCCACAGGAGGCTGCGTGGTGGGACCCAGCACTATCCCCTCCGTGTAACTCCGTGAGATCTCGGTGGATCTCCGTGTGAAACATGGCGATTATTGCGCATCTTCCAATGGCGCTGACTAGGTACGACCAAATAAAGTGGTACGACCAAATAAAGTTACCGAAGCGCGTCAACTTCTGTTTATGGTAGTGAAAAGTAGGTTTAACTCAGCACGCGGCGACGGAGGCTTCGACGTGAGCTCAGCCGAACGTTCACTCGCCGGCTGCTCTGTTTAACGTAATGATCGTGCAGGGTTGCGCTCGTGATGACATTCTTTTTCATGTTACCCCGAGCTCTCCCATTTTCCAGCGCCATTACACTGCTACGGGCAGTTCCACAAAAAGGGGAGAGAGACGTCCGAGCAAATTAGGGTCTGTTCCAGAATGGAACTTTTTCCAGATCCTTCGACTCGCACGAAAAAAATAAGTGACGAGATTAAGCACGGTTGCCCGCTCAGGATTGTTTCTGCTATTTTCATATATTAAGGCCCTGTTAATTAATAAAGGTGCCAATTTGCATCTCATCTTCAGGCCATCTTTGAATTTCTTTGAGTGGGAAAAATCCTCGATATAGTGATACTATGTCTGCGGTTTTTCCCACTCAAAGAAAGTTCAAATCTGACCTAAATCTGAGCGCAGCTTGACACCTTTATTAATTAACAGGGCCTAAGGGCAGAAGCCAAATACTCGTTATGCGCATTACATTCATCCATACCGCCGGCGCACCTATTCACGCACAAAGCCTGGAGGAGCGTCCTCTCGGTGGCACGGAAACGGCTCTTATCTGCCTCTCCCAGGAGCTCCATCGGATCGGCCACACCGTTACAGTGGTCGGCTCTGTCGAGAATCCCCCTTTATCACTTCCTCTCTACCTACCACTTCGCGCTATTGGCGATCTAGCCGAGCAGGACGTAATCATCGCCGTTCGCGACTGGAGTCCCCTATTCCTGCCCATTGCCGCCAAAAAACGGCTGCTCTGGACCGGCGACTCGTATGACCAGCCCGCCAGCGTCGGCCTGGGTGATCTGCGCGTAGCGGAGCGCATAGATCGACTCCTCGCCGTCAGTTCCTGGCACGCGGACACACTCTGTGCCGCTTCTGGATTCCCTCGTGATAAAGCTTTAGTGCTGCGTAATGGTGTGCGCCTATCGCTATTTAACGGGGACGAGCCACGCATTCGTAAGCGCTTAATCTATTCTTCCACCCCGTACCGCGGCCTGGCATTACTTACGGGGATTTTTGCAGAGCTTCGCAAAGCCCACCCAGATCTGGAGCTGCATGTTTTTAGCGGTCTTCAAGTCTACCAGGGGGCAGGCATCGACGAGAATCTTGCTCATACATTCGAACCCCTGTTTACCACTCTTCGCGCCACACCCGGATGCACGGTGCATGGCAACATTAAACAGGAACAGCTTGCTCGTGAATACATGCGCTCATCAGTGCTTGCCTATCCAAATACATTCGATGAAACAAGCTGCATCACAGCGATGGAGGCTCAGGCCGCCGGTTGCCCTATCGTCAGTTCGGCGCGCGGGGCTCTGCCTGAGACCGTGAGGGAAGCTGGAATTTTGCTGAGTGAACAGCCAGGATCTCCTGAATACATGGCCAAGTTTACCTCCACAGTCGACAAACTCCTTAGTGATGACCCGCTTTGGATGAGCTACTCTAAGAAAGCCATTGCCCAGGCTCAAGGCTATGATTGGAGCAGCATAGCTCGTCAATTTGCCGAGCAGTTACGTGCACTCTTGGGGGGCACTGCTCAATAACCCCGGGTAGCTTAATAATTCGTGAGCGTGGCCTGTCGTGAGCTTGTCGAACGGTCGCGGTCGGGGTCGAAGAGTGTGCTGAATTGGCCACTTATACTACTCTACTATTTCACTTATTTCTCCCGTCCTATCGCGCTTTCGCTATTTCCGGACAGGCTCTAGTTACAT
>CAIXSY010000382.1 GCA_903922175.1 uncultured delta proteobacterium | reverse complement strand
TCGTAAACTCACTCGCCTCTGGTGTCGGGGCGCACCCTGCCCGTATCCGGTTAAGGTCTATGTACACAGCACAGGATACTACCGCTGCCTCTGTTTCTAGCCGTTGGCTCTTAAAGCGCCCCTCCCAAAACCTTCCCGTACACTCGTCCTCGGCGTTTGCTCTGCAAGCTATATTCTCGTTAAGACAACGGTTAAACCAGCTAATGTCGCTTAGACGCAGGCGGTACTTGCGCAGCAGCTCTGGATGAGAGGTGATCTCTGCAATCTCAGCTGCGTTGGGCTCCTCTGGGGTTCCATCAGATTTGCGGCAGCGTGGAAAAAGTAAGCGCCATCGCCTGGCCACCTCAGAATCCGACCAGGCGAGGCTAATCTTGGGGAGGGTATGTAGGAGGGAGTGCAGGTGGTTATCCATGGTGGCATAGGAGAGGCACTCGATAGCGAATATCTGAACAAGCTCAGCCAGGCGGGAGCGGATCCAGTGTTTTCTATGTTCAAAAGACTTACCAGTGTAGCTATCAACCCCGCACAGGTAGGCTCTACGCACGCAGCGTGTGTAGCAGTGGAAAAATCCTTCGATTTCAGGGTCATGGATATCTTTTCGAGCGTCGGTCACAAGTACATCTCCCCGGACTCTGTTTGGAGCCTCGATGTTTCTAGCTGAGGTCTATGTGGCCTCCATTAGTATTCGGGGATTTCGGGGAAAAGTTTCTTGGGGGAGATGGATTTGCTGGGTGTCCTGTTATTCTTGATTCTTATTCTTGGGTATAGTCGGACTGCCCACCGTTATGCTGACGCAGTCGCCGACGCAGATCTCCTGTAACTCCGATATAGGTTTGGTCGGTCCGACTGATGCTTCGTAGAATATACACATAGGTCATACCTGTATATTCGGAGATTTGAAGCGAAAGTTTCCTCCTGCTTTCTTTCTACTTTTGACCAGTCACGGTCCTGCTTTAACGTAACACTGTGGCGAATTTGCCTGCACAGGGGGATTAAATTTGAACCACCGAGCCCATGTATCGATCTCTCTTGGTGTTATCAGAAAAAAAGCGCGCGGTAGCGCGCCAAAATTCAAGACAGAGATAGCCTGTCTTCTTAGAAGACGACAGGCTGCTGTATGACCTACCTTCTTCGGAATAACGGAGATAGGCGCTCCTTCTGGATGTCTTTCAGAGCGCGCTCATTTCTTTGCGGAGAGAAGCAAAAGAATTAGCCCTATCATCTGCTCTTTATCCTTTGGTTGGCTTTCGGCTACTAGTAGCGTAAGCGCGGTAAGGGCAGCAGGAGTAATGCACGAGATACTCAACAAACCTGCCTTCCCCAAAAGCCAGACGAAGGCAAAGGCCCCGCATCTCTTGTTGCCATCCACAAAGGGATGGTTCTTCACAATAAAGTAGAGGAGATGAGCAGCCCTCTGCTCGAGAGTTGGATATAGATCAATTCCTCCAAATGATTGAAAGACACTTCCCACTATGCCATCAACTGCTCCACCGGTGTGCTCCTTCCCAAAAAGGTCGCTAGCTTCTTTCTTCGAGATTAATTCGTCCCGAAGTCCATCAAGTGCAGACGAGAGCTCTTGCGCTGTAAATTCAACTTGTTTTTGCGTGGCCCCCTTGGTAGGCAATTCAGAGTTGTCATACGCGTTAAGTGAGAACCAGGTAACAGCAAACATTCTTACAAGTTCAAGCACACTGCTTGCATCTACTTCCCCGCTCGAAGGTAAAAGCTGCCTCACCTTTTCTACAGCCTCTAAAAAAGAGGCATAATTCTTGTCTATCCGTCTCTTGTTAATTGTATACCCGTCCACGATATGAGATCTTAGTGTTCGAGTAGCCCATTGACGAAATCTTGTAGCTTTCAGCGAATTGACGCGATAACCGATGGAGAGAACGAGATCTAGGTTATAATACTCAACTACTCTCTTAACCTCTCTTTTACCTTCGAGTTGAACTGTTTCCATTTTGGAAACAGTTCCTCTTCTAGACAACTCTTTCGAATCAAAAATATTCTTTACGTGTTTGGAAACTGCTGCTTTTTGTACATCAAAAATCTCAGCAACTTGCTGCTGAGTAATGAGGAGCGTTTCTTGCTCTTCTCCCAATTTAAGTTCAAGCGCTCCAGTTCTAGTTTCATAAAAGATAACCTGGGCAGGTGCGGTTTTTTTCTTCATAATCACTATTCTTTACCCTATAATCATGGCGGACAAGGGATGAATTGTCGTTCTTATAGACGCTCATACGCCAAAAGTGCGTGAGGGTAACCGGCAGGGGGTGTCCCCTGCCGGCACGGGCTAAAAGTCGTCGTTTATTAGACCCAAGAACTCACCGTCTTCTAAAAGACAGGCAGCACCGTCTATATCGTCACCTAAAAGGTCCGCGACAATCGCGGCGGCTTTTGCCCGCGGGCTCTTTTTCTCCTGCATCTTTGGTTTGCCGTCTTTACCCTTCGGGCAACAGGGGCACCTAATCGGGTACCCGCTTTTATTAAGTTTCCAAGCCGGGTCTGTATCTTGTCCGTGCCTTACCTCTGCTACAGATGAAACGTCCCATGGCTCTCCGCAGTTGGCGCAAAAAATGTCCATCAATAATCTCCTAATATAATTTTTATTTGTTAAAATCGGGCGGCACTTTGCCGCCCTTTCTGAGTCACCCTAATACTCGCTTACAAGCATTATAGACCTGTCCCCTAGATGTTGACGATCAGAAGAGAAAGTGGGTGTCTCCACAAAATGTGTAATAGTGGAGATAATATGAGCAAAGCAAAGAGACAATTCACCAAAGAGTTCAAAGAGG
>CAIXSY010000381.1 GCA_903922175.1 uncultured delta proteobacterium | reverse complement strand
TTCTTGCCGCTTTTCGTTCTCCAGAAAAGTAGCTTTTAGAAAACAGGGTCTTTCCGGACAGGCCCTACGTAGCACTGGCCGCAAGGCCAGGCGAAGTGGGAAGGCAAGGCGAAGTAGGAAGCACATTGAAATAAAAGGAACTTTTATTTCAATGGCGAAGGGGGATCGCGAATTACCTCGCCTAGACTTTTTGCGGACGGTATAGTCATCTTCCCCTACGCTTGAATAACCTGCTATGAGGTCCCTACCGAAGAAAAGATCGAAGGAGTTAAGCGAGATATCATCGCACAGGTGCGAGCCCTCGAGGAAGCTGCTCGTCTAAAGCGGGCAGCAGCAGGTAAGCGAGTCCTTGGCGTCACCGCTTTGTGCCGCCAGCCTATAATGGCTCCGCACACACCACCACCACGAGAGCGGCAAGTGTACGTGCTTGCCAGCACCCCCGAGCTTAGTATCGCGCAGATCGAAGACATGAAAGAGTTTACGGCTCAATGTTACGAGAACTACAAAGTCGAAAAGGAGGGGCGTCCTCACGCTCCGTGGCCTCCCGGAGCGATGCGTCCGGGGCTTAGGCCGGTGGCCAACGCAACGGCGGATATCGGCACAGTGCTTACTCGATACTCCAAGGCAGCTTAAATCAAAAGCTCTGCCTAGAACTACGCGGTAAGTCTTGACATTACTTTGCCGCTGACTTCTCATAGTGCATAAGGCAGTCTTCCCGCGCGAGGGTCTTACTTCAAATTCAACTGAGACAAAATTGTGTTGACAGCTTTGGCAATTGGAACATTCGTGTTGCTGCTCGGGTTAGGACCGGCGTACCTTTGGGTACTTGCTTACAGCTGTCGGCATTCTAAAGCTAAGCGGATGCCTCCCGATGCGCCTCCACAAGTTGATATCATTGTGCCAATCTATAACGAGGCCGCTTTGATTGAGAGTAAGATCGCCGCATTGAAGCAGCTAGATTATCCCAGATCCAGGTACCGCGTGATTTTGGTGGACGGCTGCTCCACTGATGGAACGTTACAGCTTGTACGTTCGGCCATAGGCCAGGCTTCAAACTTCGCGCTGATTACCACCAAAGTTTCCGGTAAAATTGCTCAGCTAAACGCCGCTTTGGTTAAAACGCGAGCACCCTGGATAATGATTACCGACGCGGATGCCCACCTTCCGTCCTCAACCTTGAAAGTCCTTTTTGCTGAAATTGCAGCCCAGCCGTCGCTGCATGCCATTGGTACGGCCGTTCGGCCGGAGACATGCCTGTGGTTGGAACGCTACCATTGGTTCTTGAGCAATGCGCTGCGCAGCTTGGAAAGCCGCTGCGGGTCGGCGTCATTTGTAACCGGGCCCTGTTATCTTTTTCAGCGCTCACTCTTGGAAACATTCCCTGCAGATGTGATTGCAGATGATATTCATGTGGCGTTATGTGCGCATTCCAAGGGCGAGCGGGTTGGCTTCTGCCGCCTGCGTGTACGCGAAAGGCGGGCGCCCAGCAGTATCGCCGGACTATGGCGACACAAGCTGCGCAAGGCTCAGGCATACCTCAGAGAGGTGTTCCGGTTTTTGCGATCGACAGCTGATCCACGGGCGACCAGGCATATTGCCTTATACTGCCGCATGGCCCAGCTAGTGCTGGCGCCGCTCATGGGGATGACGGCTGTGCTGCTGTGTGCCGCAGCCGTCATTACGGGTCTGCAGTGGCCTACGCTATTAATCTTAACGCTACTACTCGTGGCAATAACCATCTCACCGATCAGACGCGGACCGGTGAGCGCTGCCGCCTACCTCATTCTGGCGGGCTTTACGGCAGTAATTCTGCTGGCCGCGATGCTATCCTATCCATTTACGGTTCAAGATGCCTGCTATGGACGAGTAACTTAGGAAATTTGTTATGAAACTGCGAGACAAACTGCGAATAGGAGGGGCGATTGTTAAATCAAAAATCACGGGGCGGCCGCGTCCATTTTTCGTGCAATACGCGCTCTCTCACCGCTGCGACGGGCGCTGCTCGTATTGCAACTGCTTCGAGCAAGGGGGCGATGAGCTGACGTTGGCACAACATCTCCAGGTACTGCGCGAATTTGCGGCTTTGGGGGCGGTGCGCATCAAGCTTCTAGGAGGAGAGCCGCTGCTTTATCCTCACGTTGCGCACGTGGTGGAGGAGATCCGCAGTTTGGGAATGCGCTCTGCTATGACGACCAATGGGCACTTCGTAGAGAGCAAATTAGATGTAGTCAAACAGCTCGACGAGCGCATCATCTCGATCGACGGCCGCGAAGAGGCGCACAACGCCCAGCGCGGCGCAGGCAGCTGGCGCAAGGTGATGCGTGCCATCGAAATCTGCTCAGCAGAGCAATTGGATTTTTTTCTGACCGCAGTGGTGACCAGCAAGAGTATCGGAGAGATCGACTGGCTAATTGAGTTGGCACGAAAGCACCGTGTAATGGTGAACTTTCAGCTGCCGCAGCACAACTCGCACGTATATGGCAGCCAAGCCAGGCAGTGGCTGCCCTCTCCCGAGTCGGCCCATGCTGTCCTCCGTCAGATTATTGCGGCCAAGGCTGCCGGGGCGCCGGTTCTGTTTACAGCGAATTCGTACCGCCATACTCTGGAATGGCCGGATTTCTTCCTCGAGCGCACTGCCGATCCACAAGCACAGTCTTCAAGCTGCATGGCCGGCCGTTACTTCGTGCACATGGAACCAAATGGAGATCTCTACCCATGCATCCTTCAAATGGGTGATTTTGTCCCGAAAAATGTAATTTGCGCTGGCGTGCAAAGCGCTTGGGAACATACACGTCACCACGGCTGCCAGGACTGCTACAATACTTGGCTCACGGAAAATCGGGCTATTTTCGATCTCCATCCCGCTGTGCTCTTAAACTTCTGGCGAAATTATCTGGCCCCAAATAATAGTGGCGCGCAGCAGAGCTGCAGGCCGCTGGCCGAGCGGTTCAAAGTGTCATGAAAGACCCCTTCGAAAACAGCCGATTTGAGAGCGCTTTCTTGCTGATTTGGGCGCTCTGTGCCTTCCTGCGCATCCCTTTTCACGAATTGTGGCGCGATGAATGGGGCGTCTGGCTAATTGCATCGGTGGCAGATTCCCCCAGCGATATGACGGCCGTGCTTAAATACGGTGGACATCCCTGGCTTTGGCCGGGGCTGGTGTACGCCGTGTCGCGTGTTAGCAGCAGCGTAACAGCGATGCAGGTTTTGCACGCTTTCATCGCTCTGGCCGCAGTGGCGCTGCTGATCTTCAAATCTCCATTTTCCCGTCTGCAGAAAATCCTACTAAGTTTGGGCTACCTCCCCTTTTTCGAATACTGCATAGTCAGCCGGACATACGGGCTCGGGATGCTTTTTATATTTTTGGCATGTGCGCTGTACTGCCAAATAGAGCGGCTGTCGGTATGTCTCGCCTTGGTACTAGGTCTGCTCGCGCACTGCAGCATCTATGGAGCGATGATCTCCTTGGCGTTGACAGCGGCCGCCCTCCTTAGGCGAATGCAGCGACACAGTGCCCATCGTTCCGAATACCTCTTATTTCTAGGGGTGTACGCCGCGCTGCTGGTTGTTTCCCTATTGATCATACACCCGCCAGTGGATGCCGGTTTCCATCCTGAGTGGTTCGGCAAAGCGGCGGCCGGATCGATTGCGGCCGCATTGTCACAGATGACGTTAGGATTGATGCCCTTGCAGGTGGCAGGCACGAATCTGTGGAGCGAGTCTTGGCGAAACGGCGGCTGGGGTGCAGCATACCCAATGGCGGCACTGGCCTATATGGCCGTGCTTACGGCGGCACTTTGGTCACGCAAAGATGTCCTGCTTTTTTTCTGGAGCGCCAACCTGGCGCTCTTTTGTTTCTCGCTGTTCAAGTATTTTGGATATCCGCGCCATGCGGGGCATTACTTCCTCGTTTTGGTTGCCGCGGCATGGCTAATTGGAGTGGCCGGATCAGGGAGCAGCTGGCGCAGGTGGGCAAATCTTGTGTGGATCTTCCTGATTTCGGCACAGGCCGCGGTCGGACTGTATGTCTCCTGGCGGGATATAGTTCTTCCCTTTTCAGGTGCGCCCGAGGCTACGCGTTACATCGTTAACAACAACCTTACCTTCTATCCGCTAGCCGCATATCCCTCGCATCCAGCCTCGGCTGTGGCCGGATATCTAGGAAAGTCCATTTACTATCTCAGCTATCAGCGTTTTGGTACAAACGTTATATGGAACGACCAGCAGCGCGCCCTGACACCACCCGAGCTCAACCGGGATCTAAGAAATTATGCCTGCAAAGAAGATCAAAAAGTGCTGTTTATCACCAATCAGGGTTCTGAAATTGAGACCGCTGGTATGCAGCTGCTCCATCAGACATCCTCAGCGATGGTAGCCGATGAGCAATTTTTCTTGTATTTGGTATCCTGTTCGTAGCCATTCAGCACATTTTGGGCACGCCCCATTTTTGAAAACAAGACAATACGCACAGTTACACTGCGTGATCGGTTACGAACGTAACATATTTTTAGGCGCATCGCTGGATTATACCGTCCGCAAAAAGTCTTGACGTAAAAAACGCCTTGGTGGCGGACGGAGGTCTACCCTTTTCTTGCACCATGTTACAGCCGTTGATAACGCCACAAAAAGGGTAGACCGAGAACCTTTCGCTCCAACAGTGTACCGACAAGCAGGTCAAATACTCACGCAAGCAGCCTAGCATAAGGAAAAATAGGGTGTATCTAACTTGCTTATTTCATGTAATAAAATTCAGCGTGAGCTTGTATGCATCAGAGAACGCAACACCCGAAGAACTTCGGATAGCCAAGCAGTGCGCGCCAACCACAGAGGGCTTCGTTCGCTCTCAGGCGAAGGACTGTGCTCGTACTCGACAATGCTTCCTGGCATAGTGCCGCTTCGTTTAACTGGCATCACATTGAGCCAAAGTACTTACCACCATATTCTCCTGACTTGAATCCGATCGAAGTTCCTTGGCTTTTTGCTTTTTGTCTCAGGGACTGCACGCGCAGTCCCTGAGGCGAATAGCTAGGGCCGGCCGATCACAAGTGGGTCACACGCGCCATAGTGGCTTCGACCATCTCACAGACGATCCGCTCACTTAAGCTCACATATCCCGAGGTCAGCAAGGAGAAGCTTAAGGAGATCGAAGTCGCGCGGCAGACTCTGGATGCTGAGGTGAGCAGGGCAGGCGAGACGGTTAAGGAAGACTAAAACCGAGTGTCTGAGAGAAAAGAAAGAAAAGAGGCGGTGCTGCAGGGGGGATATGCTAACCTAGACTGCCTCCAGGTATTATTGTCCACGCAGTTATGATCCCCCTTCCTCTTATGAAAAAAATACTCACCCTTAATCTTCGAACTCACGTGCGCAGAGCGAACATAGAACTCCCGCGATCCAGCACAGCGGGGGTGAAACTATGTGTTTTGGTCCAACCGTAAGCTTCCTCTCAAGCGCAGTTCTTTTAGGAGTTGGCATCGCATGTCTCCGTCGAACGCCTAAAAAAGAAGAGCGCCTGCTTGCGGCATTTCCACTGTTCTTCGCCGTCCAACAGCTCGACGAGGGATTACTCTGGCTTGGTCTGCTGCATCAGACGGGCGTGGAGACGATACACTGGCTAGCTTTTAGTTTTTTACTAGTAGCTCTCTGCGCTTGGCCTGTCTTGGCCCCATCGAGCGTTTATTTTATTGAACCAAAACCAGAGAAAAAAAAGGCTATGCTGGCTTTCATCCTTCTGGGTGCTGCCTTCTCTCTATATTGCCTCTTCTTTCTCATAAGCGGATCCTGTTCGGCCAACATCGCGCGCGCGTGCATTCAATATAAACGAGAACTACCCGGATCTAATACCGTGCTTATAATCGTCTATGCGTTGTCCCTCTTCGGGGCTAGCTTTTTATCGAGCTACCGGCCACTGGTAAAGTTAGCGAGTGTAAATATCCTACTCGGTGGTTTTGCTTTTTATATCCACCATCGTGCCTTTATTTCCATCTGGTGTTTCTTTGCAGCAGCAACGAGCGTCTCAATTTACCTATTCCTATGCTCTATAAACCCTTCTCCAGAACCGCACGGATTTGAGCGCATAGCCGAGGTTGTCCGCAAAACCTTGGGCAGATTGCGCGAACAACCTCGATAATTGACGGTCTCTTCCAGAAAAAAACCTAGTACAGGGTAGCTTTATTTATCGGGCGCAGGAAACTTTTTGAGAGAATCTCCGAACCATATGTATGCCCCGCACGAGGAGATACATCCGAGCCAACCGACCATATGAACTTGATATCCGAGTTAAGTCTGGACTGCCCTTTGCCTGCTTGCGACTAATAAAGCTTGTGCTCAAAAGTGCGCCAGCGCGAGCCCAACGAGACAACAAGGTAACCATTTGCCACCATCACTGGCAGGCAAACCATCTACATATGTTACTTATTCCCCAAGATGCCGAGCTGTGTGTGTACTTCTACCAGGAGTTGCAGAAGAAGGTAACCGAGGCAATGAAAAGGTTGCTTGGTGTTAGGAGGCTTAACCTCTGGGAGGGTGATCCGATCCTGGCCGAA
>CAIXSY010000380.1 GCA_903922175.1 uncultured delta proteobacterium | reverse complement strand
TGGCAGAGTTCCAGAAAGTGAGCTGCTCTCACCAGTTACGTATTCTTATGTTGACGGCAGCGTCGGGTCTAATCCTGAATTTCCCGTGCCAACAGAGCAGCACAAGCTTCTATTGCTGGCCCTGCGTAAAAGCATGCCTGGCCTGAATGCTGAACTGCGCGCGCGCCACGAAAGGCTGCGAACGCTATATCGCACGGCTTTGGCCAAGGAGCGCCAGAAGCGCCAAATGCTGTCCCGCCCTCCTGGGGCGGTCGGCCGCAATGAGCGTTGCCCGTGTGGTAGCGGGAGGAAATACCGAAAGTGCTGCGGGATGACATAGTCTGCGCAAGCGGTAATCGCAGCCGGCCCCCATTTGGGGATACTGCTTGCAAGGATCGCGGATGGAAACGCTGCGTATTCGTTTCCTGTGGGATTGTCTCTCCGAATTCGCCGAGCTTTGTCTTGCAAGAGTTAATGGCTTTCGAGCGTCGCAAGCCAGCGGTGAGCTGGCAACCCAAGGCGGAGGAGGTCGAATCCGCGATCTCAAACTTCAATCTCCTTAACTTTGCAGCCCACTGCCTCAATTATATCAAGTTTGTTTGGATCGATCACTTTGACCTCGGTTTCACCGCAAACAAAAGTCGTGATGCGAATATTATTAGCGGGGGTTTTAAATTTTACGTAATTGGGTCCGAACTTTCTTATGCCATAGCAGCTTTCGAGCGCATATCCCGAATATAGAATGGAGTCTATGGCTTTATCTTTAGAGTCCAGGCCAGCATTAAGGGCTAGTTCTCCAAGCATCCAGCTTCGATCATTCAAAGAACACGTCTCGGACCTTGAAATATTGCAGTGCACAGCATTGAATGAAAGCACAGAGTCGATCAGTGTCTCGGCGTGGATTTTCATGATCGCGTGTCGATTCAAAATCTTCTTGATTCTATATACTCTAAAAAGCTTGGCTTTCTGGATACCTCGATAAAGAAAGACCATTCCGCTTTCAATTTCAGGTTGAGAATTCACGTTTACGATCAGATAACTGCCATGCTGGATCAGAATTAGGCTATCAGGTTCAAACGAATAGCTACTCTTGTGCCGGTAGGCGCCAATCGGCGCGGTCACATCACTGGCTACCAGCTTGCCGTTAGTGAGAAACAACTCAGTAATGTCTCCGCGTCGTGCTCTATCCCAAAAGGCCAATAAGAGTTGTACGTGGTGATTGCCCTTGAGCGTCCCACCAAACCAAAATTGCCGACGCCTACCTACCTTCGGACCTAAGATTCCTGGAATGACCCACGAATACTGAAAATAATAATCCCTGTCTGGAGGTTTATTTGGCGAATAGGCAAGGGGCCCTGTGGCAGCAAGCCAAGGCACTATTTCCTCGCGCAGAAGAGTTGAGGTGGACAGTCGAGTACGAGACATTGTCGATAGCTACTCCTTAAGTATCCAAAAATCCAGCGGCTCAGGCCCTGTTAAGTTATAACCCAAAAGTACGAAAACTCGTATTTTATACTGGATGAATATACAAAGAAACGGTATCTACTCTCCCCCTCGTGGCGAAAAATGAGCGAAAACGTTGACGTTTAAGGTCTAACGCCGGGCTCCGGCGAGCACCGTCGAGTCGACGTCAGACCTCGACGCTTTACGT
>CAIXSY010000379.1 GCA_903922175.1 uncultured delta proteobacterium | reverse complement strand
CCATTCACTTGAAAAACTGACCGCGACGGCTTCCGCTGCCGTCTGTTTCGTCCCGTCGCGGGTGATTTTATTAATTTCTTGCCTATTTTCACCTCAAGAAAAGTAGCTTTTCGAAAACAGGGTCTTTCCGGACAGGCTCTAGGTAGCAGGATTTTTAACTTAACTGTTTAAGGGAGAATTTGCCTCTTCCCTCTATAGTTATTATGCCCTGTGACTTTGGGTCAGTCGTCTCGACGCCATCAACATTAAAACAGTAGACGAATTCGCCGTGAGGGCGCCCGGGAACTGTGCAAGCCCAACAACCATCAGCCTGCTGAATTAAATTGAGACTCAGAAATCCATCACCAGCCTGAACTGCTCCGGGAATATTATTATTTTGTCCTCTCAGCGCGAACACAACAGATACCGTCTGGGCCTGTGGAGCTACAAATCGAAGGTTTACATCCTTTTGGTGCGCGTGCGCGGAGAGGTGCCGGAGGGCACTGTTGAAAGGAACATCGGCTGGAGCAGCGAGGCCTTGGAGTTGTGACTTACCTGGGTGTCGTCTAAGAGTCGGAGCGTCGGTACTGGCCCGCGCTAGTTCTTGAGGCGAAAAAGAAAAAGCCGCTAGCGCTTTCTTAAAATACCACCTAAGCCAGGATTCATAGTGCGCTCCAGTTATGACAAACAGCCTGTGGCCAGTATATCTGCGCTCCCGACGTTGGTCAATTTGCCCATTGGCGCATGTTCGGCGGAATAGTCTAGCGAGATGTTCAGGCATAGAGGACGAGGAGGTCTGCAAGGGAATGAGTGTAATATTACCTAGTTGCTGTCCTGTGGAGGTGGGGCCAATAAGCGATCAGATCACCTTACACTCGGAGTAAATGGACTACCTGCTACACAATCAATTTGCAGCACTATCTTACCGCGCGTATGTCCGCTTTGCATCAGCTCTTGGGCATGCGCTGCTTCCTCAAGGGGGAAGATTCTACTGATGGTGGTGTGTAGCCGCCCCTCATCGATCTGCTGTCTAATTAACTCGAGCTGGGCTGCATTTGGAGCCACAAAAACCCCCTCGTAGGAGAGCTGTTTCTCTTTGAGGTCGGGTGTAGGCTCATTGCGTAGGATCGATACCAGCCGGCCGCCGCGGCGAATCAAGGCTGCGCTCTTTTGCTTCGCTTCTCCACCGACACAGTCAAAAGCAAGGTCAACTCCACCTGGAACATGGTGCTGCACCGAAGCGGCCACATCCTCCGAGCTGTAATCGACATAGGCGCTGGCGCCGAGGCTTAAAGCATACTCACGATTCTGTTTTCCTGCGACCGCGATCACCTGCGCTCCTGCATTATGCGCAAGCTGTACGGCAAAGCCGCCAACGCCCCCCGTGGCGCCAAGAATAGCCACGCTTTGCCCACGGCAGAGTTTGCCAGCATCGAAAAGTGCTTGATAGGCAGTAAGCGCGGCAAGCGGTACGCTAGCCGCCTCTTCAAAGGAGAGGCGCGCAGGCTTACGTGCGACACACTCCTCGGGAACAGCGACATACTCGGCGTATGTGCCGCCGCAAACAAGCGCTTTGCGGCAGTAGGCATACACCGCCTCCCCCGGCGCAAAACGTGTAGCCTGGCTGCCGACTTTTTCGACGATGCCGGAGGCATCCCAACCCGGGATAACCGGGAAGCGATGAGGAATTGCGTCTTTGAGGTACCCCTCCCGTATCTTGTAGTCTACAGGATTGACGCCAGCTGCTTTAATTCGAATCAGAACTTCATCTGGCCCTGGCACAGGTACGGGAAGCTCCATTAAGGTCAGCTGTTCTAGTCCACCGAACGAGTTTAAAGCTATGGCGCGCATAGGAGACTCCTAAAATAGTAACTATTCAGCACTTTAGGCTATAACGCCAATACCAGCAGGCCATAGCAATTTTTAACGCGAAGGATGGAAGTCGCGAAGGAATATAGCATCCCTTCGTTCCTTCCATCCTTCGCGTTAAAATAGGCTGTTTCTGCTAATGTGGTGCGTATAGTGTTCATTCGCTAACCATAACGTTCTGAGGGCCTACAAAGAAAGCGGGGGAAAGTGTTCAGTTCGCCTCCTTCGTCTTCCTCTTCTTTTGTGTTATAAATCCGCGTTCTTCTGCCTGTCTATTGGACGATGCCTAGGTATGTTGAATAGGTACTAACATAATATGAAATGTGCTGTCACGGGAACCTCTTTTGCACACGCCGAGATTACCCAGGAGCTCTGTACGCTCTTTGGCCTACCTCTCCCCGAGATCAGCATGGCCGAATCGATGCGCAGAACGCTGGCCCATCGAAATACGATCAATATCTTTAAGCGCACCTGCGACCTAAGCGGCAAGGCGATCATCTCGAATTTTCCGCCTGACAGTTCATATAAAGTGTTCGGCATCGAGGCCTGGTTTAGTGATGCTTGGGATCCGCTAGATTTTGGGGTTGCCTATAGTCCGACAGAATCTTTCTTCAAACAGTTTCAGCGCCTGCAACAGGGTGTTCCGGTCATTGCGCTTGAAAATCAAAACTGCGAGAACGCTGACTATTGCAATATCGTGATAGGGATCAAGGATTCCTATCTTGCTTTTCGTGCACACAGTAATTGTAGAGATATCTATTGTTCGTATAATACCCGCGCCTCAACCGATGTCTACTACAGCCTTTATACGGTTAAGAGTGAAAAGTGCCTTTATGGGGTACACAATAAGTTTTGCTATGACACGATTGGGTGTGAGTACTGCTTTAACTCCTCCTCCTGCTACTTCTGTTTTTCACTCGAGGGTTGTCAGAATTGCCTATTCTCGAGCAATCTGAAAAATAAGCAGTACTACCTTTACAATAAAGCCGTTACCAAAAAGGAGTTTCTCGAGTTTAAGTCGAAGCTAAATTTAGGCAACCGGGAGGTCTTATATCAAGCCATCTCCGACCTTAAGAAATTACGCCTCGGGTCGGTTAGCCGGGCCAATTACGTGGTCAGTTGTGAGGATTGCCAGGGCAATGAGCTAGCCAGATGCAAGAACTGTCTCAATTGCTTCAATGGTAGCGAGTCCCAAGACCTGGCTGACTGTATCTCGTTTGCCGGCGGGCATAACAACGCCCGCTGTTTTGGCTTTGCCGAGGGCTGCTCCTACTGTTTCGATTGTCATCGTATCCGAAACGCGAGCGAATGCGCGTTTATGCTGAATAGCTTCGATGTTTACGACTGTATGTATTGCATGAACATGTACAGCAGTAAGCACTGCTTTGGTTGTGTGGGGTTACGCAACAAGGAGTACTGCATCCTCAACAAACAGTACGCGCCGAGCGACTACAAAAAGCTGCGCCAAGAGATCATCAGCAGGATGAGGGAAACCCCAATTGAGGACTCTTCGTTTCAGGAGAAGCCTGGCGAGTTCGGTCATTTTTTCCCGGCCGAGAATTCATATTTTGAATACAACCTTTCCGCAGCTCAGATGTACTGGCCGCTTCCCCAGCAGAGCATATTGCAAAGAGGCTATGGCTGGTACGAATTTAGCGAACCGAGCAGCCAGGATTGTCCTGAGGTGCCTAGGAGTATTAGCCAGTTTGATCCGCATAAAGATGGTAAGGCACTACGCTCGCTGACCACGGGGCGCACCTTTAATATCCTTCCCAAGATAATCAAACAATTTCAAGAATATGCCGTCTATCCGATCCTCGAGCACCCGATTGAGTACCTCGAACGCCGAGCCTCTGAGAGTAGCTACCTGATG
Source organism: uncultured delta proteobacterium (assembly GCA_903922175.1). Classification (GTDB taxonomy): domain Bacteria; phylum Bdellovibrionota_C; class UBA2361; order UBA2361; family CAIXSY01; genus CAIXSY01. Next base: position 3,732 of record CAIXSY010000379.1, on the reverse strand, counting down.
TTAGACCGCACAAGCAGCAAATCAGGTATTCCGCTACGATCGACGTTTTCGGAGGAGGTGGCTCCGAGGATATATTCGGATGAGGAATATAATAACGAATTCTACTAAGGGCACTGACTCCGCCTCAAGCGCTCAAAGATTTCCGTCCGGTATTCCCGTCATCGGCTCGAGAACAGCTCCTTCTTTTTTTCCATGTTGACTTTCGACATCGTATGCTTCATTCCCGGTGTTTATGCTATTGACCGCAGCCTTGCCATAATTATGCAGGTCTCGTACCGTGAGTGGCATTAGGGGACCCTTGAGGTGGGCGTTTACCTGTCTTGCGAGGTGACGTTGTGCTATAAACCCAATTCCAGCATGCCTGCTTTCGTGAAGAATAACATTAGGGAAGAACTCGTCACGGAAATATCGCCTCTCCCGTTCGGAAAAATCTGCCAGCCTCTCTGGAATGCAGAACACCATGCTTGTCGTGAGTAGTAATTCAACTTTATCGACAACACTTTCTTGTGTGAGCTGTTCCTTGGGAATAGCCGAGCTTTCTCCACTCCAACTTGTGTATTGGTAGGTGAAGGCTACTACGCGCACGTCCTTCCTGCTACCAGGTAGGTATGGGCCGAAGCGCCACACATTTGTCTGGAATTCGGCAAGGCTTGCTCCTGGTATCGCACAAAAAGAGATGGAGACGCCAGGCTCCTTGCGCAGTTCGGTGAGGACCGGATCGTTCGGAAAAGTAACCAAACTAAGAGGATCTTGCGCCCGCTTGGCGGGGTTACATGCTGTTAGTGCGACGACACCAGCTATAGCAGCAGCTGTGCCTACGTTTGCTGAAATCCTTTGAAACATCGGCCTATTGTAAGCGAGGTACTATGCCTAAGCAAATTGGGCCTGGGTCTTGCTTGAACGTACGAATTCTCGCACTAATTGGCCGAAATAATTGAGAAAAAGCTCACTGCAGAAAAGTTGTCGTGCCCCAAGCCCTGCTCTCTTCTCTCGGGTTTAATTCCCTAGCGCAACGCTGCAGTCGAGCTTGCGATAGCCAAGCGCGCGGAGTGAATATTCAACAATCCCCATCTTCGATCTGAGAAGATTTATTGCTTCTTCTTTGTGGCAGGTAATGTTGAGCAAGATCTCTCCCGCACGGTAAGCGATATCAGCCTGAAGCGGGCCGAGCTTAGGGAGTTCAAGCTTAATCAGAAGGCGGCTAAAGAGCTGTGGCGAGGTGGCGCTTTCTGCACGATCTTCCTGCTCGCAGTCTTTGGCTGGAGGGGCTTGATACTGGACTTCGAGCTTAGAGAGTAATCCGTGTATGAAAAGCGGAAAGAGGATCAGTGTCGGCTCTCCGGCAGCCTTGAGCAGTGGTGCTACGGCGCTAAGCGTCTGCTGGGTCTCGGCAAATTGCTCAAACATCTGAAGCGTTCGTGTGCTGAAGGCGCTCAGTGGTGATGCTTGTGCCGCCACTGGGTATGTCAAAAACTGGCTGCGCAGGGCCGTAAGCGCAGATTTGGCCTCTTCAGGGGCCAGTCCACTCGCGCCTCGCGAGGAGAGTTTGTGTGAAAGCTCAGTGGTAAAGGATGCCAGCTCCTGCTCCTTTAGACTTCCAAATTCGGGAAGTGCGAAGGTTAACTGTTTAAGAGCCTGTTGTATGCGGATCGATTGCGGTGCCCCTATTCCAGCAGATGGGTGGTGAGGGGATTCTTCCACACTGTTCGGCAAGGTGCTGTGGGTGGAGGCAGATTCATAAGCGCTGCGGATAATGGCATCGATCACCTGAAGAGAGACGCTGCTGCGGCTCGCTGTGGCATGTGTCGGGCTACGTTCCAAAAGATCAATTTCGTTAAGGGCACTCTTCAGGACTGTTTCAAGTGATGCAGCGGGTGTCCGGACTGCGCTTAGTCTGCTGCTCAATGTTTCAATGAAGCGACGTGCCTCGGGTGTTTGTGACGGATCGTCTACCAGCTGAGTCAGATAGGTCGCGAGTGTTTTGAGTAGTGCGCTGCTCTGATGCGGGCCGGTGCTGTTCTGATCGGGGTGCGCCATCGCCTCCAGTGTTTGACCAATGACGTCGCGAAGCAACGTGAGTACGGCTGCTTCATGTCTTGGGAGTGCTATCGTAAGGCTCTCAGAAACAAGCGGGAGAAACTGAGCTGGCACGGTGTTCACCGGGCTGAGTAGCTGACCAAGTTTTACCTGCAGCTTGGCGATCTCTTCTGGAAAGCTGCCTGCCTGCTCCGGGTTGCTCACCATCGCGACTAGCTTGGTCTGCGCTTCGTGAGCGAACGCTCTCAATTCTTGAGAGGTGATAGGCGTAGTCAGCGCGTCGAGGGTTTTGAGGATCGGTGCGATCAACTTTAAGATCTGTTTTTGTGCCTCTTGATCGCCTTTTACTGCCTGCTCTAGCTCTTTGTTGAAGATAGATGGAGGAAGGGCAAGAATGTTTTTAATCTGCACCTCGAGCGCTTTCAGGAGGCGCATCTCGGATGGGACAAGCCCCGTAGAGAGTGTTTGGGGAGGGGGAATCTCTTGTGCAGGGAGTGTCGGCGTTGTCGCTCGTTCCGTCAGTGTAGTTAAACCAAATTTATCGTGAATAGTTAGCAGGGCCTGCGCAAGCTTGGGGCGTAATACCTCGCCGGGCTCGCTCGTTCGCAGGGCCTTCTGCAAGCTCGTTGAGAGTGTGGAAACAAACTCGCGCAGCTCTCGCTGTTGCTGGTTAGCGGGCGCAGTGAGCGCCAGCTCCTTAGCCGCCGAATTGAGCGTTTCTAACAGGGGAGAAAAGATCGTAGTTGAGGAGGCGGTCAATAGTGAGCGCACGCGCTCTTCCACTGTGGCGAGCGCCGATATCTGCTGTGGAATAATCGATTTTAGTGCGTTTCGATCGAGGAGAGGCTTTGGTACATCGTCAACACTCTTTTCAACACGCAAGCTAAGGCGCATTTCGGGCTTTGTGGAAGGGACCGCTGCTTTTTCTGCAGACTTAGGAATTCCATCCTCCAAGGCACGCTCTAAGGTGCGCAGATGGTCAAAATATTTTGGAAGTGGCGCTTGGGCTAACTCGTCTTGGCGCTCAGCTCGTGCGAGGGCCGTGTGTTGGGCCAAGCGGCTAGCGTGCTCGCTGGTTGGAGGGGAGTCAGAGCCGATTGAGGTTAGCTGGTCTTTGAGGTGCGAAGCGTTGGTGAGTGTTTCTGCGCTAATGATACCAGCTTTTTCCAGTGACTGCGGATTCACCGCCGTCGTTGTCTCAAGATTCGCGGTTGTATCGAGGAGGGCTTTAATCAGGGTAAGGTCGCGAAGCGCATTGAGGGTTTCTTTGGAGAGATTAAGGCTCTCAAGTAGAGGGGCGACGATCTCCACGATTGTGGCTGGACGGACAGCTGCTTGAGGTGGAACATTGCAGCCGGCCGGTACGGGGGCACGCTCGGACAGCGACTGTCCGTCGATATACATATTACCAAAGCTTTTCCCAAAGCTCGGGCTCTGAAGAGCGGGAGCGTCTATCGTTCTAGGCACCGAATTCCTCGCATTGAGCGCTGCTCGTCACCAGCGAGCAGGTTCTTTCTTGTTACAAGTATTATCGGCAGCTTAGATGGGCGAGATGAGAGGGGATTTTTAGCTTCTGTTGTTGTGGGAAGTGTTGTGATATCAGTGGGTTGGGGGTATTGTTGGTAATTGCTCATTAAGTGTGGGTAAAACTCGCTAAATGCTTCGCACGGAGTACCACTGAGATCGCACGGAGTT
>CAIXSY010000378.1 GCA_903922175.1 uncultured delta proteobacterium | reverse complement strand
TGCGGCCGTAGCTGCATCGGATGCAGTCAGCAGAAAACTGACTTCGGATCGCTCCCGTCTCGGCTCTCGCCGAGCCGAGGTCTGGAGGTTGGTGAAACACCTTGCGGCGAGAGACGGAGAGAGCCGATTACAGATCAACGCTCGTCGGTCTGAGGCAGAGCCTCGTTAGTACTCTCCTAAAACATCGGCCATTGCCACCCCGCGTGAGATGCGCCCGATGTGTTCTTCGAGACCTTCACCTCGAAGAATATCGCGTACCTCGGCGTGTGCTTCAACAACGCGGAACTTTATTCCCCGAGCGCCTAGTTCCTTGTGTAGTCGCATGAGCATACGTGCCCCTGCAATGTCGACGTAGGGTGAGGTTGATAGGTCGCAGACCACAACCTGCAGGGGCAGGGCAGTGTTACGTACCTGCTCAAGGACACTGCGTAAAATGTGTTCCACGTTGAAATAAAGAATGGGAGCTTCGACGCGGAAGGCGAGTGCCCTAGGTAGAAATTCATTGGTCGGGTGGCGTGCCAGATCTGAAAAACGGCTTGTGCCGGGAATGCGTCCAAGGAAGGCCACGTGAGGTGTCGCTGAACGTTTGAGCAGCATCAGCAACGATGCCAGCAGTGCTAATATCACGCCATCGAGGATGCCCAATACCAGCACGCCGAGGAAGGCGACGAGGGCTGCATAAAAGTCGACTCGGCTGACATGCCAAAGGTGTTGCACCTCTTTAAGGTTAACCAGTCCGCGAATAGCCACCAACACCACGGCAGCCAATACTGCCTGGGGCAAGTTGCGTAGCAATCCCGTAAGGTACAGCAGGACGAGGCCGAGGACCAACGAGGCGAAGAGAAGTGCCAACGGTGATCGCGCTCCGGCTTTTTCATTAACGGCGCTCTGTGAAAGACCCCCGGCTGATGGATAGCCTTGGAAAAGTGCCGAAAATAGGTTCGCCGTGCTGAGAGCTAACAACTCGCGGCGTGCGTCTATGTCGTAGCGGTGTTTAATGGCAAAGGTGCGTGCTGCTGAGATGCTCTCGATATAAGAGAGAAGGAAACATGCGCCTGCAAGTCGAGCCATTTCGCGGATTTCTTGGACACTAAAATCAATCAGCTTAAAACGGGTGAGATCGAGAGAGGGCAGGCCCGCGGGCAGGAGCCCGACAAGAGTGATACCGTACTGTTGTAAGTTGAGCACGGGTACTGCCAGCAGAGATAGGATAACTACAGCGAGCGCAACTGGACGGCCAGGGTAGAGCTTATCGCCGATAGTGAGCAATATCATGGTAGTTAGAGCAAGGACCAATACCACAGGGTTGATTACAGATACCTGCTCTATCAGTGTCACGAGGCGGGAAAAAAAATTGTCACCCCCACCGGGGGTACCAAAGAGCTTGGGAAGCTGTGTCATGGCGATGGCTAAGGCTGCTCCTGCCTTGAAGCCGACAAGGACACTCTCGGAGATGAAATTGACGAGCACACTCAAGCGCAGGAGCCACGCCAGGGCAAACACTGCGGCGACCATCATCGTGGTTATGCTCGCCATCTGTAACAGTCGGCTTGGATCGTTGTTCGCTAGGTGTCCGAGTGCAACGGCGAATATGAGAGAGATGGCAGAGGTGGGACCGACCGCGAGATGCCGTGATGAGCCAAGGAGGGCATAGCCTAGACCACCAACAAGGTAACAATATATTCCTACCTGGGGTGGCAGCCCGGCAAGAACTGCGTACGCCAGAGACACGGGAATGGCATAGGCTGCAAGAGTGATCCCGGCCAGAAGATCACGCTTTAACCATTTGGCTTTGTAGCTACGAACCCACGGTGGTGCAGAGAAAAAAGGCGCGCGAGGGCCATATTGAGTAGGGGGATGAGACTTAGTAGATCCGCTTGAATCTTGTGGAGGCATGGTTCGGCTAATAATCTTGGAGGCAGCTTGTTAAACAGAATATGAATGTCTGACTATTTTTCCTCCTCTTGGAGGATCTTTCGCGCAGTGTCAACCTGCTTGAGCATCTCATGGCTGATTTCAGGGTACTTCAGCTTGAGAGAGCGAATAGCCTCGGTGATGGTGGCGGCAACAATCGAGCGAGTTACCCATTTATGGTCGGCGGGAATGATGTGCCAGGGAGCCCAGCTTGTGCTCGTGCTGCTTAGCATCTCTTCGTACGCCTTCATGTAGTCTTTCCAGAATGCACGCTCGGTCAGATCGCTCGAGGAGAACTTCCAGTGTTTTTCCTTATTGGTGAGCCGTTCGAGGAATCGCTTACGCTGCTCATCGGGGGAGATATTAAGAAAAAACTTCAGAATGATCGTACCGTTTCGGGCAAGGTGCTGCTCGAAATGGTTAATCTCTTCGTAGCGCTCCTGCCACAAACGCTTACCAGCGACGAGCCCCGGAATGCGCTGGCGCTCGACAAGCTCCGGATGCACCCTCACAACGAGGACCTCTTCATAGTACGAGCGATTGAAGATGCCGATGCGGCCACGCTCGGGCAGGCACTTCATGTAGCGCCAGAGGTAGTTGTGATCGAGCTCCTCGGCTGAGGGCTGTTTGAAACTAAACACCTGACAGCCCTGAGGATTGATGCCTGACATCACATGTCGAATTGTACCGTCTTTTCCGGCAGCGTCCATGGCCTGGAAGATAATCAGGACTGAGCATGTGTCCGAGGCATAGAGCCGATCTTGTGCGTCACTTAGCTCCTCGACATCGTCGGAGAGGACCTTCTCGGCGATCTCTTTGCGCTCTTTTTTAGGAATGGCTTTATCGCCAGCCCATCCTGGATCAAAATCACTGAGTCGAACGCGTGTCCCGGGTTTAATTCGGCAAAGTCCTATGACATCTTCCTTAGTTTGCATAGTATCACTTTAGCTAGACTGTTGATGATGCGATACTACAAATTTAATGCCGGTGGAGCAATTACCAAGGAACACCCGATGAGACTATACCTACTACGACATGGCATCGCCTCTGATGCTTTCAATGGTCCTGATGCGGGTCGACCTCTCAGTAAGGAGGGGCGAGCAAAGCTGCAACAGTCGCTTCCCGCGATTACGCAGTTAATCGACGGCGTGGAGCTAATTCTGTCTAGTCCGCTCGTGCGTGCCTACGAAACAGCGGAGCTGGTCGCCGCTGCGCTTAAGCCGGAGCAGGAGGTGCATCTCTTACCTGGGCTTCTACCGCAGACGAAGATCGCTACTCTTTTGGCCTCGCTGACCAAGATTCAAGCTCAGGCAGGGATGCTTCTTGTCGGACATGAGCCACAACTAAACTCACTCGTCGCCGTACTGATTGGTGCTCAAGAGATGTCGCTGAACTTCAAAAAGGGCGCATTGTGCTGCATTGAATGTAAGCACGAACTCAAGCCTGGGACAGGCGTGTTGCAGTGGTTTTCGACCTCGCGCCAGCTGCGTGGGTTGTCGTTGCCAGAGAAAATGTAACTAGAGCCTGTCCGGAAACAGCGAAAGCGCGATAGGACGGGAGAAATAAGTGAAATAGTAGAGTAGTATACGTGGCCAATTTCGAGGTTAAGCCCGAAAGAGGCACGCTATAATAGCGCCGACTAGTGAATTTTG
>CAIXSY010000377.1 GCA_903922175.1 uncultured delta proteobacterium | reverse complement strand
GGCGACAGCGCTCTGGCTTAGGCTTAGGTCCAAAATGGCCTGGCACTCTCGGACTGAACCCATGGCGATTTGAAAGAATCTTTTCTGGTCGGCCTTCGTCCCACGACCTCTCCCCTCGGCCAAGTTCAGAACTACGCTGGATGCCGCTCTGTCTAACTGCTCTTTCCCCTTATAGGTGAGGACGGCGATCTGCTTTCTGCAGTCAGCTTACTGCTACAGCAGTCGGCTGCCGCTAAAATACGCACTGCTGCGTAGACAGAGTGGCTAGTACATCGACCAGGACCACGACCGTTCGGCAAGCTCACAACAGGCCAGGAGCATGCGCACGAATTATTAAGCTACCCCGGGTTATTGAGCAGTTACTTTATGAGCAGATACGTGTTTCCCCCCGCGTATTAGAAACCACCAGTATCCCGTGCCCAGGGAGAGTCCGAGGATAAGTTTTACCACAAAGGGGATCTGTTGGTAGGGTGAAACGAAACCCTCGACGATGCCGGCGGGGATGAGGCACAGGGCACTGAAGATAAGGAGGTCGAGCGCCGTTCTGGCGCGCTGTTGAAGTGCCTCTTTGCGTGTCGAAAATCCGGGTCGCAAAAGGGCGTCGCCGATGGCGAGACCACAGCCGCCGGCAACGAAGATTACCGAGAGTTCAAGGAATCCGTGGGCGATGACAAATTCAAACAGGCTACCTGCCATGTGGTACGGAACAAGGGCTGTGAAGATGCCGCCGAGGTGCGCCCCGTTACTGATCGGAACCAGCAAAGTTCCGATGCCACCGGTAATGCCAAAGGCAAAGGCGGCAAAGCTTACGGAGATGTTGTTCGTCATTATCTGTGAAGATGCCAGCGAGCTTATCCCCTGTATCTGCTCGGTCCAGAGATGCCCCTTGGCGAGTTCGGCGGCAACCTCCTCCGATATGAAACTCCAGCTGAGGTGCGGATTGATCTGCACCATGAGAGAGGTTAGCACGCCGCTCAGTACTCCCACCAAAACCGAGAATACGCAATAACTGCGCAGGGCCTCGAATGCGCGCGGGGCGCGTTGCCAGAAAGGCACCCTTGGCTCCTGCATACCGCTAAGGCGAGTGCCGTATACCAGGCGTCGTGCCGAGAGAACTAATCGAGCGACTCTCTGCTGAATCTCGGTTTTAGGATAAAACGTTGAAAGATAGGCGTGGCGTTGGCAGAGTTTTTGATAGCTCTCCGCGATCTCTCGCAACTGTCCGGCATAAAGCCGCGTCTGTTTCGACTTGAGCTGGGCAAAATCTTGTGTAGCGTGGTGTAGTTCGGGACCAAGGGTGCCCCAGTTGAGACTATAATCTGCGTGCGCTGCCGTGTAGCGTTTTTGCTGCGGGTGAACGCAGCGGTAAACTTCACTTAGCCATTGGTCATCTGCGCATGAGGTTATTTTGAGCGAAGGTGGTAGTAGTGGTGTTATGCTGCGCACGAGTGCCTGGCGCGTTGCTTCTTGGGCATGGGGCGTTAGCTCCCGAGCCCGTTTAAGGTAAGATTCGAGCACGGCATAGACCTCGATCGGTAAGCTACTTTGCGTGCCCTGGTTAGCAGCAGGTGGGCTAAATTCGAGGATAGGATCCTCCTCACTCTGGTCGTGAACGACAAGAGTGCTCGCGGCGAGGTCACCTAGGCGCTGTGAACGTGCGCTGGCAAGCATGCTTACCAACCCAACTAAGCCGAATAGGGGAAGTTGGTCGACAACGACAATAATGTTACGAATTATCGAGGCCCGCGCTGAAATACTCAGTCCGCGTTCATCGACCACTCGCAGCCCAAAGGCGTGTTTGCCGGGCGTAACTCCATCGTGGAATAGCTCGAAATAGATCGGGTAGCTCCATTCCACGAAAAAATAGAGAATAGCGAGGAGCGCAAAGATCCACATACCTGGATGCTCGGACCTCTTGATGAAGTTTGGAATGACTTTATCGACCACCTCTCCGCTGGACTCTCCGAAGAGATAGGCACTGAGGATTATCAAAGCCAGGGCTATCAGGGCAAATGTTCCCCAGCGGATCAAAAAGTCGAGCATGTAGGCCAGCGAACGGCTGCCGAAACTAGCCGGCTTAAACTCGATCTCGACCTGTTCGGGTAGCAAGATGCGCATAAATTTCCAGGCCTATTCGTAGTTGCTCATTAAGTCCGGGTAAAGAATATCGTGCGCGTGCTCCTGGCCTGTCGTGAGCTTGTCGAACGGTCGTGGTCGATGTTCGACCGCGACCACGAGCACGCTCACGAATTATTAAGCTACCCACACTTGTAACTACTCGCCCGCTGCTTGAGCTGTGCCAATAACCCCAACAAAATGACCATTTCTGTAAACCGATGACGCTGACGTCCAAGGTCTAACGCCGG
>CAIXSY010000376.1 GCA_903922175.1 uncultured delta proteobacterium | reverse complement strand
GTCACAAGTACATCTCCCCCGGACTCTGTTTCGTGTCTCGATGTTTCAAGCCAAGGCCTAAGTGGCCTCAATTAGTATTCGGGGATTTCTGGGAAAAGTTTCCTGTGGGGGATGAATTTATTGGGTGTCCTGTTATTCCCTCCTGTTATTCCCCTGCCTTTTACCCCACCCGGTAGTTCCCTAATTCTCCCCCAAATTAAGTCTCTCCCGCTAAATTCTATGACAGGCACACTATAATGGTGATATCGCTCAATGTAGGTGTAAGTACTTATTTGGGGGAGAACGAATGCGTAAAATCTCAGGGGCTTGGGGACAGAGTCCCCAATTCGGAGTGAAAATTAGCTCTTTTTACCCACTGATTTCCGTAATGTGCCGTCTTTTCCAGCGACATCTCCGCGGCAGGAATAAAACGTAGGCGTATATTCACGCCGCCTATCATCCCGAGGAGCGATATTGTGTGGGCACAGATTCACACGATTTGCCTCAACACTGCCATTGTCGTATGGTTTTTATCAGCTCCACCACTCGAGAGAAGCTTTCGAGGATTCGAAATATTTATGCCCTTAAACAAACATATCATAATCTTTTCTCACGGTTTCGGCGTACAGAGAGATTCCAGAGGTCTGTTTACTGAACTTGCCAAGATGCTCAGCGCGCATCAGATTGAATCGCTGCTATTCGACTATAACGAAGTCAACCACGACACCAAAGAGGTTACGGTAAGGCCCTTTAGCGAGCAAACAAAGTTATTGCAGACAACCATCAACGAGACGCGACAGCGGAATCCGGATGCGATGATCGATCTGCTCACCCACTCTCAGGGATTGGTCATGGCCGCATCCGCCAAACTTGATGGAATTCGGCGGGTGATCTCGCTCGCGCCCTTTTTCCATACCGACATACACAGCGTTCTGGAGCGGCACAAACAGAATCCGTCAAGTGAGATTAATTTTACCGGCACCTCAAGACGCGTACGCACTGATGGAACCACCACCATTATTCCCGCAAGCTATTGGAGCGAACGCTTCAGCACTCATATATACGAACTCTACAACAAGCTGGCGTTGACCGTTCCTCTCACCATAGTTAATGCCGGTGAAGATGAGATTATGGATAGCGTTAACCTATCGAAAGTCTTTAATGCCTACATTTTGAACATACATGGCAATCACGATTTTACCGGCGAGAGCAGGAAAAAGCTCGTCGAAGTTGTTGAGGAGATTGTTTCTACATTTATAGCAGACGCAAAAAGTCTTGTCGCGGCTTGTCCCCCATAGCTTCGACCGCGAGGTAGAGCGAAGGGGGAAGCGACTCTAAATGCGTCTGCTATATCCCCCGTAGCACATTGAAATAAAAGGAACTTTTATTTCAATGGCGAAGGGGGATCGCGAATTACCCCGCCAAGACTTTTTGCGGACGGTATAGGTAGTCACAGTCCGTTTGGTTGTAACTGCGCACTGAACCTGGCAGAATGAGCACAACGCTGATTTCTTGGCTATCTGGAGACCGATGAAGAAGAATTATAAAGCTATACTATTTGATTGGGCTGGCGTCATTGGCTCCGACGGCTATTGGCTTTGGCTGAAGGCAAACGTCCCCAACCTTGAGCAGCATAAACAGGCTATGCACGATATCTCTGTCCATGCTGATCGTGGAGAGATTTCAGGCAAAGAGTTTATGCGCCAAGTTGGCGCCCTCATAGGACGCGACGGCGACGAGGTGCTCAGCGGCTTTCTTTCTCTGGTGAAGATCGATACTGAAGTAGTGCGCACCATTCGAGAGTTACGTCATAAATTCAAAGTTGGGCTTCTGTCTAACTTCGTCTTCGAATGGCTCGACCTCATCCTCAAAAAAGAGGACCTGTATTCACTTTTCGATGCCAACGTCATATCGTCGGCACATCGAGTGGTAAAGCCAGGCCCGGCCGCTTTCAATAAGATACTACAGATGCTTGGCGTCTCGGCTCAAGAATCTCTTTTTGTGGATGATCGCCAAATGCACGTGGACGGCGCCACACGAGTCGGGATCGACGGTATCCTCTTTGAGAGTGCACACAAGCTGCGAGAAGACCTGACAAGGTTAGGAGTTTTATAACTGGTGCGCAGCACCGCCCCCTGGGAGTTAACATGCAAACACAGAACAGATCACGCTTTCGCGGTATTGGGATCTACGGCTCCTCGTCAGGGCGCAACGCTGGGGATGCGGCACTTATCGGCGGGATAATGGATGGCATCGACCAGGCTCTTGGTCGCCGACTGCTCTATGAGATCCCCACCTACTGCCCAGACTACATCCGCTATCAATACGAGAACCGCACGAGACCAATGTCGATGCTCCCCTGGCACGCTTCGGTGGGCATGTTCGGTGTTCCGACCGTGACCTCGTTTCGCCGCTGCGATCTTAACCTGATTTACGACAACATGCTCTTCGACCGTAAGTTGTGGAACCCGCTGTTTAACTATATGCCTGCGGTTTGGGCCCTATTCTGCCACCTTCGGCGCAGCGGTCAGCTACTCGGCATGTACAACGTCGGCTGCGGGCCGGTCGGCACGCCACGCGGCACGAGCATGCTGCGCGAGATCGCCCAGGCTTGTGATTTCATAACCGTACGCGATCAAGATTCGCTCCAACTTTTGCGCCAGATCGGCGTCACCCATGAGCGAATACTCGTCACCGCCGATGCGGCGCTGACCGTACGCCCGGCCCCCCCTGAGCGCGTTGATCGCATCCTGGCTGAGGCCGCCATTGACCCCAGCCGTGAAACATTGGCTATCAACGTTAATTCCTACATCGGAAGCTGGTCGGGCACCGCGAAAGGCTCCCTCGATGCTGAAAGTTTTGTGCGCACCTATGCCGAGGCTCTGCGCGCCATCGTCGAGGAGCTTAAAGTGCCTCTCGTTTTTATCGCGACCCAACATAGTGATATCGAGATTACTCAACAGGTGCGGCGCGCCCTGGGAGCAGGAGTAACGACACACATGATCTCTAACCGCGGCTACAACCACGCCGAGATGAAAGGTGTTTTGGGGCGAATGGGATTTTTGTTTGCTATGCGCCTACACGCCAACATCTTGGCAACATCAATGTGCACACCTGCAGCGGCACTCTCCTTCCAAAAGAAGGTAAGCAGCTACTATCACGAACTGGGACTATCGCAGAACGTACTCTCCTTCGATAATTTCTCCGCCGCAGCGCTCATAACACAGATAAAGGACGGCTGGTCTCGGCGACACGAGATTCGCACGCACCTTGAGCAGCGCATACCGCAGTTACAACGTAAAAGCTTAGTGACGGCCGAGATCGTCAAACTCCTTGACCAAGGCGCCAGCCCTGATGAAGCCGTGGCGCACGGGAGAACGCTGCTAATTTAGTACCTCGTGCAAAAAGTTCTTTTCATTGTGCACAGCCCGGTGCCTAAATTTACGTCGATAGTCTACGATGCCAAGACAAAACGCCTTACGGATCCGTCCGCCTCCGTTCAACCAGTAAAAACCCTGAAAGAACTTCATAGTCGAGGCACCAGCAGGGCTTCACTCCAGCCCGAAAAAATTATAACGCGAAGGATCGAAGGAACGAAGGTATATATTCAATTCCTTCGTGACTTCGTTCCGCGTTACAAAATAGAATGCCACTCATTAGCACACATTTTCGGGGTTAAGGAATCTAGTCCCCTATCCGAACCTCAAGCTCTCGCTGGCAGCCATCGCAGGTTTCCACGAACGGCGCCTGCAAGGGCTTGGCGCTTATAGTAAAGCGTGCACCACACTCTGGGCATGTCCCCCAGCCCTCACTGACCATCGCTTTCGTACGCATGCGCAGCATAGAGTGCCACAGCGCAATCACCAGAAAAGTTGGTACGAGAACAAAGTGTACGATCGGGACAGCCAACGATAGCAGTGCCACGGCGATCCACCCGAAGAAGGTACCCGCAGTTCTTATCACGCGCTTCACCATCGAATAGGTGAGCACGACAATCTCGGCTTGAGACCCCTTTCCCGTGTAGCTTCTAACCTGAACGATCAATATTGTGCGCACGAGCACACCATCACATAACGGCGCTGTCAGAACAACCGCCAGCGCCAACCATATGATGTGGCTGTCTGCCTTTTCATAATCACGCATAAGTCGTATCCTACTATTGGATGCCAGGAAACATTGCCCCTAGCGAAAACGAAAAAAGACGTGGTGGCCAAACAGTCTAGGCGTTTATAAGGAAACTAGCATGACTAACGACAGCACTCAGCATGAAAAGATCCGCGAAAGCGTTAGAGCTGGATACTCGAAGATCGCCACCGACGGCGTCTTCAAGACGGTACCAGACAACAGCAACTACTGCGGCTGTGCTGGCGGCGGATGTTGTGGTCAAACTGATTTCGATGTCGAGGCACTTGTCAAAAACATCGGTTATTCCCAAGCCGAGCTGTCGGGCACGCCGGAATCAGCGAACATGGGCCTCTCCTGCGGGAATCCAACTGCGATAGCATCGCTTAGGGCGGGTGACGTCGTGCTTGATCTTGGCAGTGGTGGCGGATTCGATGCCTTTATCGCTGGTCCAAAAGTTGGGCCAACCGGGCGTGTAATTGGTGTCGACATGACCGCCGAGATGCTCTCTAAGGCTCGCCGGAACAGCGTAGTCTACGCCGAACGTACCGGCCTGAACAACGTCGAGTTTCGCTTGGGCGAGATTGAGTACTTACCCTTGGCTGATTCAAGTGTCGATGTCGTAATCTCAAACTGCGTCCTCAACCTCTCCCCCAATAAGCAGCAAGTTTGGAAAGAGATCGCCCGCGTGTTAAAACCAGGCGGTCGCGTGGCCATCTCCGACCTGGCGCTTATTAAACCTCTGCCACAAGAGGTGCTTAGCATGGTCGAGGCGCTCATAGGCTGTGTTGCTGGAGCAAGCCTCATCAGCGAGACCGAAACAATGGTCAAAGCCGTGGGACTGATCGAGATTAAACTCGATAGGAAATCGGCCTATATCGATACAATGAGCAACGCAGACGATCCGCTTTATAAAAAAATAGTGGCAGCGCTGCCGCCCGGATCTAAGGCGAGTGACTTTATTACCAGTCTCGACATTTCAGCGCGAAAAAACTAGCGAGGCGATGCCTCAGACTGATCCCGACCTCTTCTGTAAACTGCTATCGGCGATCAGCTGTCAGATTTCTGATGACGGCATCAGCTACGGCCGCAGCCGACGGCCTTGGCCGTCTTGCCCTACAGAGCACTTGCCGCACCTCGTCTCGCCAGAGCGCCTGCTATAATACAAGTTTCACGACTAAGGAATCTAGCTCCGAGCTTCAATACTCAGCACGCGATTAAAGGTCTGCTCGAATAATTTCTTGCGCCCTTCAGCACGCAACTTTACCAGCTCACAAGAACCATTGGCACGCACGTACAGGCGAACCAACCGCCGCGTGATAGATGCACGCGCCACGCGCACATTCGAGCGTTCATGCCACACAAGAGCATTGGCCAGACGCAGGAGTGCGAGCGCCTTGAGAAATGCCACACGCTCAGCAGCGCTCTTCAAGAAATGTAACCCGCGGCGGGAAACCTTTCCCTCACCATGCCACAAGCAGAGGTGCGCCATCGATCGCCGCTCCTCCTCCTCAATCCAGGGGAAATCGAGATGTTCGGCGATATAGAATGAGTGCTGCGCATGATGCAAAACGCTAATTGTCCGCCCTGTATTCTGGAGCAGGATCGATGCGCGTAATAACGATCGCCACTTCGGCTTGAGGTGATGGAGCGGGGCAAGGTGAATAAAGAGATCTTCACAGACAGCAGAGACACGCTGCACATAGAGCGGATTGGTCAGTGATCGGCGAAGCCGTTCTTCCAGATCCTCAAGGTGTAGACCAAGGTGTGAGTCGCGCTTATCGTGCAGCAGCTTTATCTCTTCATCTAACACCCCTTCACGCAGCGCGTTGTCCGAATAGCGCACCTGAGAAGCTCCGAAGGCACCCATTATCTCGTCGAGCAACACCGCACCGCCAAGAATCATATCGATACGCTTAGGGTCCATGCCAGGAATTCGGACCATCTCTACGCGCGTGAGTCCACACATCTTCTTGATAATACGCTTTAAGAAACGTCGATTTAGAACGCGCCTAGCCGGATCGCCCTCGTGCTGTAGGCGAACGAGCGCTTTGACGGTACCACTTGAACCAATAAGTGTGCGCAGCGGTCCCCAGTGATTATTTTCGGCGTGACGATCGAGGAGTTCGCGAACGTATGTACGCAACCCATCGATTCGCTTTTGGCAGGCCTTCTTCGAAATCCCCACCCCCCCTACCGCGAAGAGCTGCTCGATGCGAGCTGAGCCTAACTTAAAACTTGAGGACCAAAGCGCGCGACGATCCTTGCACAGGCTAATCTCTGTGCTACCGCCGCCGATGTCAACCAGGGCAAATTTCTTAGGAAGCTTGCCTTCATAGCGCAATACCCCGCGAGCGATAAGACGAGCCTCCTCCTCGCCGGAGATGACTCGCAGCTGAATGCCGGAACTCTTCTTGATTGCGCGCAGCAACTTTTCACGGTCGCTGGCCTGGCGAACCGCGCTCGTGGCTACCGCCACGATCTTGCGTACCCCCAACTGATCGGCCGTATAGCGAAAACTGGCAAAAGCCTCAGCGGTACGCCCCACCGCAGCACGGTCTAGCCGTCCTTTAAGAAATACCCCTTCCCCAAGGCGCAGCATTAAGCGCTCGCGATGGAGCATACGCAACGTACGCTTGGGGCCGATCTCATGGATGTCGAAGCGAACTGAGTTCGTCCCGAGGTCAATTATACCAAGTCGAGAAACTGGCATGTATCGAATTCACCCTACGCTATTCAGCGATTACTAATATTTCTTGCATCTGCTCATTAAGTATGGGCTGAACGTAATGATTATTTCTCACGGAGTGCCACTGAGATCGCACGGAGT
>CAIXSY010000375.1 GCA_903922175.1 uncultured delta proteobacterium | reverse complement strand
TAGCCTCAAAATTCACTAGTCGGCGCTATTATAGCGTGCCTCTTTCGGGCTTAACCTCGAAATTGGCCACGTATACTACTCTACTATTTCACTTATTTCTCCCGTCCTATCGCGCTTTCGCTGTTTCCGGACAGGCTCTAAGTAGTTACAAAAAAGAATTTATAACACTATTAGATAATCAGACTGCGTCCCTCTGGATCGCAGGTTTACTGATTAAAAATTTTAAACTAAGCCTTAAGGTGTTTTCGCTAACCTGCCTCAATCTCTCGAAAGGGTTCACTAAGTAAACATAATGGCCTGTTTTGTAGGAAAATAAGGATTAGTTACGTTTTGACTTCTGCACACAATTCGCACATAATTTGACTCCCTGAGAGGTGCTGATTTATGCCTGAGCAGGCCTTGGACGACATTTTAGTTAAGGCACTGAGTACCAATGCGGCTCAGCTGGAGGTCTACGACAGCGGCTTTTCGGTCGGGGGGAGCTTCGGTGTGCGCCTAAGTAAAACGGGGCGCAAGGCGTTCTTTGTGGTCTATCCTCTGCACGGCAAGCGTAAGCGATTGACGCTGGGCAACTTCCCCCTCTTCTCGGTAGCTGAGGCGCGCCAAAAAGCATTGGAGGTTGTGCATAAGGCGACGCGCGGTGAGGATGCTGCTGCTGAATGGCGCGTCTACCGCCGTTCCGGGACCTTTAGTGAAGTGGGACAGCTTTTTGTAAGCGAGTACCTGGTCAAAAAGTCCCCGAGTACCGCGCAGGAGTATCGGCGCATTGTTCATAAAGAGCTTGGACCGATCTGGGGTGATAGGAAGATTCAAGATATTCGCCAAGAAGACGTCACCCGGCTGCTTGAGCATATAGCCAATGTGCGTGGTACTCCTGTACTTGCCGCGCGGGTAAGGGCAGTGGCTAGTAGTCTCTTCTCGTTTGCCAAGCAGCGCGGCTTTCGGCCGGATAATCCTGTCCGCGAGACGGACTCGCCCGCAGCAAGGGAGCCTCGGCGCAGAATTTTGACGACCAAGGAGCTGCATCAGCTTTTAGAGGCGCTGGTTGATGAGCAGCCTCTGACCCAGGCTCTGTTTAAAGTGTTGATACTAACCGGGCAACGGATTAAGCATGTTTTGCGGATGCGTTGGAGTGAGATTCGCGTCGATTGTTGGTGTATCCCCAATAGCACAGCGCCGGACTCTGTACCGCAGATCTATTTAGTTCCGCCACTGCTGCAGGCACTGGCCAAGATGAAGGGGGGGGATGCAGCCCAGCCCTTGATATTTCCATCCGTACATGGTGGCGCGCGGAGAACTTTGGCGCGCGCCGTGCAGCGCCTCAATAAGCGCATGCGCGCTTCGCCGGCATGGAATGCGCTTGACCTCTATCGCACCTTTCAGTTTGGCTTGGCACGCCTCGGTATCCGCCCCGATATTATCGACGTCATTCAACAGCGGCGCTCGGGAAGTTTCCGTATTCGAATATCAGACAGCGCCTATGACTACAGCGACGAAATTCGTGACGCGCTGCTGCTGTGGGCCAAGACGGTCATCCCACCCCCAGCGCCGGGGGGTGAACGGAGTAGGGTGTTGAGGCTAACCTAGTGCCTCAACCGGAAAGTTTTTTCACTTGGCCTTGAACTCCCGCTTGGCCGTGGCCTGCTCTCTTCGACCTTGACTTCGACGTTTAAGCCTAAATCTAAGGGGAATTAGCCAAGACCAAGCGGGAGTTCAAGGCCAGGTTCAAGAGAAAAACATTAGTTTTAAGTGAAAAAACTTTCCGGTTGCGACACTAGTGGTATTCCTTCACTACAGGCATCAAGCGCAATTCTGGCGTAGGCGAACCAGTCAGGCGCGTTGGTGCTCAGGCTTCTTGAGTAATAGTCCGCGAGAATAATGGAGTAACTGTTCGACACTCTTCGTGTTCAACTTTGGCAGGGTAAGTTCGCGGTAAGCATTCACGGGGCCTAACTAATTGGAACTAGCGGAAGGAATCCAGTTACACGAAAGCCACGAAAGTATTTGCTGAGTATTCACCTGGAGTTAACTTCAGGTGAATACTCAGCAATTTATTTCGTGGTTTTCGTGTCCTCTTTCGTGCCCTTCGCGCAACTTCATCCCACTTCCATAGTTCCAATTAGTTAGGCCCCGTGAACGCTTACAGTTTGCGAGCGCAATCATGATCTGTCGCATGCGGTAAGAGAATTGCTTAGTGCGCCTTTGTCTTTTCGATATTGCCTGCCGAGAAATTTCTTGTCATGCCGTTGAATCGCTGGTACTCTTAAGTGACATCAATAACCTTTTATTGGAGTATCTTGCATGTCATCAGTTTTAAAGCACCGCGCGATTCTTTCATTGTGTTTAGCTTTTCTAGCCTCACCGGGTCTTCTGGTTAGTTCCGCCCCGGCGGAGAGTCGAAAGGTAACCGAGCTGCGTAGTGAATTAAAGCAGTATAAAGCGCTCGATGCTAAGATAAAGCGTCACTCGGCAAAGCTTTTGGGGCAGGATAAAATAAAACTTAAATCATCGCTGCCGACAGGGCTTGAAGATTCTGATGGAGACGGTGTGCCTGATATAATCGAACATCATGTCGACGGCACAGATTCTTGCGATAATAATTCCCGAGAGGGAGGCTCTGAGATCGAAGCGAAGGGAGCCATTACCGCGGTAAGTGGATTGACCTTTACTGTTGATGGTAAGTCATTTGTCGTCTCTGATGCGACGGTGTACCGAGATGGTTTGGTCAGCGATCTTATTATTGGTGCCTGCGTCGAGGTGAAAGGCACCACGGCTGCTGGGACGGATAGTAATCCGGCGCTGCGGGTAAAGTTTGAGGATTCTTGCAGTTAAATCCTAGCGAGGGAAACCTCAGACCATAGCCTCCGCGGCTCCTGTGTGAATATTAATATAAAATATCACACATGAGCCGCGGAGAGCGCGGAGGGGAAAGGGCCCCAATGCAACCCATTTAGTACACGTTTTGAGAGTCAAGGAATCTAGCGAGGCTCTGCCCTAGACCGACGAGCGTTGTTCTGCAATCGGCTCTCTCCGTCTCTCGCCGTAAGGTGTTTCACCAACCTCCAGACCTCGGCTCGGCGAGAGCCGAGACGGGAGCGATCCGAAGTCAGTTCTCTGCTGACTGCATCCGATGCAGCTACGGCCGTCGGCTGCGGCCGTAGCTGCAGCTGATGCAGTCAGCAGAAAGCTGACTGCAGATCGCTGAGATCGGATTACAGAAGACAGAGAGCGAGCAGGGTCGGTTCAACACTCGTCGGTCTGAGGCGAGGCAGTGCCTAAGGATAGTTCCTGGCCATTCTTTGCCATTTCCGGACAGGAACTAATTAGCCTCAAATCGTAAAGCACTTCGTTGTGATCGCCGACGTTTCCCTTGTGCGTGGACTCGACTAATCCATGAGTCTATTGCCAACGGGGGAGGCGATGGGTGACGTAGTTGAAAGAGCAATTTCGGTAGATGCGGAGATTTCGTCACTGGTTGGCAAGTACCTTACCTTCGCCTTGGGCGAAGGGCGCTACGGCGTACACATAAGCAAGATACGAGAGATCGTAAAGATGATGCCGGTCACTGCCGTGCCCGGAACATGCAGCTATGTCCAAGGTGTGATTAACCTACGCGGAAAGATTCTTCCCATTGTCGATCTGCGGGCTAAGTTTGGACTACCGCTTGTAAAAGTAAACGAAAGAAGCTGCATTATCGTTGTCGAGGCACACGTCCTCGGCAAAGCCAATCTTATCGGAACGATCGTCGACTGCGTGCAGGAGGTCTCAAATTTTCAGGCTAAACAGCTGGCGCCGGCACCGCAGTATGGGCTCGGCCGTGACAACGATTTCATCTTGGGCATGGCGCGGGGGCAAGACGAACGCGTGATTGTCTTATTGAATATCGAAAAGGCCCTCGCCGATCCGCGTATTACATCGATTGTACCGGCTTCACTTGGAACAATGTTTTCTTAAAATAATTGGTGGGGGTTCCGGTGAGTCCAAAGGTGACGTCAATTCTTGGAATGTTCGGAGTGCTCATCCTCGTCCTGCTGACAGGAGCTTATTTTTCCTATGAGATATTTGCCGAGAGTAAGGTGGATCGACGCAGCGTTGCAGCGGAGCGTTGTGGGAAGGGCGCTGGGCTGGTCCCACTGTCAGATTGTGGCTTAAAAGCAACGACGTTGGTGCGCGCGGCGATTGGGGCTGGGCGTGGTTCCATGCCGGGTGGTAAGCGCAGCCATGCTAAGGACCTCGATCGAGATTGTAGCATCTGTCACTGAGTTCTTTATTACAGAACGCTTAGCCGACATCAATGTCTGTTGATGCGGGACGAGTGTGCCTTAAGTAAATGGCGCTAGATCACGATTACAAATAGCGACGAGAGATAAAATAGTTTATTAGTGGAAGTGTTTCTTTCTACACTTATTACGGGGCTTCGTTATGACGCGCACTATCACGATTGATCCGATCACTCGCATTGAAGGACATCTTGCGATTCATGTCGATGTCGCTGATGGTGTGGTAACGTCGGGGCACTGTGCAGGTGAGATGTTTCGCGGCTTCGAAAATATTTTACGCGGGCGTGATCCACTCGATGCGCACCAGTTGACGCAGCGCATCTGCGGCGTTTGCCCGGTATCGCACGGCACCGCGGCTATTCTTGGGCAGGATATGGCGTTCGGAGTAACGCCGACTACCAATGGCAGGCTGCTGCGTAATCTCATCTTGGGCGCAAACTTCTTGCAGTCGCACATCGTTCATTTTTATCAACTGACGGCGCTTGACTATATCGACATCGCGGCGATTCTTGGCTATGGCGGCAGCGACTCCCTGCTGCTTAGTCTCAAGAGTTGGGCCCAGACGCAGAGCGCTTCGAAGGTGATTTATCCGCTAGCGCCGTTTCTGCCGCGCTATGAGGGGCGCTATGTCGAAGACAAAGAGGTTAATCTTCTGGCGATTCACCACTATTTCGAGGCTCTTGAAATGCGCAAAACGGCGCACCAGATGTGCGCTCTTTTTGCCGGCAAGATGCCTCATCCGGCAACGCTTATGCCGGGCGGCGTGAGCGAGCAGGCCTCGGTGACTAAGATGGAGAAGTATGGCTCATTACTTCGACGCTTGCAGAGATTTATCAGTGAGGCCTATCTGCCCGATGTCGAATTGATCGGCGGCGCATTCCCTGAGTATTTTAAGATCGGTAAGGGGTGCAATCAATTTCTCTCGTACGGCAACTTCCCTGATTCAGACGAAAGCAAGCAACGCTTCTTGCCCGCGGGGGTATTGATCGGCAAGGAGTTGTCGGGCGTTGATGAAGCAGCTATTACCGAGTCGGTGGCAAGCTCACTTTTGGCTGGCAGTAAGCCGCTTAAGCCGAGTGAGGGCGAAACCATCGCTGCGCCTGAGAAAGAGGGGAAGGGAGTTTACAGCTGGCTCAAGGCTCCGCGCTACCATGATCAGCCGATGGAGGTCGGGCCACTGGCGCGAATGCTCATCGCCTATCGCCTGGGATCTCCTGGGCAGGCACGTGACCTAATCGATGCCTCGCTGGCACGCTTGGGCCGTCCGCTGGAAGATCTGGTGTCGACCATGGGACGCCACCTGGCTCGCGCTATTGAGGCTAAACTTGTCGCCGATCAGCTGGCGGTCTGGCTTGATCAACTAAAACCTGGCCTGCCCTCGATGAATGATTTTGAAATTCCAGAGCAGGGGCGTGGTTATGGGATGATTGAGGCTCCGCGCGGAGCGCTCGGTCACTGGATCGAGATCAAAGATCACAAGATCTCCAACTATCAGTGCATCGTGCCGACGACCTGGAACTGCTCGCCGCGAGATGAACGCGGCGTCGCTGGTCCGGTCGAGCAGGCGCTTGTCGGAACGCCGCTCGCCAATCCGGATCAACCGCTCGAAGCGGCTCGTGTGGTACGCTCGTTCGATCCCTGTCTTGCCTGCGCGGTGCATTAAAAAAAAGGAGAATCTTATGGTGCAGATGAATCGCCGCCAATTCTTAAAATATGGTGCTCAGCTTGCAGCCGTTCTTGGTTTGAGTGAGACCCTGACCCCACAGGTGGCCGAAGCGTTGGCCGAGATGGCGCACGGAACCGCCCCCGTTATCTGGCTTCAGGGTTTAAGTTGCTCCGGATGCTCGGTCTCCCTGCTTAACTCAGACACCGATACCGTGGCCGAGGTGCTGACCAGGTATATCTCGCTTCGCTTCCACTCTTCGCTGATGACGGGCACGGGGCAGGTGAGCATGGATGTGCTAAAACATTCGATCGCCGAAAAGGGCTACGTTCTGGTAACCGAAGGTGCGGTGCCCGCGGGGATGCCGCTAGCCTGCCGTGTCGGCGGTGAGCTGTATACGGAGCAGCTGGCGCGAGCGGCGCAGAATGCCAGTGCTATAATTACGGTCGGGGCATGTGCCTGTTTTGGTGGGGTGCCCGGTGCCGAAAATAACCCGACAGGGGCGGTTAGTGTTCCAGATTATCTTGCCAGTCAAAAGATCACCACGCCGTTTATCCGAGTGCCTGGTTGCCCAGCGCATCCGGACTGGCTCGTCGGTACGATTGTGCATGTCTTGAAGTTCGGTATGCCGGAGCTTGATAAGCTCAACCGCCCGAAGATGTTTTATGGGCGCTGCCTGCATGACCAGTGCAATCGCTTCCCCGATTATGAGCGCGAAGCATTCGCCACCAAATTCGGCGAACAGGGTTGCCTCTTTAAGCTCGGCTGTGCTGGCCCGATAACCTACGCTGATTGCCCACTGCGGCACTGGAACTCGGGCGCCAATTACTGCATAAATGCGGGCGTGCCCTGTATCGGCTGTGCGGCGCCGCATTTTGCGCACAAAGCTAATTATCCGTTGTATACCAAGCGCAGTCCTCGTTCGCTTAAAGAGCTTAAGGATAACAAATGAGACTCTCCATTCGAACCAAACTACTTTTCTGGCTGATTATCGTCCTCGTCCTGGTGACGGTGCCGTTTCAGGTTATTCAGTATCGCCGCGCCGTGAGAGCCGTCAAAGCACTGACGGAGAGTGACCTTGCGCTTCTCGAAAATCGCGAAATCGCAGGCGCGCGCAATATCCACATCTCCGTGGAATATGCGATAGCAAACTCTCTGGAACGTGGTGAGATGGAGAAGTTTAGCCGTCTTCTTGAACAGCAAAAAAATGTCAAAGGCTTGATGGAGTTCTCCCTTTTTAGTCGCGATGGCGTCGTTACGCACTCGACCGAAAAGGATGCTATTGGGCGTCAGCTCGATGCTGGTGTGCGGGAGCAGATTAACGTTGCGGAAGAGGCACTTTTCGAGCGCAAGCCTGGGGCTTTCGAGATATATTCGCCCAAGAAGGTAGTTGCCGACTGCATCCGTTGCCACACAACATGGCGCGAGGGAGAAAACGGGGGCACGACATTCTTCAAGTTCTCCGCTGCAGCCTTGCAGCAGGCAGAAGAGCAGGGACAAGCTGCCTTAGCAGGTTTACAAAAAGAGCTTAAGACGACGAGTGTCTGGGGACTGCTCGTCATGCTGGCTGTGCTGGCGGCGGCGATATTTGTCGCTGTTAAGTTCGTTGTCGGCGATCCGCTTTCACGCTTCCTCGCGGCACTCAAAGCCTGTCAGAGCGATCTGACCCGCCGTGTCGAGGTCCGTTCTCAGGATGAAATAGGAGAGATTGCCGGACTTTTCAATAAATTTATCGGTGATCTTAATAAGGGGTTCTCGCAGGCCAAGAGCGCTGCTGGAGACGTCTTAACGAGTATCGGCAGCTGGACCTCGAAGTTGGCGGCGACGGTTGAGGAATCATCGGCTTCACTTGAGGAGCTTACGGCAACAACGGAGCAGAATTCGGCCAATGCCAGTGAGGGAAGTCGGCTCATGGCGCAGGCAACGAGCCGGATGAAAGAAGCCGCGCATGCGATGCACTCGCTCACGCAAGCTACTAAAGAGCTTTCGGAGAAGAGTGTCGAAACATCCGCCATTGTAAAGACGATTGATGAGATCGCCTTCCAGACTAACCTCTTAGCACTTAACGCCTCGGTTGAGGCTGCGCGGGCTGGGGATGCTGGGGTGGGGTTTGCTGTGGTAGCCGATGAGGTGCGCAACCTGGCAAAGCGTGCCACGAGCGCCGCTGGCAGTACGGCAAGCCTGCTCGATCAAACAAGCCAAAAGATCCATGATAGCTCCTCGCTTCTCAAGCAGACGACGACGGCCTTCTCTGCAGCTCAGGGCGAGACGGTTAAAGCCAATGAGCTTATGGAGGGAATCGCGGTTGCCTCAGCCGAGCAGGCGAAGGGAGTACAGCAGATCAGCTCAGCCATGATCGAGATCGATAAGAGCACGCGCGGAGCGGTGGACAAGGTCGAGCAGCTCGATCGGACGATGGCGGCGTTTAAGACATAAGCGAAGCTAGGAGCGCGCTTGCGCGCGCTCCTAGCCCACCTTCGGTGCGAGAACCTTTCACTCCAACACTGCGCAGACAGGAAAAGCCAACTGCTCACGAAAGCAGCCGGGTGTAAGGAAAAATATGGTGTATCTAGCTTGCTGATTACATGTAATGAAACTCAATGTCGGGCTGATATGGTGACCGTTCACGATCCCTGTCAAAGTGCGCACTTTTGTCATCCCGAGGAGCGCTACCCTTTTCCAGCGACTCTGCACCGAACCAGCTAAAACCCCGAAAAGGGTAGAGCGACGAGGGACCTCCGTCGTCGCTAGCGGTGGAGGCTTCGACGTGAGCTCAGCCGAACGTCCCCTCGTCGCTAGCGCTCCTCGGGATGACAGGGGGCGTGAACGGATACAGCATAAGGTCAAGAGCAAGAAAAGGCTGTAAGTTCAGCGGATTGCCCTTAACTTAAGTAACTGCTCAATAACTTGGGGCGAGTCTTTACCCTAGTCTTGATTTTGGTCATGGTCCTAAATCGTGGTCATTGTTATTTGGTCAATAATTTCGACCAAGGAAACGACGAGGACTTAAGACCAGGACTAGGATCAAGTTTTTTTGCCCGGGGTTATTGAGTAGTTACTAACTTAATGCCATTCGAGACTGTCCGTGCAGTAGTAATGATGTCCGTGAATACTTGGTTTTGCTTGCCTGCACGGTGTTGGCGTGAAAAGTTCTCGCACCAAAGGTGGGCTAGAAGCGCGCGCACGCGCGCTTCTTCCTTCGACTTACGCTCAGGACAGGCCGTCCGCCCTCGATGCGCTTTTTACGCCAACACTTTTTTTCGGGCGGCATAGAAGCTTTCAGTTTACATACCTGTTTAATAAGATGTAAGTTAGTAGGGTCCCCGTGCACGTGCTCGGTAAATCCTTTGCCTCACGTTATGGAATATCTATTTGAAGTACCAAAGATTCGAGGAGCCTTAGACAATGGAAGAAGCAATAAGGTCAGGTAATAACTCGCGATTGGTTGATCTAGTTGAACGCATTAAGTGTGACAGGGTACTTACCCAAGAGGCGCAACGTAGCCTTAATGAAGCAGCACGAGATGAGACAACGCCCCAAACCGTGGCCCTCTTGCGCGAGCTGACGGAATTGGTCAGTCAGGGGACGGTGCGGGTTACTCAGTAATAACGTAATGCGCACGCAGCGTTTTCGGATTAATGGCATCGTCCAAGGGGTCGGCTTTCGCCCGATGGTTTATCTGCTGGCGCGGACTTTGCGGCTTGGCGGCTGGGTGCGCAACATGGCTGGAGGTGTGGAGCTTGAGCTGCGCGGCGCAGCCGAAACTATCGCCACGTTCCTTGAGCGCCTTCCCGAGAGACTTTCGGCACAAGCCAAGATAGTTGATATCAGCCGCTTAAGCGACGAGCCCTTGGGACCAGGGGAGGGGGCTGAACCTTTTGCGATACTTGAAAGTAGCACGGCGAGCTCGTACCAGCTCTCGTTTCCGCCCGATCTAGCGGTTTGTGGCGCGTGTTTGAGTGATATCGCTGATCCGGCCAACCGTAGGTTTCGATATCCCTTTAGCACCTGTACCCGTTGTGGTCCGCGTTACAGCGTGATTACGGAGATGCCCTACGATCGCGAGCGAACGACGCTAGGCTGCTTTCCGTTGTGCCGCAAGTGTACCGCTGAGTACAGCGATGCAGCTGATCGCCGCTTCCATGCTGAAAGCATCGCCTGTCCCGCCTGCGGACCAAAGTTGTTGCTGGCTGATGCCCGTGGGGTAGTCAGCACGCTTGATCCGATTATAGAGGCGCGCCGCATTATTGCTGGTGGTGGAATTGTAGCCCTGCGCAGCATCGGTGGTTTTCACCTCGCCGTGGATCCCTACAATGCCGAGGCCGTGGCGCGCCTTCGACGCCTAAAAGATCGCCCGCATAAACCGTTTGCCGTGATGGCGCGTGATGAAGTGGTGGTGGAGCGTTATTGCGAAGTTCCTGAGGCGGCACGTGCACTTCTTAGCAGCGCTGTGGCTCCAGCTGTGGTTTTACGCCTCAGAGCAGATGTTGCGCCCGCTCTCTGTATCAGCGCGCTATCTCCGGATAGCCTGACCTTAGGGGTGCTGCCCATAGTTTCGCCGCTTCATTGGCTACTTTTTCAGCAGCTAGCGGGAGATCCGACGCCAGCTTTTGATCTCCTCGTTATGACCAGCGGCAATCGGCGCGGAGAGCCGGTCTGCACTACCAATGCCGATGCCATTGAACGCCTCCAGGGCATCGCCGACGCCTTTTTGCTGCACAATCGTGAGATCTCACTTCGTGCCGATGATTCGCTGTGCGTAATTCAGGGGCAGCGAGCGCAGGTTTGGCGCCGAGCGCGCGGTTACGCGCCGGCGGCACTGGAGCTTCCCGTGGCGTTGACACGCTGTGTGCTTGGAGTTGGCGCAGAGCTCAAAAATAGCATCGCGCTTGGGTATGATGGGATGGTGACGCCATCGGCGCACATCGGGGATCTTGAAACCCCCGAAGCCATCGCCTGGCTTGAGCGGCTGTGTGAAGAGTTTCCACGCCATCTGCATCGGCAGCCGGAGCGGATCGCGGTTGACCTACACCCCGACATGCACGCTACCCGCATCGGCCGCGCTTTGGCAGCGCGCCTTGGATGCGAAGTTGTCGCTGTGCAGCACCACCACGCCCATGCCGCCTCGGCGATGGTGGAGCATAAACTAACTGAGTGTTTAGCCCTCGTTTTCGACGGTACCGGTTACGGGCCGGACGGCAGTATCTGGGGCGGGGAGCTCCTTGCAGTTGACCTGCATGGCTATGAACGCCTCGGGACCTTTGCCCCGGCGCTACTTCCTGGTGGAGACGCGGCGGTGCGCTTCCCCGTGCGCCAAGCCTTTGCCCGTGCGCAGGTAGTTGGTCGAGAGCTGCCGAAGGATGTTCTGAGCCGTCACCAGGTGCGAAGCGAAGAGCTTTCTATTTGGCGCACGCAGTCAGAGCGCCACATTAACACCCCGCAAAGCTCGGCGGTGGGGCGTCTGTTCGACGCCGCGGCCGTTCTCCTGCATGTTGCGCCGCGCGAGGTTAGTTACGAAGGGCAGGCTGCTATCTGCCTTGAAGAGCTAGCCTATAGAGCCGAATCTGCACTTTCTATTCCGCACCTTGAATTCGGTATTGAGCTACGCCAAGACCTGCTCGAGGTTTCCTGGAGGGAGGTCTTTTCGGCGCTGCTCGAGCACGAAGCCGGCCGGGATGCCGAGTGGGCCTTTGCTTTTCACCGGGCGCTAGCACAAGCGGCATGTCGCCTGGTGATACACGGACTTGCGCGCACGGGAAAGCGCGCCGTCGTAGCCAGTGGCGGGGTTTTTTGTAACCGCCTCCTCACACGCCTCGTAAGTCAGATGCTGTGCGATCAAGGGGTTGATCTTCTTATCCACGCGCAGCTGCCACCCAATGATGGAGGGCTCGCTGTAGGGCAGGTGCTGGTGGGTGGGGTTGGGTAAGGAGCTATGCTTCGCATAGCTCCTAACGAGGCTTAGCTCGGACCGATGAGCGTTGAATCGATCCGCGCATTCGTGCGGAAGAGGCTCGTGCCACCTGCCTGCTATCTGAATTCTGTAAGCCGCTATCAGAGCTCGGCAGTCAGCTTTCTGCCGACTGCATCAGTTACAACTACCAACCGCGGCTGACAGCATTAGCCGTCTTGTCCCCCATCTTGTACTACGTAGCACTTGCTGCAGCCTGTCCCGCCGAAGCACTGGCCGCGAGGCCGGGTGAAGGGGGAAACTCATGATGAGGCAATAGACATTAGCTGCCAGAATATGCACAGCCCGTAGTAGTCTAGAGGGCTCTGAAAAACTCATATAATTGGCTTTTCCCCTCGCGTCCTCCGTCCCTTCCCGTTAAATTTATTAGGGAAATTGTAACGCGGAAGGTACGATGCTCGCGAAGGTCAAAGATTCTCAAAGGTTCCTTAGTTCAATGATCAACTATCCTTCACCTACCGGGTAGTATTCTTTTCTGCTTTTCGATCCTTATTTTTCTCAAAAGCACTTCCAACTACCCTCGATTTAGTTTAAGTTCCTGAAAGTTAGGATAACTCGTCGTGCTGCTTTAACCTTGTTGTCGAGGTGTTGTGATGCGTAATGCTGTGTTAGATCCTGCTTCTGTCACCGAACCATCCGCCCGCCGCTCCTCTCAGCCCAACATCGTCCAACAGCCACCGCCACTCAACTCGCCTTTCATGTCGATGCGAACGCCGACGATCTTTGACTGCGCCACGGCGGGAGGGCGTTTCGTTCTTAACTCAGTGGGGCGAAATATTTCCGAGAGGGAGCGTGGGCTTCTTTTTAGCTCCCCTATAGTTCCAGCAGCCGATCGCCTTCTCGTTGCCATGGAGCGTGAGAGTCGGGTACTCTTTCAAGCGCCGACCGGTTCTGGAAAGTCAACCATGCTTCCGGGAATTTTGATGGAAGATGGGTACTCCGTTGTGGTTCTTGAGCCGCGCCGGATACTGGTGGAGGAGGGAGCAAAGCAGCTTTCACGTTTTTATGCCCAGGAGCCGGGTCCAAAGTCGGTAGTTGGGTGGGGGCATGGATACGATGCGCGGAATCAGGGAAAGAGCAACAACTGCAAGTTTTTCACCACCGGATATTTTTTAAATAAGCTGCTGGGAGTCCTGGGCAATTTCCCCGAGGGAGAGGAAAAGTCTCCGATCTCGAGCAAGACGGCGATTATATTTGATGAATGGCATGAGCGAAGCACTGATCAAACTTTTGCGTATGAAGAGTTGCGTGAATTGCAAGAACGTATGCTCCGAGCTGGTCTCACACCTTTTAGGATAATTCTCTGTTCAGCGACATTGCCCCTGGACGATATTTATAGCGAAGGGGTCCCCCTCGTGGAGACACGCCAGCGTGCTCGGGGTCGTCCGCGGATTGAAACGATTGAAGCCAGTCCGGGGCAGTTTGATGAGATAGTGCTTGATCTTGCCACCAGAAATATAAGTACTTTGGTTCATTGTGCAGCTAAGCCCGAAACCGAAATGACCGCTGATCGGTTGCGCACTCGGATGATGGATGTTGGGGCGCCAGTTTTTGAGGTAGTTACACTACACTCTAAATCGCCGAAGAGCGACTGTGATCTTGCCATCTCTCTGCCTGCACAGGGTATCCCTCGCGTTATTTGTTCGACCAAGGGTAGAACCGGAGTAAACCTCCCCGTTAGAGCTGTTATAGACCGAGCAGTTACCCGTCGTACGAGATATCTTGATGATCATGGGTGCAATCTGCTTACCTATGAAGATGCGACTAAGAAAGAGATCGAACAGGGAAGGGGGAGAATTGGTCGGATTCCACTATCGATCCAGGAATCGTCGCAGCCGGATCTCTATTATTATCTCGGCCGTAAGCCGGTGGCTGATTTGGCAGATTTTCCACCAGTTGAAGCGGATACGGCAGATCTATCCTGCCATGTACTGAACTACTGTGCTGCAGGGCACGATCTGGTGAAGCTTGTCGGCCGGCGTGATATAAAGCCTGCGCGGCTTGAGGCTGCCATCGCTCGATTGGAGCTTCTCGGGCTTTTTTCGCCTCAGGATAATTTGACAAAGATAGGACACCTCGCTGCTGCGATTCCTCTCGACATCCTCCTGCGCAAGCTTGTAGCCGTTGCTATGCTCGATACGGCTCAAGGGCTTCAAGATGGGCGATTTTCAACAGCAGCGCTGGTTGATCTTACTGTCGCCGCAGCGGCAGTAATTCAAAGCGAGGGCATTGTTCGCCCCGATCTTCACGATGAGAAGCCGTGGCTGCGCCATTCTCAAGAGGGGCTATCCTCTCGACACGAGAAAACATCCGATTTGGCAGCGCAGCTTTTCGCCTATCTGCGCTATCGCAGGCCTAACAATATGCCTAGTGATAAGCAACTGGAAGAGAGTGGCATACTCGCGGCTAGTTTTAAACGCGCCTATGATTGTGAACAGCATTTGAGATTGCGCTTAAACGAGCTTCGGGAGCGTGTGCATGAATATGAAGATGAACTAGCCACTGTTTTACGAGCAATTAAACCGGCAGCGTCTCTCGAGAGCGTGAGCTGTTCTATGCTGGCAAGGTATCGTACTGAGTTCACCGCTTGTGTCACCAAGGCATTGGCCCCCTACGCCTACTTTCGTTCCTGGGGCGGCAGAGATTGGACCGGACTGGCGGGCAACAAATATCAGATTCCACGCACGAGCGTCATTCGTGATAATGCAGATCCGCAATTGGTTGTAGCCTTCCCCCGTGCTGTTCAAGACGAAGATGGTGAGATCCGATACTGGCTTGATTTCGCCACCAGCACGACCCCAGCACTGCTTAATCGTGCCATACACGCTGGCAATAAGCAGGAGGTTGAGGCTCTGCTCAAAAACCAATCGAAACAGGCTAGGCATGAATCAGAGCGCCGCAACAATGGGGCGACACGTGAAGGGGCCGGCTGGGCCGCGCCGCGGTGTAGGTAGGGTAGTCTAAACCGTCCGCAAAAAGGCCTAACGTCTCCCCGAAGATCTGGGGGCGGTCGGTCTGTCCTGATCGTCAGCCGAAGGGGCGCCGCGCTTCCTCCTTCGCCCGGCCTCCCCACCTTGTCTTGCCTCGCGGCAAGCGCTACGTGGTGCATGCGTAGCCGATGCTGTGGCCGTAGCTGCATCAGATGCAGTCAGCAGAAAACTGACTTCGGATCGCTCCCGTCTCGGCTCTCGCCGAGCCGAGGTCTGGAGGTTGGTGAAACACCTTGCGGCGAGAGACGGAGAGAGTCGATTACTGATCAACGCTCGTCGGTCTGAGGCGAAGTCTCTCTAGTGTTCCTGTCCGGCAGGAAGGCTTCTCGCAGCTGCAAAATATCGATTTCAGGACAGGAACTAATTAAACTCCTTTTCATACTCCTCTCTCGTCCAAACAGTCCATCCCGAGCCGGGTGGAAATGAGGAGTGCAGAACGGTTCCGCTTTTGGCCGACACCCCTTCGTGCAGTTTGGGGTGATTGGCGAGCCTGGTGCGCGCGTCCATACGCTCTCGCCAATGCAGCCGTGGAAATGGCAGGCCGTGGCGCCGGTAGGCCGAGAGCTCCTTTTGGGATATGCGAAATGACCGTCCGCTATCCGTACAATGAAAAACCTGCTTCGTAACCTGATCATCAAGCTCACGTAAGCGATCGGGGAATAGTTCGAAATCGCAACCGTTGCTCTGAAGTCCGGTCTCTTCGGCACTATCCTCCCAACGCGCTCCAATCTTTTCGACGAAGGCGCGTGCTGCTGGGTAAAAGAACATGGCGTCGGAGTCGTTGTAGGGGGTAAGTGAGAGTGCGTAGGGGAAGTACTCACCGTATCTCTCGTCTGGGTTTGTGCACGTCGGGTTGCTCATCTGAGCGATAATTCGAGATCGTAGGTCTCGATATTCGTCCCTGGAATACTGGCAGTTCAAAATGCAGTACTGTTTGTTGCGCAGGCCGACACAGCCGAAGCAGTCTTTCCGGGGCGAAACATCTGGATGATCGATTCCCCTGTACCGGCGCAAACGCCGCGGTAGAGGTTGAAGTAGTTATTAAATGCTGCCAGCTTGCGAATTCGCTCAGCGGGGTGGAGGGTCGGATGAGGCATTCTGAATTCGCCGCAGAGCCGATCCTCAAGCGCGGAAACTATAAACGGCTTGCCGGTGAGGCGGCAGATTTTAGACGGCGAATGAGGAGCGCTTGACACGTTATAGTTTATAGCACTAGTGGCGGGGAAAATAAAAGGTAACTGCTCGCCCCTAATCGGCTAACGCCGACGTCCGGCGTTAGACCTTGGACGTCAACGTCATCGGTTCTAGAAATGGTCATTTTGTTAAGAATATACGCACAGCTTGACGAGGGG
>CAIXSY010000374.1 GCA_903922175.1 uncultured delta proteobacterium | reverse complement strand
GATTTAGGACCATGACCAGAACCAAGACTAGGGTAAAGACTCGCCCCAAGTTATTGAGCAGTTACTACCTTGTTTTTCCTTATGTTAGACCGATTTCAAGAGGCCTGTTCTCTGCAAGATGTTTGAGCCGAAAGTTCTCGCACCGAAGGTGGGCTAGGAGCGCGCTTGGTCTACCCTTTTGGTGGAGTGCTCACTAGCTGTAACATGGTGCAAAAAAAGGGTAGACCGACCGCGCTCCTCCGTCCGCCATCAACACGCTTTTAGAGCTAAGATCCCTCGCGGATGGTATATAACAGGGTTATTTTTACGCCCGTAGGGAAATTAAAAAAGGAGTCCATTCAGTATCTTGGCCAATCTAACGGATGATGTTGAAATGTACACTATCTGAGTTTTTTTAACATATTGCATTAGCAGTTATTTTTAATGAGACACATTTCAGAGTTTCGTGCATAACACATCTAGAGAGTGGTAAAATAACTGCGGTGACATCTTTTTACGAATCGGTTTTAACTACCCATGGCTACTGAATCGGCAAACAGCGCGAGTGGCGCTACACCTGCACAGGTGCGTGGCGAGGGGAAGAACCCACTCGATGCGATTCATGCTGCCGCCTTAAGCGACATCGGTCTTCGACGCGAGGAGAACCAAGATTCTCTCGGAACGGTAGAGAACGATAAGTTTCGTTTCTTCATGGTAGCCGATGGCATGGGCGGGGTTAAGGGTGGTGGAATCGCCTCTGGCCTAGCTATTCAGGTCATGAAAGATGCTTTCAAGGATGCGCAGGCGATTGACGAGAAAAGTATTGTCGCCTCGATTAAAAAGGCCAATAAGCGAATCTTTGAAGAAGCGCTAACGAAACCCGCTATTACCGGTATGGGCACAACATTTGTTGGGCTCGCTTTCGTTGGCACTGACGTGATTGTTAGCAGTGTTGGTGATTCGCGTGCGTATAAGGTGCGAGAGGGGCAGGTTACCCAGCTTACGGAGGATCACACCTTAGTGATGGAGCTTCTGCGCTCTGGAACTATTAGCCCGGAGCAGGCCCATAATCATCCCGTTTCGCATATGCTCACGCGTTCGCTTGGCCCCGCTCCTGAAGTTGAAGTTGACTGTTTTCTTCCCCCCGAAAAGCCTCGTGCCGGTGATGTATATCTACTCTGCTCAGACGGATTGTATAACCTTGTCGGTGAGGCAGAGATCGGAGAGATACTTACGACGCAGGAGCTCGAGGCCGCTGTCGGCACCCTTGTCGATCTGGCAAACGAGCGTGGTGGAACTGATAACACGACAGTCATCGCCATAGAGCTGGGGGACGGTTATCCCCTTGGAGCTGAGGCAGACCTCATCGCCGAAAGAACTTCGCACGAAACGTTCATCCCAGAGGCAAGCCGAGAAGAGGCCTTGGCTATGGCCAAGCGCGCTTCTCATCCCAAATCAGAAGCCAAGTCTGCAGCTAGGCCGCCTAAAGAAAAAGAGGCGGCCGTAGAATCTGTCCCGAGCGCATCCGTTGAGCCAATTGCTGCCCCAGCTAAAGAGGTGGCAGCACCCATAGCCGATGCAGTTGTTCCTACAGTGCAGAAACCGCAGGTGCAATCGGTTCTAAAATCACCTGAGCCGGTGGTCGCCCCCATCGAGGCTTTGGCACCACCGCAGGTAACCCCAGTCGAGAAGGCACCGTTGCCGCCGCTGCAGGAGGAGGTTGAAGTTGTACCTCCTTCGAGACGTCGTCGTGCAGCACCGGCACGAGAGATAAAAACAGCTCCACCAGTTCCTGTTCCAGTGCGTACGACCTATGGATATGGCGTTGTCGTGGCCACACTATGTTTCGGCATTGTCGTTGGCAAATTGATTTTTGGGGGACGCCAAGAAGTTCCCTCTTCGCCTCCAGTCGTGGCCGCTGTGCCTGAGCAGGTGATGCAGAACAAGGCTTCGTTGACGACTACGGTGAGCACGGCGCCCGTGGTTGATGTGCAGGTACAGGAAACACCGGCACCACAGGCGCCGCTGCTAATTGATAGTCGCCAAGATATGCACTTTGTAGAGCCGCATACGTTCCCTGGCGATGGATCATCTGCGGCGGGGCTCACCCCTGAGCAAGTGATCCGCATTCGGGCACGTCAAAGTAACCTCTTCGGAAAGATTCAGAACTTAAGCAGCAAGATGGATTCATTCGATAAGCCGTTTAGTGGGGATGTCGGAAAGATCCTTACCGATGCCGAGGCTAAGATTGAGAAGTACCAGAAAGATCTTGATGAAGAAAAGAAAAAAGTTGATGTTGCCACTCGCAGGCTGGCTATCTGGTATCAACGCCGAAAGGAGTTAAAGGAGACCGATCCGATTAATCTCGCCGCTCAGGTGGCGCTCAGCTCTGAGCCGGTGCGTCAGAAGCATAATGCCTTTAAAGAGGTGACGGCGAACTATATCAGCGAAGCTGAGGTCCTTCTGCTTAATCCGTCCGACCAGGTTCAAAGCCGCAAAGTTGCCGACCTGCAGGCGATGCGTAAGCTAAGGATACTGCAGCTCTCCGCAGAGATCCGTAATGCAATTGACAAGGAGATATCAGATGCCGACCAGTACGTGGCGGAGCTCGCCCTGGATCGTGATAGGGTTGAGTTAAACTTACAGAATGCGCGGCGTGATGTGGCCTACTCCAAGACACTGATGAGTAATGACCAGAGTGGAAAGTCTAGGATGCGAGAAGAATTTCGTCGTGAGCGTGATGGCGCTCAGGCCGAGCTCGATAGCCTTAATCAGCTTCTACCTATGACGACAAACCCAGTCTCTCGTGGTGAAGAGTTTCAACCTGATCCTAATGCGGCGGGGTAGGCGGGTCCGGTAGGCAATTCTATTACCTGATTCTCCCCGAGTTAAGGAGTGGTTTCGAAAAAGTTTGGCATTAGGGCTCGGACCCGCCAAGGGGTTTGGGTCTGTAAGATGAGTTGTGAAATGTATCGAGTAGCCCCTGTAGGTGAGTGGTTTTGTAATTGCTCAACAACCCGGGGTAACTTAATAATTCGTGAGCGTGGCTGCGGTCGAAGAGTGTGCTGAATCGGCTATTTACATCGCCCAGGACCATGACGTTTGACAAGCTCATGACAGGCCAGGAGCATGCGCATGATCCTAAAAACGGCAGTTGGATGTGATTCGAACAGTAAAATTTTAACGCGAAGGAACGAAGTGGCGAAGGATTTCAATACATTACCTTCGTTCCTTCGCGTTAAAAAATGTTTTCACCAAATGGGTGAACTATATTTGCGGGGTACTCCAATAAATTCGTGCTATTCCCAAGTGCGGAGCAGCTGAACTGCTCTTTTTAGGATGATGTTCTTCGTCTGGAGTTAATGGGTAGTTATATAAGATCATGATAACTTCTGTAATACACTCGATGACGGGGAGAAAGGCGTCAATGAAAAAATTTCGGCATTGGGCAATATGTCTGGCGATGACCGCAATGTTTTGTCGAGTCGCTTTGTGTGAGAGTGAAGCAAATGAACCGTTAGCACGTGCGCCAATTAAGATCGGCTGGATTGGAAGTATGACCGGGCCCCTGGCTAAATGGGGTGCTTACCAAGCTGCGCTTTTGGCTC
Organism: uncultured delta proteobacterium; assembly: GCA_903922175.1. Lineage (GTDB taxonomy): Bacteria > Bdellovibrionota_C > UBA2361 > UBA2361 > CAIXSY01 > CAIXSY01. Next base: position 7,108 of record CAIXSY010000374.1, on the reverse strand, counting down.
AAGATGAAGTTAACGCGAGGGGAGGTGTCAAGGGTCGGCAGCTTGAGATCGTCTTCGAAGATGCACACGCGGATGGTAAGGCTGCCGTGAGTGCCTTCGAAAAGCTTACGGCACTTGATCGAGTCTCCTTTGTCCTCGGTGGGCATTGCACACCCGAGAGTTTGGCTATTGCACCCCTTGCGGAGAGAAAGAAAATTCTGACCATAGCTTCGATCACCTCAACACCCAAGCTGACGAATGCAGGGGATTATATTTTTAGAGTGACCCCCGTGAGCATCCAATTGGCCGATGTGCTGGCGCCCTACGCTTACAAAGTTGCCAGAGTTCGAAAACTGGCCATACTCTATGAAAACACCGACTATGTGCAGCCGCCCGCTGAGCGGCTGAGCGATCTGTTTAAGGCTGAGGGCGGCAGTGTCACGAGCATCGACAGCTTTAATCGAGAAGAAACCGACTTTCGCTCAATTCTTCTGAGGATCTCTGCGAAGAGACCGGATGCGCTCTACTTCGGCGTGCAATCTCCAGACACCGCCCTCGTCCTTGCTCGGCAATTTCGCCAACTTGGGCTGTCTCAAAAATTATTTAGTAACGAACAGGTAGCCGGTGCGGTGCTCTCTGCTTCGGAGCCGCACGCAGGTGATATTTTAAATGGAGTAGTGTTCGCTGAGCCCGTTTGTGATCTCTCAAGTCCTGCAACAAGTGATTTTGCTAAGCGCTATAACGAGCGCTTCCATACGGGGAAACTACCTTTTGGCTGCTACACGGCTGAGCCTTACGATGCCGTTAAAATTTTGACCCAAGCCCTCGCCGAGTGTGACGAGAATGTGGAGTGTGTTAAACAAGCATTCTATCGAACAAAGAACTATAGCGGTGCGTCCGGCGTTGTCACGTTCGATAAAAATGGTGATGTGAGTAAGACCTACGTACTAAAAAAGATAACTGATGGAGAGGTGCGGGGATTGGAATAGTTCCTGTCTGGAAATCGATATTTCGCATCTGCGATGAGACTTCCTGCCGGGGCGGGTCCAATAAGCGATCCGAAAGTGCATTCTACCATAGTTCGGGTAACTTCGTCAGGGCTCAAAGGCCCGCCAGATTGGGTCTTTGGCGCGAAGAAAACCAGAGCCCTGAGCGGTTTAGCTTTGGCGAGTGGAGGCAGGCGGCGTGAAGGGGTAGGGGAAGCTTCCATGGTTCTTGTTTATGATTATCGATCTTCCCAGGCTTTTTTGGATTAAGCCCGAGCTCGCGCGCCATCTGAACTTGAACGTCACTTAAACGGTGACGGTGCTTTGCTTTACGCCGGCCACTTTTATTTTGGACATCGATCGTTATATCTCTGGAAAGGATGATTATTCAATGATCCAGCACAACCTGACCGAACCTCCTTTGCTTCCTTTCGTCGATCTTCCGCTTCCTTCCCTCGACCAACAACTTCCAAACAATTAGACATTTCCGACACCTTGTCGGCCTTTTTCAAAACTACTTCCTCTCCTCGACCTACTCAAGGCTGACTGTGGAAGGGGAGAACTAGTTCGTCCTATTGCACTTTCGCTATTTGCAGATAGGCTCTATGGCGGCGGGACAAGCTGCGGTGCGAATAGTACAGACCAGCATACCCTCACCATTTCTGTCGCCCCGTGACACTATCGATCATTTTCTTGCTTTTTAGCAAGAAGTTTGTCACCCCTCGGAGCCGCAAGAAAATGAGCGATAGTAGCACCAAATATAGATTAACTTTTGCGGGGAAGCTTTGGGTTCGTTTGCAGGACTTGAGTCTTCGCATAGAGCCCCACAGCGCAGCCGTAGAGACTATCTATTTTGGTTGCGGCCGCTAGGCTGCGCTGTGGTATTACTCATACCGACTGCACCACGGGGAGATTGTCCTCGGCCAATCTCACACTGCTCTGCAAGCTCCCACGCTGTGCTTTCTCCACGCTAATACTCTACACTACTTGGCGTTTGAGCGCTTCAGTGTACCCCTCACTACCGTTACTGTCTTTCTTCTTAGGTCCCGTCCCATAGCACCACTACCAGCTGAAGTGCATACTTATTAAGGACGGGACCTCTTCTTGCATTTGCGCCATTGACCGCTATAATACTCGTACCTTCACCTCTTATTTTTTAGGAGATCCCCAGTGCAAAAAGCCGCCTTACTTAGTGTCTCGGATAGGACCGGGTTAGTTGAATTCGCCCAAGCTCTGCATGACTGTGGTTATGTGCTTCTGGCGACAAGCGGAACGACGAAATTTCTAGGCGAACATGGCGTCGCAACACTGCCGATTGAGGAATACACCGGACAGAAGGAGATTCTTGACGGGCGTGTGAAGACGCTCCATCCGAAGATTCACGCTGGGTTGCTGGCCAAGCGTGATAATCCTGAGCACCTGCAGCAGCTGGCAGCAGAGGGGATCATGTTGATCGATGTGGCGGTGGTTAACCTCTACCCATTTATTCAGAACTTAAACTCGGCCAATGCGCAGACGCCAGCAAAGATGATTGAGCTGATCGATGTCGGGGGGCCGACCATGATTCGGGCGGCCGCAAAGAATCATAAGTTTGTTCTGCCTGTGATCGATCCGGCTGACTATGCGGCAGCGGCGGTTTACCTGCGTGCCCATGCCCTCAATGGTTCTCCTATAGACAGTGTTGCGGATCTGGAATTACGGCGTGCACTTGCAGCCAAGGTATTCACGCGCATTGCAAACTATGATCTTGAGATAGCCAAGTATCTTACCCATGTTCATATCGGTGATAAGGCTGGGGAAGCCCTGGCTGAGGTCAGCGCTACAGATGAATTTATGATGGGAGAGACTGCCGGTATGGTTCTCTCACGGGTGCAAGAGCTGCGTTATGGTGAAAATCCGCACCAGAAAGCCACCTTGTATCGTAATCTCTCAAGTACTTCGCCAGGCTGGGAGCAGCTTAATGGCAAGGAGTTATCGTATAACAATCTGCTCGACTTCGATGCCGCATTGCGATTGATCCGTTCTCTGGGAAGTCAGGAGCCTTGCGCCTGCATCATTAAGCATCTTAATCCTTGTGGTGCGGCTCGTGGATCGAGCCTGCTGGTGGCTCTCCAGCGCGCCAAGTCGGGTGATCCACGCAGCCATTTTGGCGGCATCCTCGCCTTTAATCAGTCTGTAACAGCCGATGTGGCGCGTGACATCCGTGAAGATTTCGCCGAGATTGTTCTGGCGCCTGACTTTGAGCCGGAGGCGTTGACCATTCTAAAAACGAGTAAGAACTTACGCATCCTCAAGGTGTCGATTGCTGCGCCGGCGAAGCGCCGTTTCGATGTCCGTGTTATTGAAGGTGGCGTGCTTATGCAAGAGGAAGACGCGCGCCTCTCCGACGTGCGCGAGGCAAAGGCTGTCTCAAGTCGCTCACCGCGGGAAGAGGAATTACACGATCTCGATTTTGCCTGGAAGGTGTGCGCTCAAGTGAAGTCGAACTCTATCGTCTTGGTGCGCAATCAAACCCTCATAGGAACTGGCGCCGGGCAGATGAGCCGCATCGACTCAGTCGAGTTGGCGATCTCGAAGGCGCGCTTACATGGGCACGATCTCCAGGGGGCTGTTTGTGCCTCAGACGCCTTTTTCCCCTTTGCCGATAGTGTTGAGACGCTGGGAGCTGCTGGAATACGGGCGATCGTCGCCCCGGGTGGCGCAAAGCGTGATGACGAAACCATCGCCGCTGCAAATGCTAGTCAGATCGCCCTTATTTTTACGGCGGATAGACACTTTCGGCACTAGTTCTCCCCCAAATAAATTCCTTCCAGCAGGATCTAACGCCAGTCGCAATTTCTGCGGCATAATGGTAGACCTTAGGTGAAAAAACTTATTTGGGGGAGAATGAGGAGACCTTTATGAGCACAGCGGAAAAGATGAAGGTCTTGGTCATCGGGGCTGGCGCTCGGGAGCACTCGTTGTGCTGGAAACTGCGCCGCAGTGCCCGGGTTGGCACGGTCTATTGTGCTCCAGGCAATCCGGGAATCGCTCGGGAAGCTACGCTGACACCATTGAAAGTTGATGATCTCGAAGGGTTACTCCAGTTCGCTCTTAAGCAGCAGATAGATCTGACTGTTGTGGGTCCTGAGTTCCCACTCACGCTCGGTATCGTCGATCTCTTTCGATCGCATGGCCTTCGTATCTTTGGACCCAGCAAGGCGGCGGCGCGCATTGAGGGGTCTAAAAGCTTCGCCAAAGAGGTGATGCTCGCGGCTGGAGTTCCGACGGCACGCTGCGCCACCTTTACGAATGAGCGTGAAGCTGCAGATTATGTCAGGCAACAGGGGGCGCCGATCGTTCTTAAGGCCGACGGGCTGGCGGCAGGGAAGGGGGTTCATGTGTGCATGGATCTCGACCAAGCACTCGGAGCACTAACGAATCTTTTCGGAGAGTTGGGCAGTTCTACCGTTGTGGCTGAAGAGTTTCTCCATGGAGTTGAGGTCTCCTATATCGTGGCCACGGATGGGGAGCGTGTTGTGCCGTGTGCATCGGCGCATGACTATAAACGCATCTTTGATGGTGATCTCGGTCCGAATACGGGGGGCATGGGCAGTGTTAGTCCGACCCCGCGATTTAGTTTAGCCCAGGAGCAGGAGGTGCTTGAACAGGTCATTGCTCCGGTTCTAAGCGAGATGCGCAGTCGTGGCACCCCCTTTAGCGGCTTTCTTTATGCCGGCCTCATGCTTCAACCTGACGGCAAGATCTCCGTACTTGAGTTTAACGCGCGCATGGGTGACCCTGAGTGCCAGTCTATCCTACGTCGGCTGGACTCCGACCTGGCTGAGATCTTGTACTCCTTAAGCGATCGCGGCGCCGCTTTGCCGCCGCAACGTTGGCGTCCTGAGACGGCAGTGTGTCTCGTGCTGGCGGCTGATGGCTACCCCGGCACGGTCAAAAACGGTGATCAGATATCCGGCATAGCCCAAGCCGAAGAGCTGCCTGAAGTCGTTGTCTTTCATGCAGGGACGCGACTGGATGATAGTGGGCATCTGCTTACCTCTGGTGGGCGTGTGCTCACTGTCAGCGCACTGGGGATGGATCTTGCCGAAGCGCGTTCACGCGCCTATCGCGCTGCCGATATGATCGGCTTTCGTGGATGCCAGGTGCGGCGGGATATTGCTAAAAACTAACCAGGCTTTTCCCCTCAGAAGCGGTAAATTATCCCGGCTGTTCCCGAGAGGAGCCCTATGTGCATCCAGTAATTGACGCCCTGCACGCTCTCTGTGGCCTGCATCTCGCCCAAAGTAAGGTGATGTTAGAAGTAGAAGAGCGCAAGGTGGATTATGCTGTTATGTTAGAAGGCGTAATTCATGAAAGATTGTCGTTTGGGAGTAGACCCCGCTCCATCCGTGCTTAAGGCGTTTGTTGCATCAACTTTCTGTGGACGGTATGGCCTACTCAGCGAAGTTTGCTTTAAAGCGGCGAGGAGCTCGAAGTTGTTCAAGAGCCGTGGAAACTGATGGCCATTGATGCCCATCGTGCATTTCACGAAGCACAATCTGGGGGTCGCTTCTATAATAATCACGAAATCTTTGAGATATGTCAGTCGCGGGTTTGCCATGTGGAGATCGAGCTTTTGGGGAACCCTGGCTAAGTGCTGATTCAATTATTTATTTGCAAGGGGAGTGTACAGCTGGGTGAACTTGTCAGTATTTTAGCTGAACTCTCTCATTCGCCAGACCACACAGGCGAGTTTTACACAAAACTCGTATGGATGAATCTGTCGGAATTGGCACATTATAGCGTGAGCTACAGGTTGCCGAAGCTTCGTAGGGCCGGTCTATCTGCTTCTCTGAATAAGAGTCAAATCTAGGCGGATTATCGTGTGAGATCGATAGCTAGTCAAGAGATGACTAGATGACTTTAGGCTAACATTGGCTTATGCTCATGCGGTGTTTATTCTTCCCTTTTACGGAGAATAACCCTTCTTACTCGGAACTAAGATGCTAATGCGATTTTGAAATGAGCAAGACGGGTCTTATCTATGCCGCCGCGGATCATCAAAGTTTACTCAAAAGATAACCACTTTCAGCGCGCAGAGGTGCTCAAGCGTAATCGCGAGAAGCGCACGCGCTATGCCGAGTTCCTTGTTGAAGGCGTGCGGGCCATCAATGCGGCATTGACCTATCGATGGGAGATCGGCAGCTTTCTCTATTCGTCCGAACGCCCACTCTCGAGCTGGGCGCAGGATATTTTGGCGCAGTCTTCTGCCGCGTATCATCTCGACCTCAAGCTCTCACTTCTCGAGGAGCTGAGTGATAAAGAAGAAACCTCGGAACTTTTGGCGCTTGTAAGATGCCGTACCGATGATTTAGCGCGAATCCCCCGTAGCCCTGCGATGGTCGTGGTGGTGTTCGATCGCCCAGTTAGTCCCGGTAATTTGGGAAGCTCTCTGCGTTCGTGTGATGCGCTCGGAGCATGTGGCGTCATTATTACCGGACATGCCGCTGATCTCTATGATCCGCAGACGGTGCGCAGTAGTACCGGGTCGTCCTTTGCCATTCCGGCGGTGCGTCTCGAATCGGCCAGTGAGGTCGCCAGCTGGGTAAGCAGTCTTGCGGACGAAGGAATAGAGATGCAGATTGTCGGGACCGATGAGCAGGGAAGCGCTACCCTCGACAGCTTTGACTTTACCAAGCCGACGCTGCTGATTATGGGTAACGAAACGAGCGGGATGGCGGCGGCGTATCGCGAGATGTGTACTGCGCTGCTCAAAATCCCGATGTGTGGATCGGCAAGTTCGCTTAATGTGAGTTGCGCGGCGTCGATTGCATTGTATGAGGTCCTTCGGCAGCGCGCCGCTGGCGCGGCGCGCTAGTTAGATACCTGCTCGTCCCTGGCTCCGCCAAGGAATTTGAGGGTGCTGTAGATCTTGTTTATAGCTACTCGACCCCAGGAGCATCAGCTTTTTTAGGATGTGGTTCCCTCTACGAAAGTTAGGACGATTCTGTTCATTAATCCTGCTTTTAGTAACTGCTCAATAAGTGTGGGTAATTCTAAATCTTGAACATGAACTGGAACTGTTCCCGATTCCTGCTCCTGCCCCTTATCCTCTTGATTGGAATAGGACAAGGAGCAGGGGCAGGAATCAGGAGCGGTTC
>CAIXSY010000373.1 GCA_903922175.1 uncultured delta proteobacterium | reverse complement strand
CTGATCCTAAAACCCACCCGGAAGTTCTTCAATGCGTAAAATCCCAGGGGGCTGGGGACAGAGTCCCCAGATTAGTTAGGTAGACCTGACTTGTCTGTTGAAGGAGGAATTTCAGTTCTTCTGGGATTACGTCTACCCCGGAGCTGCAGCCAACTTCCTCGACCAATGGTGTCGCAAAGTAATGAAGTCCCGCCTAGGGATCGAATATCACACGGTGCTGTAGAGGGCATGAATAATAAACTTAAAGCGAGTATCAGAAAATCATACGGCTTCCGCACCGCCAATTCCCTAAAAACCATGCCCTATCAAAGGCTTAGCGAATTACCAGAGCGGCCGCTCACCCACAGATTCTGCAGAGTAGCCACTTATCTTAACGGAAACATGTTTTTTAGCGCACGCTCTTCTGAACATGGTTTCGAACTCTGGAAAGTCGATATGTCGGGATATGAAGCTAGGCTACAGCTTACTATGGAGCTTTCGCGACTTGCGAAACTGAACTTTTCCAGCACTCCAAAGAAACTAAAAAAGTTCAAATCAGATTTGAAATCTCTAAAGGCGCTTACGACTGCGACTCTCAGTTTCCTTAAATCGCGCAGCGCGGAAATTACTCTGGCACCCCGCAAAAATCTCAGCAGGCTAATCAGCTCAGCAAGGCGAAGAAACATCTAGGGACGCTCTATGCCCGAAGGGGCAGCTTTGCTGCGAATAAGAAAAAAGCACGCGCAGCGCTGCGCATGCTGAAGAACTCGATTTCTCCATGAGTGTTGGATACTGGCAGCAGGCTGCTCGGTCTCCCGGCGAGGGTAAGTAGTTACTGGAACAAGTGGTCAAGTTCGAGGTTATGCCCGAATAATCAGCTTACATGCCCGAGGGGCCGAATCAATTGGCAAGCCTATTTTATTTGCTTCATTCACAAAATCTAGCCCTTTTCTAAAAAAGTAAAAATTGTACCTAGCTTCTTGTGCATTTATTACCTTGCCATTGAAGAAGTCCTGATCAGTAAGAAGCAGGTAGGCTGCATGGGAAGCAATTAGTTTGCAATTACTTACATTGCACCAACCTTTATCTCTAAACACACCTAATTCTCTTATTCTATCCGACTCCTTGACAAAACCCACTACCTCTATATCCAGCTCGTTCTGCAATACTTCCGAGGCCTTTTTCCCATATAAGTATGTCGCAAACTGCATGAATCCTCTTGGACATTGTGGTTCATTTGGGGTCCCGTAGTAGTTGACCGCCGCACGATTAAGTAGATTAGTCGTCATATTATTAACGACTTTGATAAATTCACTAATTTTCCCCCCTCGGGATATAGTCAGGTGAACTCGAAACTCCCCCGAATATTGCAGAGTACACTCAAAAGCCTGTTTTCTGTTTTTAGGCAGCACGTCAAATATAATTTTCTGGCCGGAAAATTCTTTAAATGTACACTTGGCTTTACAAGTGGCTTCGATTTTACACTCAAGAATTTTAATGATACCTTGGCGACCCTGGGCATCGGGAGTATCCTTAAAGGCGGGATGATCTTTAGTGACAAGAGTCCAGTCACGTTCCGTTTTATTGGCCTCATCCGCCCCACTCCTCATAACTTCTGCTGGCGGAAACATGACTTCTTTTATTAGTGGGCTAGTGAATGGAGGAGTCCCCGACCCCAAACATCTTGGATGTGAAACAACTTTAGGCATCTTCAGCTCTAGATTAGGCCGGAACTTGGCACCGGTTATTCGTCGAGATGCTAGTTTTACCCTTATTCCAGGCGCTATTCAAATGCCACTGGTTTTTATTTCATTTCCATTCCAAAGCAGCGAAGTTATTCCAATTTTTAGGCACCAAAAAGCCCGCTTCAGTCGTTCCGGAGCTAACTATTGGTAGTGCTGTTAGCAGGAGTGCTGTGCTATACGGAATGTCCTGTATTAGGGGCAGGCAATAATCGCAGGGACTTTGTATGAAAATCATCACGCTCATAGTTGGTACGTTGTACAGTTTAATCTTATCTTCACTCGCCGCATTCGCCGCGCCAACAGCGACGTTAGACCTACTCGGGAATCTGGACGCTCGGTCCGGACCAACCCTTGGAACGACGACACCAGCCCATTGGATTGACGTCATGACCGGAAATTTCAGCTATGCCGTGAGCGTCTATGACTCGCTGTGTGCAGCGCACACCGTAAAGATTTACTTTTACAAGGACTCCGAAAACATCTGGCATATCGGCGCCTATATTGACGGCGCAGATCTCGTCGGCGGCAGCGCCGACGCCCCACAGGGCGCGCTCTCAAATTCTATATACTTCGATGATTATCATCATCGAAGCGGCACTATTCCTGCCAGCGATATCAGTCTTACGCCAACCTGGGCCAATGGGGCGGCGGCCCAAACAATCAACCTCTCCTTTGCTTCTTTTACGCAGTATTCGAAGAGTTTCTCAGTGGATAGTGTAACACAAGACGGCACTGCTTGTGAGACAATTGGACACACGCAGATTGATTTTGATGGCGATGGTAAGTATGACTATATGTATCGCAAAATTACCACGGGTATGGTGATGATTAAGAAATCCTCAAGCAACTACACAGATACGATTTTAAGAAAGGCCGGCAAGATAGGTGACATAATTATAAGTGGAGATTATACAGGCGACGGACTGGCCGACATCGTCGTATACCGGCCTTCAAAACATATGTGGCTTATCTGTCAGTCCGAACTTGCTTGGGACTGCACCAAACCATTAACACAGACCTTTGGCAGTGGGGCGGATGTGCCAATTTCCGCAGACCATGACGGCGACGGCATCCTCGATCTGGCTGTTTGGCGTCCGAACCAACGAAAATTCTGTTTCCGCCACTCGATCGATCAAAGCCTTGCCTGTAGTAGTACAACTGGGACAGCGTGGAAGCCGGTGAAGTGAGGTTTTGGGGAGGTTAGGAGAAGAACATTCGGGTACCACTCCCCCCCCCCCTCAATCAAGCAGTGCAAATAACCCTGCGAAATGACCATTTCCGAGAACCGATGACGCTAACATCCAAGGTCGAACGCGTCAGTAACAGACGAGGAATCTTCAATAATACCGGTTAAAATTCACTATAAAAAGTGCGGAAAGTAGGTTATACGGTCCGTTAAAAAACTCAAATAAAGCTGTTTTCCGATCTCTCGCAGGGTGATAAAACATTGGTGAGTTTTTTACCTTGTGAGAATTAAGGTTTATGACCAACACTTCTAATACTTCCGTAGAGACAGTTCCTGAACTACTTTTTGAAGCGCTGCATCGTTTGGCTGAAAAGCTTCCCAAGAGCCTAAGCTATCACAGCTTTGATCATACCGCCGAAGTTTTGAGTTATTCGCGCCTATTCGCGTTAGCAGATGAATGCTCGACCCGGGATCTGCAGCTCCTGGAGGTGGCGGCTACCTTTCATGATTTAGGCTTTCTCGTTGAACGGTCGCGTCACGAAGAGGTCGGTGCGGATGTGGCCTCAGCGCTCCTCACGCACGTAGGCGGCTTTTCATCCGAAGAGACCGAAATGGTGCATGACATGATTTTAGATACCAAGGTTAGGACTGCCGAAGGCTGGAATTTTAAGCGTATCTCCACGCGCCTCTCACCCTACCTACTAGATGCCGATGTCTCGAATTTCGGCCGCCAAGCGTTTCTAAACAAAGTGGAATTGGTTCGCATAGAGCTGCAAGCACTGCCGACTAGAGCTTTTTACCAAGGCGTAGTTGAAATGCTGGACGCTCACCACTGGCATTCCACGTATGCCAAAGAAAACTTACAATCTACCAAGGATATAAATCGCGCAAGGCTTCTGGAGCTAATCGATAAAGCGGGGAGCTAACTATTTTCCTCGGCTGCGGCAGAGGTGCACCAAAGGCCGGATTACGCTCCGAGATGCGCTGCAATAGATCCTGCTCAGCTTCGCTGACGATGAAGCCACGCCGAATATTTGGACAAAATAGAGTTTAGTCAGGCATATACAGTATGTGCATAAGGTAGCATAGTGAGGTGGGGTGGTTTTGTCGCCCAACAAATCTTCTGCCGACCTCACAACTTGATCTTTACACACCTCTTGAGGGAGTATGCCAGGCAACCAGTTTATACCTTAGGCCCTGTTAATTAATAAAGGTGTCAAGTTGCGCTAAGATTTAGGTCAGATCTGAATTTTCTTTGAGCGGGGAAAACCGCAGACATAGTATCACTATATCGAGGATTTTTCCCACTCAAAAAAATTCAAAGATGGCCTGAAGATGAGATGCAAATTGGCACCTTTATTAATTAACAGGGCCTAAGGCTGAAGGTCTTGTCGCGATGTCCCGCTATAACATTTCACCACAGAGGGCACGTAGTTGCACTTCAGTGATCGTTATTCGACACAGACTCCGCACCATAGGTAGCTACGCGAGATAGCTACGCTGTGACGGGAAGCCCCTTGAGGCGCAAAGATACTTTCTAGGATAAAGACAAGGAGCCCCGCGTGAACCAGAAATGTGTTTTTTTAAGAGCCCTACATTCGGTCGCTGCCTGCGCGATCCTTGCTGTTACACTCTCAGGAACAACGGCTATCGCAGAAACAAAATTTAGCGACTCTACACGTCCCAAGATCGGATTGGTCTTAGGCGGAGGAGGCGCCCGCGGTGCAGCGCATGTGGGGGTGCTGCGTGTGCTTGAGGAGCACAAAATTCCGATCGACTACATCGCTGGCACAAGTATGGGAGCGATTGTCGGCGCGGCGTACGCCTCGGGCATGTCACCAGACGAAATTGAGACCGTCTTAACCTCCATCGACTGGGCAGATCTTTTTACCGACTCCTCCCCTCGCAAAGATCTCTCGTTCCGCCGCAAAATTGAGCAGCGCAAGCTCCTCCCAGCCGAGATGGGCTTCAAAGATGGAACGATAGCCCTTCCTCGCGGCGCGCTTGCCGGAAGAAAGCTTGAGTTTATTCTCGAGTCGAAATTTCTGCACGTAGCCACTATCGACGACTTCGACCGCCTGCCGATCCCCTTCCGTGCGATTGCGACCAATATTGAAAACGGGAAACCTGTCTCACTTGGGAAAGGAAGCCTACCCGCGGCGATTCGCGCCAGCATGTCGATTCCAGGTGCGTTCTCGCCCATGCATATAAACAATCAACTCGTCGATGGTTACGTCTCAATGAACGTACCGGTTGAAATTGTCCGCCAGATGGGAGCCGATATAGTGATCGCAGTCGATGTGGGAACGCCACTCAACAAAGTAGAAGACCTGACCACCCTCTTCTCCGTTCTTAACCAGGTGGGCGGTATTGCTACCCAGAAAAACGTCGAAGAGCAGGTTAAACTGCTCAGCCCCAAAGATATTCTGATTGTGCCCAATCTAGGGACATATGCGGTCACTGATTTTGAGGACGTAAAGGAGATCATTCCACTTGGCTACCAGGCGGCCAAGGAGAAAAACGGCGAGCTCTCGCTCCTCGGTCAATCCGAGCCGCGCTATGCAGCATTTCTAAAAAAACAGCGTCAACTACACTATCCTGAGCTGCGTATCGATACCATAGTCGTCAAACCTGGGAGCCGCGTCCCCGATGCAACGATCCTCGCACAAATGGGAACAAAGCCTGGCCAGACCCTCGATCTTGAGGTTCTTCGCCAAGACATGAACAGCATCTACGCCCTCAATGCTTTTCAGCGCGTCGCCTACAATATCGAGCGTACAAGCGGGGAAAACGTACTCGTTATTATCGCCGAGGATAAAGCCTGGGGACCAAACTATCTACGCACAGGCCTGCAATTTAATAATGATTTTAGCGGAGATGCTAATTACAATCTACTTGCCGACTACACTAAAACCTGGGTAAATAGCTTAGGGGCAGAGTGGAAAAACCAGGTTGAGTTTGGTCGCACACTGATGCTCTTCTCTGAGTTCTACCAGCCTCTAGATTATGAGCAGCACTTCTTTATCGCGCCATCCGCCCAACTAAAACAGGACCTGCGGAATATCTATCTTAATGGTGATAGAATCGCCGAGTATCAGAAAAAGACCGCTGATGTTACAATTCAGGCTGGTACCATTTTTAGTTCGGTTGCCGAAGCCCGCATCGGCCTCACCCGAGGGATCCTAAAAGCAAAACCGAAAGTGGGCGTCTCGTCCTTTCCGAACATTGAGGTCAGCAGCGGTGCCGTTCTCGCTTCGTACACCTACGATGATGCAGACAATGCCTATTTTCCGCGCGATGGTTCACGTGTCGACTTGGGCTATATTGGAGAATCATCCGCCCTCGGAGCCGATACAACGTACGATCGATTCAGCCTCAACCTACAGCACAACATATCACTCGGAAGGCACACCTTCATCGGATCGCTCAAGGGGGGGGTTAACCCAGGCGACGACTCCCCTTACTCTGATAGCTTCGTCCTCGGAGGATTTTTAAATCTCTCTGGTATGCACCAGGATGAACTCGTTGGTCAGCAGATGGCATTAGGGAGGGTTATCTACATCTGCCAACTGGATCGTGCCCTCGTTTCATTTGTAAAAAGCTCCTACCTCGGCACCTCACTCGAAAATGGGAATGTCTGGCAGCAGACCTCGGATATCCGTCTTAATGATTCAATCACCGCAGGCAGTATCTTTTTCGCCGCCGATACGTTGCTCGGCCCAGTGTATCTCGGCTATGGACTAAGTGAAAAACATCAGAGCGGCATGTTCTACTTCTCGCTGGGGCAGCGGTTCTAATCCGCTTATACCGTCCGCAAAAAGTCTTGGCGGGGTAATTCGCGATCCCTCTCCGCCATTGAAATAAAAGTTCCTTTTATTTCAATGTGCTACGGAGGATATAGCAGACGCATTTAGAGTCGCTTTGCGACAAGACTTTTTGCGTCTGCTATATAGAGCCTGTCCGGAAATAGCGAAAGCGCGATAGGACGGAGAAATAAGTGAAATAGTATGGTAGTATACGTGGCCAATTTCAAGGTTATGCCCGAAAAAGACATGTTATAATTAGGACTCATCACGGGAATCAGTGGGTAAAAAGAGCTAATTTTCACTTCAAATTGGGGACTCTGTCCCCAGGTAGGCAGTACCAAAGTAACAGAATTTCTTATTTCTATAGAATCTGCTATCTTTTAGTGCAGAATTGCTCTAAAAGTACCAGTTAGGAGTTTAAAGTGTATCTGGATTACCACCGTAGGACTGCTTCATTTGAACACTTTACCGTTTAAATTGACTTCAAAAAAGCTATGATCAATTGACTGCTTTGTAGCTTATTCTTTTATTTATTGTTTAACTTATTTTTTAAACTTAAGGAAGAAAATGAAAACTAAATTGTTTTCCGCTGCGTTGCAGAATCAAGACGCCGCGACTACAGGATGTCGAAAATACACCCCTGGCCGTGGTAGCCAGAGGCACATACCAATTACCTTGAGCCTGTTGTTGGGCTCTTTACTAGCCTTATCGGCTAATATCGGCGTCGCTGATGAGGATCCTCCTGGGTGCTCTCTTGTAAATGGAGGAAAAGGGAATACCAGCTCAGCCGGCTTGAATTTCAATGTGGCGACGGCTCACATCGGCGAGACTATTGCTCTGTTTGCGACAGCGGGAATGGCAACTAATGCCTGCAGCGCAACAGAAGCGACAGGCACGATTTACATATCGGCTGGACTACTAGGTAACTTCCTAAATAACGTGACCTTATTTCCTGGCATTATCCTTAACTGCCCAACTAACGGCGCCTGCGTACCAGGGCCATACAGCGTTACCATAACCAAGGAGATGATTGGCGCTAAGGTCGCTACGCCAGCTGGCACAGTCTCGGGTATGCCCGGATACGTGCGGGCGGTAGGAGATGTGACCGGGCACGTGCACTCGGGCCAATATATTGAAGAGCTCGCCGGTTTTCATACTGCGTCAGTTGCAATTGTGGACTGCGCTGGAGCACTCGTGCTTGATCCCGATCACTATGCGGTGAAGGATGAATGTGGCGTCTGCGGTGGCGACAACTCAACCTGTAAGGACTGTGCCGGTGTGCCCAATGGAGACTCAAAGAGCAATGGCACGGTGTGTATCAAATGCGTAGGATCAGTTGACGCCTGCGGTGTATGCAACGGTTCGAGTGCCTGCCTAGATTGCGCTGGCATCCCCAACGGGACTACCGAAGTCGACTGCTGCGGCATATGCGGTGGCGACGGCACCGCCTGCAAGGAGAAGTGCACGACGTACGACTTAAGGAAGACTAAGGTGAATATTTCTAGGAGCCTTAAGAGCCTCCTAGCGATGATTAATAAATACAGCGTGCAGCAGTCTGGGTGCGACAGTGCGACGAAGAAAGCGGCGGCGAATCGTATCGCTTCTGCCAAAATACTCGTTGCAAGAACCAACTCGCTGCTTAAAGCTTACGTCGATGACACGATGACACTGTGCAATACAGAATTCTGTGTCAAGACGAGCTTAATAGATGTGTTAAAGACGTCGAAGACAAATGTCCGTAAACTCTATAATCTATCGGTCCAATCTCAGTATGCAGCCGGCACAGCGTGTAAGGTCGCTCAGCGTGAGGGTGGAAAGCCTGGCAAGTCAAGCACTGACCTAAAGAACGGGCTTATTGGACTTGGAAAGATTCCGCCTCTTCATTGCGTGAACTAGTGCGCGATATTTTTCGGACCCGGCTATACACTAAAATGGGCTGTGTATACTGGGGCCGAGAAAGTAATTAACATTAAAGCCGCACCGGCTCACTGCTGGTGCGGTTTTTTGTCGAATAGGTAGCCCATGAGGATAAATGAGGTGATTTATAGCACAAATTGGCGACCTATTCGAACAGCTCATAGCAGTCGTACATCAGCTGCGCGATCCCCAGAATGGTTGTCCGTGGGACCGCGAACAAACTCATGAAAGTCTCATTAAATTCTTCATCGAGGAAACCTACGAGGCAATAGAGGCCATTGAGACTCGATCCGAGAAACTCCCGGAAGAACTCGGCGATGTCTTACTTCAAATTATGCTCCATAGCGAGATCGCCTCAGAAAGCAAGCGATTCGGCATAACCTCCGTCGTGAGCCAGCTCAAGGAAAAACTAATCGTGCGCCACCCGCATGTCTTTGGTGACGCCCAGGTAAACAACGCAGATGACGTGCGCCGTCAGTGGGAGCAGCAAAAAAAGAAAAAACTTAGTAGCGACAAAAGCATCCTCGATGGGGTTCCACGCGCCATACCGGGTCTTCTCCGCGCCCAATGCATCGGCGAGAAAAGTGCCAAAATAGGCTTTGACTGGTCCTCTGTTGCAGGAGTGCGGGATAAAGTAGTTGAAGAGCTGCATGAATTTCTCAACACCTGCGCCTCTCCATCGGCAAATCGTGCTCGACAAGAGGAGGAGTTCGGTGACTTACTTTTTTCATTAACGCAGCTTGCACGTAAATTGGATTTCGACAGTGAGATCGTGATGCATCGGGCAATTGAAAAGTTCGTGCGCCGCTTCAAAGAGGTCGAGCGCCGTGCCGGCCCGGCAATTAGTGAGATGGGCCAGGAAAAGCTCGATGTACTTTGGGAGCAAGTAAAGATCGAGGAAGACCACTTGTAACGGCGGCCAACTTTGTGCTGACTGCAGCGACGAATGGCGACTCAACGCTTAATATTCTACAAGGCGTTTAATTTTCATTCACCACCTCACCGTCTTTGCCACCACTTCCTGCGCTAGAATCATGAACGGGATTGCCGTTCTCATCTTCGTACTCGATAGTCTTGTCCTCAACATTCGATGTTTCATGATTGTAATCAAGCTCGACTTTAACAATCGATGTCCCCTGTGGGAGACTCGGCACCACGTAGGATGAACTAATACCTGAACCAGAGAATGCCAGCTGGACCAGCTCGGCATCCATTACCTTAACTGACACCGTGAAAGCACCATTAAGGTCGGTCACGTCCCTTGAGCCCGAGACACTTGCCATCGAATAAATAGGCTGCACGGTTGAAGCCTGTACAGAAACACCCACCAACGGCGCTCCTTGCGTCGAGGTAAGTGACCCCGAGAGCTGCACGACTCCTCCACCGGAGCCGGTAGTTCCGCCACCACAACCATTGAGACAAAGGGCCACGACGCCAACGATCGCTAAATTCGACCATCGAATCCACCAATTAGCACTGCGTATCATATCACCTCTCCCCTCGTTGGTTGCCTTCATTTTTACCTACTGGCGCACCCTCTTCCTCAATGCGGCTGAACGTACATACCGCCACCCGCGTGGTTGGCTCGTACCGATTCACCTTCGGATTTATATCTTTATCGAATTGCGAGAGAAAAGAGCGTGCCCGCGCATGAAAGCTATTCCCCTCGTCGAGAAACCAACGCCGGATCTGTTCCACATAACTTACCCCTACCTGGTCGTACTGCGTCTGCAAGTGCAGATTGCAGTCGGGCCGACCACTCCTAATATTTCCTTCTACCGCCAAAAGCAGATCCTCGCAATCGCGTGAAAGATAGACAAAAGTCTGACCGAGATCCTGATGCGGAACATATTCTCGAACCACTAGCTTTAGCCCCTGTGCAGTGCGCTCGACTGCCCCAATCCGCTCCAGCTCGAACAGAATAGTATAGGGGCTAATGGCGCTACTTATCGAAGCAACAAGCTCGGCGAATTCGCTTTTTTTGCTATCGAAACTTAGCACTCGAGGCTTGCCACGCGCCCCGCAGAAACGCGAGTCGCCCTGCCACTGACCGATTAAGCGGGCCACTGCATTTTCAAAATGTGGAGGATGTTCCGCTTGCGAAAGGATCTTCGTCACATCGGGACGATGCACTCCAGTCATCACGCTAAGGCGACTGACGCTGACGTTGCACTGAGCACGCTGCATCTCCTCCTGAGCCACACTTACCAGGACATCTTTACAGGCCTCGATGACCTCCTGCAGCTTTAGCGAGTTGCGCAAACAAAAGCGCATCATCGGCCTGAGCAAGAGCCTCAACCAGATCAACGGAGTATCTTGAGGACTAGCTTTCCCCACAAAACGCACCAAGGTTAAAATCTAACGTTTCACGAACCATCTTTGCCTAACCTCTCAGAAGAATCAACCTATTCAATATGTCACTAAACGGCACCTCACTCTTGCCTTCAGTTATTTAGTACCTGTCCGGCAATTCAAAACTCGGAGTTCCTTCCTACTTCGCCGTGCCTTCCGCCGTCGCTCGGCCTCGCGGCCGATGCTATGGCGTGACAGGCTGCGGCAAGTGCTACGTAGGACAAGACGCTCTCCACTTTTTCACGGCGCCAGCACTAAAGCTGGCATTTCTACAAAAGGAGAGAGCTCAGAATAGTTCCCAGCCATTTTTTCGCCGTTTCCGAACAGGAACTATTTATTGGCTCGGTTGAGATAGGCGGTCAGGTCCGCCACCTGCTGCACGGAGAGATGCAGCGAACTCATCTCAGGAAAGGAGAATGCGCCATTAATCTGCTGGTAGGTACGGTTCGTTTTTTGTGATCCATGGCAGCGCGAGCAGCTTCCCGACCATACCGGACCTCCCCGCGTGATATTTCCCGTCACTCCCGCTGGGATACCGAACTTAGTGGTGTTGCCATTCGAGTCAAAATTGCCAGGTGCAGGACTTGCTGTCGGGGTCGGTGTAGGTTGACTCGTAGGAACGGGAGTCGGGCCGGTGGCTGCTTTCTTGCACGGAACTTTTAGCCTCAGCAGCTTTGCGGTGCAGGTTGCTAATTTGCAAGGTACCTTCAACCTCTTTAGTTTAGCTGTGCACACCGGCTGCGTGCATTTTTTCTGATTAGGACGCGAGCAGACAGGTCGCTTCGCACTAGCCTTATTTTTGACGGGCGAGGGGGTTGGAGTTGGCGTTGCGCCAATACCATCACTATCATCTTCGGAGCCATCCTCATCAGGTGAGTCGAGATCGCCTTCGGCAAAGGCTTTAAAGTTTGTCGTGCCATAGATCTGATTGTATTCATCGCCATCTGGAATGCCATTTCCGTTACTGTCAGCATTGTAGGGATTCGTTCCGAGAGCACGTTCCACATCATTGGAGAGCCCATCGTTGTCACTGTCACGCTGCGCGATGCGCTGTGCCGCGCGGCTGCTGATCGACTGTGCCGGCGTCGCCCCACTGTCTACCGCGTCCTGTGCAAGGATGTTGAGAGGAAGAAGAGATGCCGTTGCTGCAAACAACGCGCAAACTAATGAGCTGGAAAAAGTAACTGGCTTTATCATAGACGTTCTCCTGAGCACGACAGGCTCACGATGATGTTAATTCCTTACCACGTACTGTATTATTATTACACCCCTAAGCAATTGTCAAGCATGATGTTCTGCGACAGGTCGCTAATACCGAATAAAGGCTGTAATTGCTCAATAAGTGTGGGTAAGTTCACTTATCCTTAGCCCTAGCCTTTTCCTTAATACTTATTAAGGTTTAAGGCGGAAGGCGAAGGCTAAGGCTAATGAGCACCACTGCCCGGGGTTATTGAGCAGTTGAACCGACCCGCGCATTCGCGCGGAAGAGAGAGTCGAGGCTGCTATCTGAGATCTGCAGTCAGCTATCAGCTACCAGCTGCAGCATCAGTTGCGGCCGCAGCCGACGGCCTTAGCCGTAACTCCTGATGAGGCAGTAGACGTTAAGGCCAGCGGCCCAGCCGGCTCGTCACCATGAATTCCCGATGAAAGATAAACACGTCGTCCACGACTCGGGCGCTCCCAAGCGATGAGTGACCCAGAATCAGTTTCCGTAAGTACGTGTGCTAAAATCCTGCGCTCTTTGCCGCCTGCTGAAATACGGGTAGAAAATCTGGCCATTGGAAAATGCACGTCGTCGGTTCAAGCGTGGTACTAAGTCGGCGCACAGTAATTACTTACTCCAGGATATGGACCGGGCTGGCAGATAAAGTATTTAGGATCACCACAGCTCGAACTATTGTATAAACTGCATCCTGTAATGCAACCATAATAGCTGTAGCATTGTAGCTGACTGCAAGATATCATTGCTGCACCACGGCACACCCCATAGGCATCACAGGTGAATGTGCCTCGGCCGTAGAGGTAGCCATCCGCACAATATCCATGTCCCGACGTTACCGAGAGACACTCCTCACCCTCTGGTTTGTTCGCCACGGTACATGTGCTATTTTGACAACGAGCAACCTGGCATAAACCTTCTGCATCGGCACACACATTGCCAAGGCTGCCACAGTTATTCACGTCGTTGGTCAAGTTAATCTCACATCCGTTACTGAGGCTATTATCAGGATTAGCATAGCCAGCCTGGCACGTATACCAGCAGGCTCCTACCGCACAAGCAGTGTTCATATTCGGATACGAACCGCACAGGGCCGCACCTCCTTCATCGACGAGGCCATTACAGTCATCATCGTGGCCGTTACAGATCTCCGTTGAGGGACTCCCCGGAACGCAGACTTGCGAGATGCCATTAACACAGGCTGCCACATGGCGCTCACAAGCTCCCTGGCCGCAGCTAAGCGGTGCGATACCGTCATCGACCCGATCATTACAATCATCGTCAATACCGTTACAAGCTTCCGCTGAGGGCTCGCCAGGGATGCAGTCCTGGATAACACCATTGAGGCAAGTCACCACCGAGCGGGCACAGGCTCCCCGACCACAACTTTTCGACGCGAAACCATCATCAATAAAGCCGTTACAGTCATCGTCTAGGCCGTTACAAATCTCCGTTGGGGAAGGTGTTCCCGGCATACAACGTGACGACTGGCCATTTTTACAGTTTAACACCGTGCGATTACAGGTCCCCTGCCCACAGGTTTGTGTTCCGAGGCCATCATCAACACTTCCGTTGCAATCATCATCAATGCCATTACACGTTTCTGTTTGAGGTACTCCCGGGGAACAGGCCTGCGCTTGTCCATTGACGCAGGCATCTACGGAGCGAGCGCAGGCCCCCCTACCACAACTTTGTGCTGCAATATTATCATCAATCAGACCATTACAGTCATCGTCGCTCCCGTTACAGATCTCAGATTGACGGGCCGTAGGAACACAGATCTGTGGCATACCATCTTCGCAGGCATTGATTATAGTGCTGCAGGCGCCCTGCCCACAGCTTAAGGTGCCAAGACTGTCATCAGCAACACCGTTACAGTCATCATCGAGGCCGTTACAGACTTCGACTGTTGGTTGACCCGGCACGCAAGATTCACCATTCGTACAAGTGTTAACACTGCGCTTACACTCACCTACGCCGCATTCGATTATAGGAGCCTGCATAGGCGAGACCGCCTCACCGAGGCAACTTCGACCGACGCAGCGATCATTTACCGTACACGGCTTCCCATCGTTACAAGCCCCAGCCTTCGCCAAAATTGAGCAGTTTCCAGCCCCGTCGCAGCCAGTGCTTTCACAGTCGCCGAGGGCCGAAACAAGCGTCAGACTACACGACGTGGCGGCTGGCTTATTATGGCAGGCTTCATCGCAGCACGTTGAACCGCTGTCACATTCCTCACCCGCTTCGAGGATTCGATTTCCACAGAGTGACTTACCCACGGGGGTCGGTATGGGGACGACCAGCTTTCCGTTGCGACAATCAAGGAGGGCCTTAAGCTGCGCTCGAACCGATGCTTGCTCCGCCTCAAGACGAGTCTTTCTAGCCTGTTGAGACGGCTTATGAATTTTGTTGATAATCGTGAGCAGGTCACTAATGCGGTTACGGTATCGGGTAATGATAACAGCGATATCTTGAGCCTTACGAGGATTTGCACTCAACACAAGCTCACCATATCCGCCGATGCTTCTACATTGGTAACGGGGCACGCTGGGAATGGCAGAGAAAACGGCGGGCCCCTTGGGGACGCCGATAGCGAGGATTGATAAAACAACGGAGGCAATAATTATAGTCGGTAGTAGGTTCCGTTTATACATAGATATTTTCACCTCCACATCGTCCCCCTGGTGGCTAAAAAATGGGGCCCCTTTCCTATCGAATTACGGCCTTTAAAACTTAAGGCTCTTCGGGCAAAAGTGTGGGTAAATAACCGCCGCCAGGTGGGATAATTAGCCTAGATGTATAGCGATTCTTTTTATTTCCCGTGCGCCTGCAGGTGCACGGGTTATTTTTAGACCTTTTACCCACACAAAAGCGCGAAGAGCCAAACTTAAGTTGAGAGTTTGAAGTGAAGGGGCAAGACCTGCCTGTGGTCGTCGCCGAAGCGATGAAACAGAGGAAACAGCGGCGTATCTCTTCTGCGCTTCCCTCCTCCCCGATAATTGACTATACTTTTTTCCACTCCTATGAAAAAGCTGCTATTACTTATCGTTGCCTCCTGCGTCTCTTTCAACGCCCTAGCCGAGCCAATTCAAATTGGTGCCATCCTCCCGCTTTCGGGTGAAGTTGCCCCTTGGGGCCAGCGTGTTCAGATCGGACTGGAGACAGCGAACGAGCTCCATGGGCACAAATTCGCCATCACCTACGAGGATGAAGGCGCCCGTGAAGCACAAAAGGCGATCACTGCCTACCGTAAACTAATCAGCATCGATTTCGTTTGGCTTGAGCGACCAACACTGAGATAACCTCATAAGATCTATGACTATGCAGAAGCACTGCTCAGAATGCCATCAGCCATTTACTATCGACGAAGTCGATGTGGCGTTCTATGAGAAGATCTCTCCGCTGTTTGGTGAAGAGAGATTTTCCATCCCGACACCGAACTCATGTCCGGCCTGCCGCCTGCAACGCCGCCTTTCATATCGTAATCAGATCTATGTCTACTCTCAACTTTCAGCTTTGAGTGCCAAGCCGATCTTCTCCATGTTTGCCAAAACAGTCCCCTTTCCGGTGATTGAAAATGACCTCTGGTGGGGCGACTCATGGGATGCGCTGCAATACGGACGTGACTTCAACCCGCAGCGCTCCCTTTTTGAGCAGCTTTGCGCACTTCGCGATCTCGTTCCACACTATGCACTATCAGCGTTCCAGCTTGAAAATAGCGACTACTGCAATAATGCCGGTAGATTACGTAACTGCTACCTAGTCTTTAATTCAACGGATGCTCAGGATTGCTCGTACTGTGAGAATACGTTCTCAAGCGTCGACTGTATCGACTGCACGCGCTGCCCCGAATCCCAGCTCTGTTACACCTGCGTTGAGTGCCCGCGCTGCTACAACCTCCAAGATTCGGAGTTTTGTGAAGATTGTGTTGATAGTTATTTTCTATCGAATTGCCGCTCGTGCCGCAACTGCTTTGGCTGTGTCAACCTGCGTCATCAAGAGTACTGCATCGACAATCAGCGATATTCTGCCGCTCAGTATGCCGAGCAGATAAGTCGCCTGGCTCTCAATTCATCGCGACAACGCACTCTGCTGCGCCAAAAGCTGCGCTACCAAGCCGAACGACAACCGGTGCCGCACTTAGTGCAGCGTCTAACGGAGAATGTACGCGGGAATTTCCTCTTTGAATGCCGCAACATCCGCGATAGCTACTTTGTACGCAAAGCTGAAAACCTGCGCTACTGTTTTAATCTCGACGCCGGGGTCAAGGATAGCTACGACTACTCATTTTTTGGGCGGCAGTGCGAGTTACTCTACCAGTGTGTTGACTGCGGGCTAGACTCCTACGCGCTGCTTTTTTGCTTCGGCTGCTGGCAGTCATGCAGCAACCTTCTCTATTGTGTGCGCTGCACCGGATGTGAACACTGCTTTGCCTGTGTCGGCCTAAAAAAGAAGCGCTACTGCATACTAAATCGCCAGTACACCAGGGAAGAATATGAGCGCTTGGCGGGGGTGATAATCAAGCAGATGCAGCACACCGGCGAGTGGGGCGAATACTTTCCGGCAAGCTTCTCCCCCATCCCCTACAACCACTCCATCGCCCAGCGCTATTTTCCACTGACCAAAGAGGCCGTGGAACAGCGTGGTCTTGTCTGGCTCGAACACGATTGCAGCGATGTAGCTGGCGCCCTGGACCCCTCACAGATTCCAGATATATTGCCCACCTCGGATGCAAGCCTCGTTCTTAAGAGCGAGCTTAGCGGTAGGCCATTTCGCGTCACCTCGCGCGAGATGGCAACTTACCGCAGATTTGGAGCTCCGTTGCCACGGCGCACGTATGACGAACGGATGGAGGAGAGAGCAGTACGTTTAGGCGGAATTCACCTCTATCCGCGCAACAGCGCACACAGCGGCAAGGAGATGCTCACGACCTATTCGCCTACATCGACACAAGTTGTCTGGGAGCAAGGAGAGTATGAGTCTCAGGTTGGGGGATGAGTATCGAATACTGATAATGGCTGAAAGGTTTTATGAAGGCAATAAAATGCTGGTCATATAGGCTGCATGAATATAAACCCCTTGGCGAGTCTTGAATTATGGAAGATACAACCCTATCAACTTGCCGCTGGTGCTCCGCCCCGTTCGAGGTATCTGCCTTAGAGAGGGATTTATTGGTCCGCATTGCTCCAAACGTAAGGGTAATCGCCTCAGCATCCCCCTACCGACACTCTGCCCAACCTGTCGCACGAGACGGCGCCTTGCCTTTCGAAACGAGCGCGTGCTCTACCGCGACACCTGCGACCTGTGCGGCAAGGATATCCTCTCTATCTTCTCTCCCGACAAAACCAACACCGTCTATTGCCATGACTGCTGGTGGAGTGATCGCTGGGATCCTTACCAGTACGAACGAGAGGTCGACCTCTCGAAGGGCCTCTTCGCGCAGTTTAGTGAGCTGCTTCGCCGGACTCCGCTGCCTGCGCTTTCTAATTCGAACACAGAGAATTGCGACTACGTCAATCAAACTGCTAATATTAAAAACTGCTATCTGGCTTTTGGCACCATTGAAGCACAGGACTGCCTCTACGGTGTGCGCATACGGAATGACATCTCGTGCCTTGACGGCTTGTTGGTGGAATACTCCGAGCTGGCCTATGAGTGCGTAGCTTCAACGAAGATCTACCAGAGTCAATTCCTGCATAACTGTTCCGGCTGCTCGAATTCTTTTTTTCTATACGATTGCAACGAATGTCGCGACTGCCTCTTCTGTTGGAATCTGAGGAACAAGCAATACTGCGTCGAAAACGTGCAGCTATCGAAAGAGGAGTACCTAAAAAGGCAGAGCGAGCTTTTTAGCGCCAAACGGACGTACTCCGGCCTGGAGGGGCTCAAGAAAAAGTTCGAATCTCTCGTCAGGGCAAAGGCCATTCATCGAGCGACGATTCAACGGGCCTGCGAGTCGAGCACGGGCGACCATCTGCATCATTGCCGTCAGACATTCAACAGTTACCAGTGCGGTGACCTCGATCAGTGCGCTAACCTTGTCTTCGTTAACAGGGCCAAAGATGTTGTCGATGCCAACAACTCCGATGGCACGGAGCTGGCGTATGAATGCTGCACATCCGGAGTTAATGGCTACAACCACCTTTTTTCGATCGACGCCTGGCCGGGAAATTCGAACATTTTATACAGCTATTTCTCTCCTAATTCTAAAAATATATTCGGCTGCGCGAGCTTGAAACGTGCCGAGTACTGCATTCTAAATCGTCAGTATTCGAAAGACGAGTATGAGGCACTTGTTCCAACAATTGTTGAATCCATGCGCATACACGGCGAGTGGGGGGAGTTTTTCGCCCCATCGGTTTCACCCTGGGGATATAATGAAACCTGCGCGCATGAGTGGATGGGCGGAGGGAAAGAAGAGATGACGCACCTTGGCTTCAACTGGTGCGACTACAGCGCCCCGATGGCATCATCGTCGCGCGCACTGGATGCGCACGATCTACCCGACTCGATTGATGAGGTCGATGACGAAATCCTAAAAGCAGTTATCCGTTGCTCGGTAAGCGGAAAACTTTTTCGGCTCACCAAATTCGAACTCGCCTGGTATCGTCAGGAGGGACTACCGCTTCCTCGGCTTCACCCCGAGGAGAGGAATCGCCTTAGGCTCGCCAAGATACCGCCACGCCAGCTTATTTCACGACGATGCCAGGGGTGCGACAAGCCAACCATCACCACACTGCCAGCCGAAAGCGGCTTGGAGGTAACATGTACGACTTGTTATGAACAGGCGGTGTACTAAATGAGTTGCATTTCATAACTGCTCGTCAAATATGAGATTCCCGTGCGCGTGGTAATTGCTCAATACCTGAGACCGACGAGCGTTGATCTGTAATCGGCTCTCAGCGTTCCGAAGTCAGCTTTCTGCTGACTGCAAATCGCGCCCGTCTCGGCTCTCGCCGCGCCGAGGTCTTGAGGTTAGTGAAACACCTTGCGGCGAGAGACGGAGTGGCCGCTAACGTCTATTGCCTCATAAGGAGTTTCCCCCTTCGCTCGGCCTTGCGGCCGAAGCTCTGGCGAGACGAGCTGCGGCCGAAAGCTGCAGCTGCATCAGATGCAGTCAGCAGAAAGCTGAATGCAGATCTCTGAAAGCAGATTACGTCTGAGGCAGCGCCTCGCTAGCAATTGCCCAAGAAACATTCCTCGCAGAGCAACGTCGGGGCGACACCTACCTCATACGCCGATTCTATCTCCTGATGACAGTGGGCACAGGTACGACTAAAAAGCTGGTATGGGGGGCGGCGCTCAAGGCGTGAGAGCATTCGACAATCGGGGCAGCGCGCCTGTGGTGGAACGCCCCACTGGCGCAGCAGCTCGACCTCCTTCTTAACCACGCGATAACGCTGACTACAGCGCTCGCACGAGAGTATCTCGCCCCCAGAAAGTGAATCGATACTTAAACGCACGCCTGGCTGAAGTGTCCTATCGCCCTCTCCGATCTCAAGCAGTTCGGATGCCTCCCGGTACCGACAGCCACGAGTCGCGATCTGCTCCCGGCTCAAGCTAAAGAGATCTTGGGCCACACTCTCATTGTAGCAAAACGGGGAGAGCTGAAGCGGAAAGAAATGCCCCCATTCTCCACGAGTAAGCATCGCCTCACGCCATGCACCAAAAAGACGATGATAGTCCTCGGAGGTATATTGGACGTTAAAAACACAGTACTGCTTTCGTTTAAGCCCGACACACCCAAAGCAGTCACTGCAGTTGACACAATTATCGCAATACCACAGTGCATGCGAATCCCAACAGTTTGCGCAGAAGAAGATCTCCTTGCTGTTACGGATCGTTACCGAGCAGTAGGCCACCTCACAACTGGGGAAGCCGACAGAGTAACCGTGATAAATATCACAGCCGCCACCATTGGTTACGTTAAAACAATCGCGACTCTCGCGCGCATCAAAGGCATGCAGGCACGACTTGCAGTTTTGGATATGTTCGCCACTGACATCCTCACAGTTAAGAGCATGCAGCGCGCGCTTAGGCGATTGATCACGCATAGAGACAAAGCGTGTAACCGCGCTTGCATACGAAGCAGCCGACCTGTCAAGTAGTGCAGCTCGGCGCGCCTCAAACTCTGCAGGTGCACACGGCTTATTCTCGATGTGGTAACTCTTGCTGACCAAATTGGAACAGAACAAACAGTGATCACACCCTCTCAGCTGATACGAGAAATAGCAGTCATGACAACCCGCTCCCTCCTCGAGCTGAATGCAGTTGTAACAATTAAGCACATAGGCACACTCACAACACAGCGTAGAGTCGGCGGCATAGAGGCAATCCATGTTGTCTTTGCAGTTAACCGACCAGTAGCTATAGAGAATATCCTCGCAGCGAAAGGCAAGATGGCTCAGGTAACAGTTTTTTGAATCGCGCGTATGGCTGTTGTAACTGCTGTTCTCCGCATTGACGACCGTGGTCGCCTCGCGCGGGACGCGCCGCTGTAACGCCGCAAACTGTTCGAAGAATGATACCTCAGGCTGAGCGCTCAGCGCATATTCAACACCTTCCCAACCATCCCCCCACCAGAGCTCACTCTTGATCACCGGAAATAACGTGTCGGCATGATAGCAGCTAATTATGGACTCCCCGCTCCAGTCGCATTTGCGGCGATAGAGCCGCCGATCGTTACGGTAGGCCAGGATCGATCGGAGGCGATCGTGTGGTAGGATCCCTAAAAAAGGGATGCCGTGGGCCGCACAGAACGCCCTCTCCCACTCCATCCCTTTGCGCACGCTCGGCGCTAACACCGTGTTCGGTTCAGTCATAGGCTAAGAGTAGTTGAGCCCTGCGATGACGGCAAGCCCAGACGCGACAAAGCATCTGCCCGGAAAAACTAGGACGAGGCGCCACGGAAGGACAAAACACTAGAAAAATAGAAATTCTTAATAAGATGATTGGGAAGCTTGAAGAACTAAGGCGCAAAAGGCCTGCTGTGTAGCCTCAGGCGTTGGCGCTCTGTCCTCACGTCTACCTTAGACGAGTACGTGAAAGCCGAGAGCTGCTAAAATCAGCAGTAAGTTGAGTAGCGGCGAGATCTCCGGTAGACTAGTCCTAATGAGGGTAGTACGAGTAAACAATAACGAGTCCGCGAAAGGAGCCATTCTGCACATACCTGCTTCTCTTGTGATGCCGAACCCCGTCCCCCCCGGGCAACTCACAAATTACAGATTCCGTTTTTTAAAGGCCCCAGGATTAAGGACAGCTCAGAAAGAGGTGCTTCGACGAGAGGTATGTGGCACAACTCGCCTGCCTCTGGTAATGGCCAATGAGGGGCGCACCAGATATACATCGCTTGCTGAACAACCAGGAAAATGGCCAACCGATGCAGCTAAGGTGAAAGGAGCCGGAGGACTTCGGCTCCAAGGTGCCAGCTGGTGTGATTCAGCCATCAAGCCCGAGATAGAATTTATTGGGGGGCGTCAGTTGCATCTGGCTATAGATGATCAAGTCCAGCTTAGTGTAATTAAAACAGGAGAAAAAACACTCAACACACTCGGTCTCTCCCGGGCGCACACCGAATTCTCGTGCCAAAATAGTTTAGCTGCAGCAGATCTCGGATTTCCTGGACTTGCGTATGGCAGCCTGCTTGATAGAAGTGGGCACAGCGTACGAGACCGTTTTGGGCATAAGCTCGGCGTGGCTATTACCGCGCATGAACGTAGCGTTACCCCTGTGGGTAATTTTGCAAGTTTCTGCCTAGCCGAAAATAGCGCTGGAATCGAAGTCGTAGTTTTGCCCACCGCGGCTCTCGGTCATGGTCCCCAGGGTGCCGCTGCGTGTGTCGCCAATTATCTCGGCTTTGCCGAGCGCACAGCATATGCCAAAATGAGCGCATTGCGTAAGGCTGGACTTGCGCGACATGCAGGACATCTTGATAATTTTCTTTTTTTGCCACGACGTGACGTGGTGTATGTCAGTGACACTGATAGCTGCCAGCTTTTCAGGAATTTGCCCAAGGGATTGTGGGGACCACAGCTTCTACGTGATATCGCCTCGGATACGTTCCGCAGCATCGAGAGCCTCTCTTTTGCAGCTTTCACCTCTCGTTTCCCGAACCAGCTCGCGCAAGGGGAGATTCGACCGTTTGACCCGATCCTACGTGGGTATTTTCGTGGCCTACTCACTGCCGAAGAGATCCAGCCGTATGCAGAATCTCTGCACCAAGCATACCTAACGTATGTGAGCGAAAGACTTGACCACTTTTCTTGGCTGGCAGAACAAAAGTCAGATGCCTTCACTTCTCAGTCGCCAGCTATTTCCGTGGAGGTTCTGCGTAATACTTGGCAGGTTGAACACGTCTCATTTATCACAGACTGCCTGCGAGTGCTTTATTACGCCGTGCGTCAGAGTAGCCTGGCAAAAGAGGGTTTTTCACTTCCGGATATTTCTGAAGGTCTGTTGCATGCCAAGTTTCGGCGCGGTGTTAAGCGCTACTATATGAGTATGATATACCACGATGGTAGCGCACTAGGCATTAGTACCCGAGGCGAGTGCCCTGCCACCACAGCCTCCTGAAGTGTATACGTATCTCAGGGCAGGACCGCTTTTGGACGCGCCTGATCGAGAAGTGCCAGAATCGTTTCTCTTCTCATGTTGAGCTTATCGAAGTAGCACCCGATACCAGCTTCAAGTGCCTGGCGTCTTCCCACGCCTGACACCGCAGCCGTGCAAGCCGCAATCAGCCCCGTATAGCCTGCCTTCTTCAAAGCTATAGCGGCATCATTGCCATTTACCCCCGGCATTTTAATATCAAGCAGGATTAGATCGAACTGGCGTCCCTCCCGTCGGGCAAACTCGATATGAGCCAGCGCCTCAGCAGCGCTCACCGCATGGCTTGGCGCCTCGCCGTTTGCGCTCTGCACCAAACAGGCCAGAATATTACGCATATCCTCATTATCATCGACGATGAGCACTCGTGGCTTATTGCTCATGGCTGTACCCAGTTTTTAAAACTACGGAGCGAAGTTGACCCTCCACTTGCCCCACCTCTTCAATAAATAAGGTAAGATGCCCTAACTCTTGGCGTATACGCTCGACGTCTCCACTGTTTGCTGCCTCCTCAATGTTGCCGAATATATTGGAGATATTTATGAACCCAACATTTGCCGTGGCTCCTCTGACGCTATGAGCGAGCATGGATGCTTTCGCCAGGTCGCCTTCATTAACTGCATTTGAGATCGCCGCGCTCCGTTTCGGAATATTTCCGATCAACGTTACGATAAGGTCGAGCATCTCGGGAGTCTCCTTGAGGATCTCAATCGTGTGCACGCTTAGCTCCACGGGATTTCGTGTCGTCTCCGGCGACGTGCGCGGCAGATAGCGCGCCAGCTTGACCGTAAGCTGACTACGGGTAAAAGGCTTTCCTAAAAAATCCGTACTGCCAGCTAAGAATGCCTGCTCTACATCAGCCTTCATCGCGTTCGCCGTAAGCGCTATTATGGGAATATCGAACCCCAATTCGCGAATTTTTTTGATTGCGCTATAGCCGTCCATAACAGGCATCTGCCCATCCATCAAAATGAGATCAAAGGATCTCCGCGACACCTCTTCTACCGCCAGAGCGCCATTCACTACCATGGTAAAGTTTACGCCCATCTTTTTCAATAAAAACGCGAGGAGCCCACGGTTGTCTTCACCATCCTCAGCTACCAGAACTGACCCGCAAAGCTCAGGTAGCGCCTCTGCTAGGCTCCTAATCGCGACCTCAGAGGCGCGCGGGAGGCTTGATACGAGATCGGCCCTATCGACCTCGCCGGTTGCTATCGTTACGGTAAAAACGCTCCCCTTGCCGACCTCGCTCTCCAAACTCAGCCCGCCGCCCAATTTCGTAGCCAGCATGCTCGATATGACGAGCCCCAGTCCTGTCCCACCGAATTTGCGCGTGATGGATGTGTCTCCTTGGGAAAAAGCTGTAAACAATCTCGCCTTTTGTTCGGAGCTCAATCCTGGACCTGTATCAACTACGTCAAATTGCAGTTGACCCTGGCTCTCGGCGTATTGCACGTTGACCTTTACACCACCAACCGATGTAAACTTAACCGCGTTACCCACGAGATTAATGAGAATCTGCCTTAGACGTAGGGGATCAGTCCGAATACGACGTGGAATCGGATAGACATATTCGAATCCCAGTGAGAGGCCCTTATCACGTGCCTTATGCGCCATAAGGTTGGCGATATCGTTAAGGATCTCCGTTAGGTCCGAAAGAACAAGCTCAACATCAAGTTTTCCAGATTCGATTTTTGAAAGATCAAGAATATCATTGATCACACCGAGAAGATGATTGCCGTTGCGAATGACGGTCTCAATGGCAGTTGTTCGCTCCTCAGGGCTGAGCTGATCACTAAGCAAAGAATCAGAGTAGCCTATGATACCGGTAAGCGGCGTTCGAATTTCGTGACTCATATTTGCTAAGAATTCACCCTTCGCCCGAGAAGAGCTAACTGCAGCTTCCCTGGCATCAAGGAGCTCCTGCGATTTGCGCTCCAACTCTGCTTCGTTTTGCTTCTGCTCGGTAATATCCCGGCGAATAGAAAAATATTTATTGGGCTTGCCCGTCTCGTCAAGTGCGGGGACAATAATCGTATCTACCCAGTAGTACGTGCCATCTTTGGCCCTGTTTTTAATATCTCCACGCCAGATTTTTCCGCTGGCAATAGTCCGCCAAAGATCGCGCATAAACTCTTTCGAGTGCTGGCCTGAGTTAATAATCCGATGGTCCCGACCGATGAGTTCGTCGACCGAGTACTTCGATATTTCGCAAAATTTCTCATTGGCGTAGATTATGTTACCATCCACCTCAGTGATGGCAACGATGCAACTTTGATCCATCGCGCGCTTATAAAAATCGAGTTGGATCGTCCTATCACGAAGGTCCTCCTCCTGCTTCTTACGCTCAGAGATGTCCGCGGCTATGCCCATATAACCCGTGATCTCACCCTGCTCATTGCGCATGGTAGTAACCAAAAGTATCACGGGAAAACGCGTGCCATCTCTTCTCACATAAGTCCACTCGCGCTCGGTGGCGATATTTATGCGGCTCTCCACCACAAAGACGTCAAAACCCGGCTCTATAGTTTTCCCATATTTGACCGAAAGAGCTTGCGCTTCGGCCGCTACCTCCTGCGGGTCATGGATCATAACAGGAGTTACTTTGCCAACTACATCCTCCGCCCTGTACCCGAGCATACGTGAGGCGGCCTGGTTAAAGACTCGAATTGTTCCATGAGGCTCCGTCACAATTATGGAGACATTTGCGCTATCGAGGATTCCCTGAGCAAAATACTCACCAGCGCGTATCTGAGAGGTCAACTTTCGATATCGTTCCGCCAGATAGATCCAAATACCACCGCTTACGAGGAAAGCCGCAAAAACGCCCAAGAGTCCGACCATGAGTGAGAACGAACTCGAATCGTAACGTAAAACAAAATCGGACTTTGGGTGCAATACGACCGTCCAAGGCTGCTGCCCAACGTTGAGAGATAACGTTCTTCGATCCTCGGCCTCGACCTCAGTATCATCGGAACGAAATAACAGACGGCCACTTTGAGGTGTCTCTCCCTCAAAAACACTCAGCGACATAAGCTCGCCATAGCGCTTCAGAAGCGGAGCTATAATCTTTTGTAGAGTGAAGGGGGCGTATACCCACCCCTGAATCTCGTTACGACGCTGCTCAAGAGTAACATGTGGGCCCCCGTTTCGATACACAGGCCTAAGATAGAGAAAACCGGCCTCATCCTGCATCGTCTGCACAAGCTTGATTTTTTTGGTAATAGTCGGCAGCCCCGAGCGCATTGCCAGCTCAGCAGCCTCACGCCGCATTTGCTCCGATCCTATATCGAATCCGATTGCAGGTTGATTTCCTTCTGCGGGCTCAATGAATCTGATAACAAATAGATCGTTATAACTGCCTGAACTTTTAATTTGGAAATTAGGCTGTGCATCGGCACGAACCTTGCTCAGAAACTCTGGGAGATTTTCACGTCTTACATACTCTATGTATCCGAATCCCATGGTGCCGGGAAATTCTGCGGCCATGTCCCGCGAACCAACATACGCGCGCCATTCATGATATCCCACGAATTGACTTGCAGCGAAGACACCGTTGGCACCGCCAAGGCCGTAGTTAATAATATTTATTTTTGATACAATCTCGTCTCTTAAACCCTCCGCCATGACAGTGAGGCGCTCATGGTAACGCTCACGCGCGGCATTATGCGTATAGTTGAATGCCCCAAACGAACTACACAGGCCGACAATAAGCACGGCAAGGGGAATACGGTGGTGAAACGATAGTCGCAGCATATCGGTATATGTAAAAACTCCTCAGCGCCCGTCGTTGCGGGCCGCCACGACTAGTATCGGTAGCATAGGAAAATTACTTAATGAGGCTTCATACTACTCACCCCCATCTGTATAAAGGGTCATCGACGCTTTTAGTGGGTGATTCTAGCTATCTACGCCTGATAACATCTTGATATTTATTAGCCTTTAGGCGAAACGGTCTGGTGTATTTCGTGGGCGTGCTCGTGGTCATGGTCGCGGAAACTTCTCCACTAATTGCTCGATACATAAAGTATGTTTACTCACGAAAAGCTCGATGTTTACAAAGTTAGCATAGGGTGCGCTGCTTACACGTTAGCGGCAATTCGTGCAGCTCTAGGAAATTAAAGTGGAAGGTTGGCTCCTGTTTCTCAGAAAGCTTCTCCAGGTTTAAGCCAATCGTATCACGCACCTCAGAAGTACTGCCACTAGTATCCACCAATGCTAACGCGCTTTGCTGATAGAATAATTGTGCACTCTCCCGCAATGTGGCGCTCAAAATCGAGGCTAGGTTGATTGGATCAAAGCGGAGCTCCAGCCCAGCCGGGTCCCCGCGGTACGCAGCGCGCGGCTGATGTGTGGTCCTCTCAAAGTAATCATTAATCATACTCCAGGCATGCCCAAAACCGTACCGGCGGCAAACGGGAAGCGCTGCTGCTGGGGCCACAGTGTCACCCCAAAGCAGCCTCAACTCATCGAGAAATCGGGGGAGCCGCACAAGGCGTGCATGGTCGTGCACCGCACAGCGATAGGCTGCTAGCCCTACACCGAGCGTACTCTTTCTATCAGCAGGTCGATCGAAGGCATGCAGTGCACTCTCCGCATTCCGGGAGGCCGGGTCGTATTCCGCACCAGCAAAGTTGGTATCGGAAAGATTAAGCAGTGCTGCTGCGTTTTCATGGCTGGCCATGCCATATACCTGGGTTTCAATACTATTAAGCCAATGCAGTATACCTCGCAGCGGATGATGCATGCCGCGCGCGTTGAGTAAAGCAGCTGTCTCCCACAATAGTCCGCGAATATCCATGATATACTCATCAAGGTTTTCGGTGAGACGAGTCGGATGCTCTTGGTACGGCGCAAGATCTAGTGCTTCAACTTCGCCATTCTTTAAGGCTACATAGTTCTTCAGGAGATA
The DNA here is from genome assembly GCA_903922175.1 of uncultured delta proteobacterium. GTDB lineage: Bacteria > Bdellovibrionota_C > UBA2361 > UBA2361 > CAIXSY01 > CAIXSY01. Next base: position 13,097 of record CAIXSY010000373.1, on the reverse strand, counting down.
TGAAAATAAACGCAACGACGGCTCGGCAGTCAGAGCAAGCAAGCGTGAAGAATAGTCTGCAGTGCGATCAAGTGCAGGCGATTCCTTAGTGACTTGCATCCGCTGGAAAGAAACAACCGCTGCGAGCAGTAGTAACTTTTCCTGTAAACGATGCGACTGGAGTGGCGCTCGATCATACTCCAAAACAAGTTGCTCGACTTCCTCTGCAAGCTTAAGAGGGTTCACAGAATCTAGGTGCCACGTCTTGAGTCGTTGGAATCGCTCTTCGTATTCTCTTCCCGCCTTGGCCTCGCCACTGATCTTTCCAAGATCACCATAAAGCTCACGGTGAGAGGCTGCCACGGCGGCCTGCTGTCCCGCCTCTACCAACCGATTGACGTTTGACCATAAGCCAGCGTGAAAGGCTGCCAACGCCGCTTGATAGTATAGATTATCAATGCGCAGGAAGCGCTGTGGTATGTCAGCAGCACAAAGCTTTGCGGTGCGTGTCGCAGCCGTGAATGATTTCAAGCTTTTCTCGGGGTTTCTTAGAGCAAGAAAGCCCACTCCCTCAAGCTCCAGAGCATCAATGGTCAACGTCAGTGGCAACACATCATCACCGAACCGCGACTTGAGGAGCAGTCCAAGGTGTCTTAGCGCCTGCGCTGCCTCTCCTCTTTTGAGGAGGTCAGTGCACACGTCGAGCACTACGCGATGCAGTGAAGAAGACTGCGCCGTGGTATGAACAAGCATGTTCGACAGAGGCTGCTGCGCAGACAGAGGACGGATCAGATATGATAGATCTACAAGTTCCACAGCTACCAAACTACTTTGCGACAAAGAGATTAAGGCAACTTCGCCACTTATAGTACCACTATGTCCTTTGACAGAGAAGGACTACTTTGAGTTTATGGAACCGGAAGCTAATCCGGTACAAGGTAAGCGGTTAGCAGGACGTGTTCTATACCGCCCGCAAAAAGTCCTAACGCAAAAAGCGCCTATGTGATGGACGGAAGAGCGCGCATAAGCCACCGTAGGCAACAAGCCGACGCACCATCTCGGCCGGTTTAGTGGCTGATAATGGCAAAGGCTCGCCCCATGAAGCGTTCGACTGTGAGAGTCTCTTTAAGAAGTCCTGCTTCGCCTCCAATATTTCAAACCTGTCTCCGCTAATCCGACAGGTATGGACAACTATTATGAAAAACGCCAAGTTGTTCTATAGTAAATTAAGCAAGAACAGCGGCGGTCTTTTAAACTCCTCTGCCTTTAAAGGAAACTGACTACTTCGGGGTGGCCTTTTTAGCATAACAATAACAACACAGGACTTATGATTCTCATTCAAAGATTTATAAAGTGGCTGCACCGTCATACGTGGCGGGCCAACTCTCTAAGACAAAATGGAGCGCCTTTGCGACATTGCTCACGACGATGCAGGGCAGCTAATTTCTCTGCTTTTTTGCCTCAAGGTGGAGCTCGACTACGCCAGCGGTTCCGCTATTCCAAAATATTCGCAGCAGCGCCGCCGCAGCCGCCGGGCTTTGACCACGGAATGTTCCAGCTGCATGCGCACTCGGGCCTTACTTTTTATATCTTCGAATTCTCGGATAAGCCCGAGGTCTGCCTTGCTCTTCACCTTGCTAAAAAGCTCACCGATGCGCGCCGTCGTAACGGCATCAAGGTGTATGTTCAGGATAAAGTCGTCGATAACATCAAAATACCAGGAGCGCTGGGCTTCAAACGGTCCCGGAGCATACGACCACTCATAGACCTGCTTATTCCAGTAGCGAGTTGGCAAACGGTCTAGAAAGGATCGTCCGCCGAGGATCATATACATCCGGTTTCCAGCGATCTTCATCGCCTCCTGGGCTTCGAGGTCTTTATGATAGTGCACCAGGTCGAACCAAAAATGCGGCACCCAGACGAACATCGCCCGCGACCCCAAAACCAATGAGCAGTTACCCCAATATGCAGCTAATCGCGTGACTTTATTTGAGTTTCAATGGTAACTGCTCGCCCCATCGTCAAGCTGTGCCAATAACCTCAACAATGGCTTAGTCGCCATGTCCCCGGTAGCACCGACCGCGAGGTCGGGCGAAGGGGGAAACGAAGAGTTAGGGCAAAAGCTAGCCGGTTACCTGAATAGTTACTATTATCCAATTCTTGCCTCATCCCTTATCACCCCAATCCGCATCTTAATAGTATCAGAGGAACTCCTCTTTTTTGGGGCATGCTATGGAATGGCGCAACTGCCGTATGTTTTTTCTAGCTCTGTTGGCAGCGCTGCTGGTGGCGTGTCGCACATCGTTGCCGCTCGATAGAGCACTTATTGCACGACTAGACAGCCAAGGACTGACCGCGCTCGACCCAGCCAACCCATATTTGGCTACGAACCTATTTCTTGCCAAGCAGAGTGAACAAAGCGCCGAGCTCAAAGGTTTCCTTAAGATAGCGGGGACCCCAGCAGCACTTGAGCTCCGTCAGCACACGTTCGCGCCCGTCAGCGTGCAGCTCTATTATCCTGCCGAGCGAAAGTACTATGTACTTGAGCAGAACGACATCACCTGGATAATCTCCGGCCCATTCCCTATCTCAGATGAGGTCTATAAAAGCTTCCCCACCACCGCGCTAACCACAGCTCTCAACGCACCCCTCGTAGAAGAGATCGCGCTCCCGCCAACCCGCGTAAAAGAAAAGGCTCATGCTGCCCTGTCATCTATACCAAAACAATCGGCTGCTCAAAATTTACCGAGCGCTGAGAAACCCTTAACCACGACAGTCGCTGGTCAAAGAACCATACCTTTCAAATCACCGGCTCCCCTCATACCGCTTCGACGACACATCGAAGAAAACCCCGAAGATAGCGATACGGCGATGGGGCGCATGGCACCCGCAAAACTGACCGCTCCCGCACACGATGAGGAGACACTAAATAACATCATCGCGCAATACGCACAGCATCCGGCCGAGATCTCTCCTAAAGGAGATCTCGTGCACCACGTAACCTCAGCTGCCGAGACGCTGGTGACGCTCTCGCGCTGGTATACACGAGAGCCTCAAAATGCTGACACGATCGCGCGAATTAATAAGGTCAAGACGGCACAGGCGCTTTCTCCTGGCGACACAATTGTCATCCCCGCCTATATGGTTAAAAACACCTCGCGCCTTACCGATGATGCATTGGAAGAGATAATGAAGATCAATTAAGTAACTTTGGTATCTAGTCAGCGCCATTGGAAGATGCGCAATAAGCGCTATGTCTCACAGGGAGATCCACAGCACAGCCGTAGGGACAGGCTCTATTTTGGTTGCGACCGCTAGGCTGCGCTGTGTAACTCTAGGCTGTGTAACTCTAGCCCTCTGTGGTAAACTAAAGCACTTCCGGCTAAAGCCGCATGGTTGTAACCTGTAAGATGGAACAATCAAATAATTATTTCACCGCGAAGACTTAGGGAATACATAATGCAAAAGACTTATCCTGCACGATACCACGTACTTCTCTGCGTCGTGTTGGCTTATTTTATTTTCGGCGTAAGCATACCACACACCGAAGCACAGTCCGTCATGCTTCACTCAGCTGGCGACAGCGCCCACGTCACCGCCGGGCAGCCCCCCGATGGAGGTGCATTCGGCAGTTTAAGCTTTCCACCAGCGCCACCGATGTCACAAGAACATCGGCTAAAAGTCGAGGCACATATCGCCAAAAACCTTACTCGTTTACGTGACACAGGAGTACTTCCACCAGCTGCTGCGAACGCCCAGGTGCTCTTCTCCTGGCCACTTCGAACAGCTTCAAATTTCACCGACCCGGGATACGCCGCGATTAGCGCGTTTGTTGATCACAACTCCGCCTACCCCAACCTGCTTCTCGACTACAACGGAGGTGCGCGCACCTACGACACGGCCGCTGGCTATAACCATCAAGGCACCGATATCTTCCCCTACCCATTCGGCTGGAACAAGATGGAGCAGAATGCGGTCTACGTTATTGCCGCAGCGAACGGGGTGATCACCGCCTCTCATGATGGCGCCAATGATCACAACTGCAGCATGCAATCTTCGAGCGATGCTAACTACGTCGTCCTCACGCACAGCAGCGGGGCACAAAGCTGGTACTGGCACCTAAAAAAAGGTTCGGTCACCACAAAAGCCATTGGTACGAGCGTCAGTACCGGCGAGGTGCTTGGTGTAGTGGGAAGTTCCGGTATCTCCACAGGGCCGCATCTGCACTTCGAGGTTCGAGACGCGACAAACAACATGATTGATCCTTTTGCCGGGGCCTACAATCCAACAACCGCGGATTCCTGGTGGCAATCGCAAAGACTTTACTATGATTCAGGCATAAACAAAATAACTACAGGAGACGCCGCGCCCGAAGTGCCCAATTGCAGCATCGCCTACCCGCACGAAACTAGCCTGATTCACACGGGCTCAAGACTTTACGTAACTACCTACTACCGTGAGCGCCTCGTTAGTCAGCAAGCGCAGTATGCTCTCGTGCAGCCTGACGGCAGCGTATTTTCAAGTTGGACGGGTAACGCTGAAACGTTCTATTTAGCATCATACTGGTACTGGTATTGGGACATTGCTTCCAGCGCACCTGTCGGCACTTGGAGATTTCGTTCGACTCTTAATGGCGAAAGCTATGAAAAGGAGTTTCAGGTGTGCACAACCGGTGGCTCTCCTGAAGCGCCCTCTCTCACTAGCCCGCGAACCAATGCTCATATAGGCCGACGCGTCACACTCGACTGGGGCGATGTGTCTTGCGCCTCGACCTACAACCTGATTGTACGCATCGACTCACGTAAAGGATCGATAAAAATACGCGGGCAAAATCTTGCCCTGTCTCAATACACCACCAAGACACTCGTTCGCCACCACAAGTACTACTGGCAGGTCTCCGCCTGCGATAGTGGAGTATGCCGCAAGTCGAGCTGGAGGAGCTTTAGCGTACGTTGAACCCAAAGCGGCTACGCCACTGGAGTGAATATGGTGGGAGTCGCGCAAGGGAGACAGGACCGAGGCGCTATGGCGCAATACCTAGGCTTTTACGTGCACGTGCAGGCTTCAACGTAAGATCAGCCGAACGTTGCTCGAGTTGTTTTTTAGACCTTTTGCCCACACAAAAGCGCGAAGAGTCCTAAGAAATTGTCAGACACTCCTTTTCAGCACTGCCCAGTATGCTACAATCCGGCATGCCTCTATCTCAACTATGTCTTCGCTGCGGTCTCTCTTTCGAGATTAGCGATCACCATCTCCAATTTTTAGAGCGCGCAGCCCCTCGCGCCTGCGGCCAAGTCCTCACCTACGACAGACCCCGTTATTGTCCATCCTGTCGTGATCAGGGTCGCTTAGCCTGGAGAAACGACCGCTCGCTCTACGCGCGAGAATGTGGACTGTGCAAAAAGCGTGTCATCTCGTGCTATTCGCCCGTTTCTGGTATCACTGTTTATTGCTCATCCTGCTGGAACAGCGACGCCTGGAACCCGCTCGATTACGGACGCGACTACGACCCACGGCGACCTTTCCTGGAGCAGTTTTCAGAGCTCTTGCGAACTATTCCGCACCTCGCGCTTTACAACCTCAATCATGAGAATTCAGAGTACTGCAATCATGCTGCCGACATGAAGGATTCATACCTAGTTTTCGCCTCGGCGATTAACGAAAAAACGATGTATGCCACGCGAACGTGGAAAAATGTCAATTGTGTCGACATCGTCGAATCCGGCGAAAATGAATCGTGTTACTCCATCCTTGATTGTCACAACTGTTACCAGCTGAGCTCTAGCTTACATTGCACGCACTGCGCCGACTCGGCGTTTCTCTTTGACTGTCACTCTTGCCGATCCTGCTTCGGCTCTGCCAATCTGCGACAGGCACAGTATATCTACTTCAATCGGCAGCTGACCAAAGCAGAATACCTTAACGAGATAGCTCGCCTTGACCTATCCTCGTTTGATCAACGCTCACTCATCGCTGCGAAAGTTGACCAACACTGGGGGCTTCAAGTACATCGTCATGCGTTTCTGACCGGCTGCGAGGGATGCAACGGCGATCAGTTGGATAGGTCCAAGGACAGCACATACTGTTTCAACCTTTCAGAGGCTCACGATTGCCACTACTGCGAATTAGGCTTTTCGCCCAAAGACTCCTATGATGCCTCGGGCATTTCGGCGGGAGAGCTGTGTTATGGCGTGATGAACCATCTAGGCAGCAATCGAGTCTGCTCAGGCGTTGTTACCTATTACAATGACAGTTGCCACTACTCCTACCACTGCCAAAGCTGCAAAGACTCGATCGGTGCAGTCGGCCTAAGGCACCAGCAGTACGTGATCTTAAATAAAAGGTACCCTCGTGACGAATACGAGCAGCTGCTCCTGCAGATCTGCACTCAAATGCGCACCGACCGAAGCTGGGGTGAATTTTTCCCGGGTGAAATCTCCCCTTTCGGGTATAATGAAACCGAGGCCCAAAGCGTCTTTCCGCTTAACGAGATCCTCGCCCAAGACCAAGGGTTTCGCTGGTCGGAGTGTAGCGTGCCGACGCCCGCAGCCCGCGCGGTGGTGGCTGCCAAGGACCTGCCCGACCGGATCACAGAGGTGACCGACGAAGTGCTCGACTGGGCCATTCACGAAAAACAGGGCAGCCGACCCTTTAAGATCATGAAATCGGAGCTCACCTTCTATCGCAACTATGCGCTACCACTACCACACCTTCATCCCGATGATCGCTACCACGAGCTACTCCGGAAACGCAACCCACGCCGATTATTCGAGCGCACCTGTAATCTATGTAAAGCACCCCTAATGAGTACCTACCACGCAGAGGATCCAAGGATTATCGCCTGCGAGGCATGCTATAACCGGGAGGTCTTTGGTTAGATTTAGTTTAAATCTGTTCTAACCTTTCAGAAGAGGGCTTGCTCGAGAATGAAGGTAAACGTAACCCAGCCATGGAAAAATAATCGCAGCGAGAACGCCTGCAGAGCATCTCAGTCATTTTTGGCGATCCTGCCGCTCTCCGCTCTGCTTGTAGGAAATTATTTTGACAAGGGACTGGGCGTTCATCACCTGCCTGACGGCCTACAGCCCCTAATCCATAAAGTGGTAGCTCCCGAGACGGCGCTGGTAACACTCACTGACCAGGCTCTTTGTGAAATGAAGGGCATCGGCTCTGCCGCGCGACTCAACGGCACCTACTATGTCTCGCCGATCTCCTACGGCATGCACTTCGACACACTGAGTCGTATTGAACAATTATTAAGTCATAGCCAGGAACGTCTTCGACCGTTAATCGAGAGTTGGGCTCTAGACCGCAGCACCTATCCAGACCGCAGACTTTTGGCTGCGTATCTACTTGGTCAACGTTTGATAGGGTCTCAGAAAGTCCTAACACAGATCCTGCGCCGTGAAGAGCGAGATCCTCCTGCTGCGGCATTTTGTCAGGCTTTCGGACTTTCGTCTCAGCGACTGTGGTACTCCAACGAGCCAGGACAAGAAGAAGATCTTATGAGAGACCTCGTTCGCACGAGTCATCCTAATAATTTGCCTGGAATCCTCCACGAAATAGTCACTGCGCTTAGCGATAACGCTCCACTGCGCCGAGAGTGCATGGAGCTACTCGTTTTGCGCTGTGATGTAGCGGCGGATGTGCGCATGGAAGCATTTGGGGAGCTCGCAGCCGTGCTCACCCTGCACGACTACGGATCAAAGGAGACGCTACAGGCCCTTCTCAAGCGGCTGAAAGAAGATCTCTCACGGGAAGAACGGCATGCTGCCTCATCCGGGCTTGAGAAAACGCGAGAGCTGCTTACCTTATACGAGGCAACGTTTGGGGCAGAAGGCGGGATGAATGGGATACTGAAACTGTTCGCTGAACCCCTGCCACCCGAGCGTGGTGATATCGCTCGTCGCCTGCTGTGTGCGGCGATCAAAGACGATTTAGTAGAACCAGCCCGCGCCCCGGAACTTTTTGCTGCAGTGCTGCCACACCTCATGTGCGGTAGCCTGCAAGTTGCGCCCGAGGCCCCGCTGCCGGTGCTCGAAGGCAGGGAAAGCGAGGTATTCTATGAAAGTCTGTGGAACCTAACTTTGCACAGTGCCTCGACGAACTTCAAGCTAACTACCAACACTCTAACGGCAGCACTCGCTGGGAGAGCCACAGAAACCGCATATGTCCACAGCGTTCTTGACGGTCGTGGCGGCGTTGGCACTCTCACTCCGGTATTTGATGCGCTTCGTGGTGCTGTCATCCTTGATCCGAGTAGTGCACCACTCGATTCAGCATCAATCCTTGACGCTCTATTTTACACAACCAGCGGCGAACTACTACAGCATGAGCTGCACGGCCTTATCAGCCTAGGACTGCATTGGGATCCGAAACCGCTCGTTCAGCTTGCCGCTCAGATGATCAGCGATCTCGACGTAGCACCAGCGTCTGTCGCTCTCGCGAATCATCAACACCACGGTGATGCGCAGGCTACGATGGCTTGCCTGCTCGACGAACTGTATAAAGAACCGCTCTTGGCGCAAACCCTGCTGGGCAGACTAACACACGACCAACGCCACAAAGTGGTAGAGGCCGTGCGGCGGCTGGATGCCAGCCCAGGGGTGATGTTGGCCATGGCCTGGGGAGAGGAGACCTCAGTGCTGGAATCGCGCGTCAGTACAGCGGTAGCAAAGCCTGAGCTTACCATAGAGGAACAGTGCACACTCGACGTCACCTGCGCTACGCTCATTTTTCGTACACAATCCACAGCCGCTCAAGCGTGGGTCAGGCAACGGATCCATGCTTGGGCTGAGCGAAAGAACAACCGCGGGCCGAGCAAAGAAACGAGAGATTATATTCTCCACGCAGCCACTCAGGTCGAGCCACATCTCGCCAAAACTCTCATGGGGACCCGGATAATCGGCAATCTGCGAGGCAACGAGCCCTTAAGCGATGAAATAAGTTGCGTACGACTCCGTGAAACATTTAATCTACTCTTCCCTGACAAGCTCGGAGCGTTACTGATCGACAAGTGGCTGGCTAACGATCTGGGGACTGCCGAACTGTGTAAGTGCACAGAGGGCCAGGACGCTCTCCGAAGCCGCCTCGATGACCCGCAGGTGGCGAGGAAGCTATTCTTGTTCACGGAGAGATGTCAAAGCGTGCCGCAGTCCGAGCAGAGCCTCGGCATATTGAGCGCGAACCTATTCGCTCAGCAAGCTGGGGCTTTAGGACGTTTTCGCTCCGGGCTGAACGCTTTTAAGACATCTTCTGCCTGTCCACCCGAGAGCCGATTGCATGTACAGAACCTCATTAGCGAACTCGAAACCGCCGAACGCTGCCGCTTTGCAAATCTGTTCCGCTTTTATAATAGCGAGCGTAAGCACATCCTCGACGCTCGGGCTAGCATGATCGGTCCGGCTTTAGGCGCTAAGGTCATTACCATATTTATCCCCTACCACGACCATAACGGCGCATTTCTTGCAGTTAATAGTCAGGTCAGGGAGCTCCGCGCTAAAGGGTATACGGTCCTGCTCTATGAAATCGGCGGCGTATTGAAAGAAGATACCCCGTCACACCTACTCTCTCTTGAAGAGGCCATACAAGACGCCAAAAAGATGCTTGCCTTAGGCAGTTTTACGCGGCGAGATGTTATCCTCAACATTCACGGATCGCGCTGGGGAGGTGACTTGCGACGACCAGTGACGAAGGAGGACTTATTGGAGCTTTATCCTGTGCCCTACCGGCTTGGCGTTGAGGATGAAGCATCCCTCCAAGCTATGAACCCTGGCGAGCTGGTAAGCAACGGCGGAACGTTTTATACACTCGCTTGCTCACCCAAGAAAAAGCTTGGCTCCGAACTGGTCCGCTATTGGCACCCGTGGAAAAAGCACAATTTTCTACAGACACTCGCTGGACAGTTTCCGCATGCCCGTGTCGTCGGCGGGGCTGAAGATCCGACCCGCTACCGCGGCACGAAGTTCGACGACGAGGGGAATTTTATTGAGATCTTGTATGACGTCACCGGGGCCAGCGTTCAGAGGGAATAGAAACTTAGGCTCTCCGCGCTTTTGCGTGGCTATACCGTCCGCAAAAAGTCTTGACGTAAAAAACGCATTGATGGCAGACGGAGGTCTACCCTTTTCTTGCACCATGCTACAGCCGTTGATAACGCCACAAAAAGGGTAGACCAAGCACAGCATGCATAACTTTAAATAACATCATTTTCTTGGGACTGTTACCCATACTATCACCTGAGACATACGCATTTGACATGACTATGAGCCTCCTTCATTCCAAAGCGACGATACTCCCTTCGTGCGAAGCCGGAGGAAACCATGTCGCGCTATTTGAGATCGAAAATTTTTCCCGGATTTAAGATCCCATTCGGATCAAAAACCTTTTTCATTTGCCGCATCAGATCCATTTCTATGCCGGAGCGGCTAAAGTGCAGGGCATCTTTCTTAAGCAGCCCAACGCCGTGCTCGGCAGCGATACTGCCTTCGAATTTCTCAATTAGTCCGTACACCTTATCGTCGATCTTCGGGCAAAAGGCGTAGAACTCATCGACAGCTTGCTCTGACGGCTTCAAGATATTGACGTGCAGGTTGCCGTCAGCCACGTGGCCAAAGAGTACGCTTCGATACTGCGGAAAACTACGTTCAAGCAAGACATTTAGCTCGCTGATAAAATCGATCACCGACTCAACCGGAACGGAGATGTCATACTTATGCTGACGATGAAGTTCGGCCAGTGTCGAGGGGATCTTTTCACGATAGGCAAGAAGAGTTTCTGCCTGCTTCGAGTTCTGGCTGATGATCATGTCCTTGACGATTCCGCTCTCGAAGATACGCCCCAGAGCATTTTCATACGCCTCAAGTCGCACGGGGTTCATGCCTTCGAATTCAAGTAGGGCGTAGTACGGATACTCGCAGTCAAAGGGCGGGGTGAGCTTCTGATGCGGAATAACCTTCTGCAATACGTCGCCGGTAATGAGCTCAAAGACGCTTAACTCCGAAGCAAAAGCACGCACCGCCTTAAGCAGCGGCAAGACTGAGGTTAATGTGTCGAGGGCGCAGAAAACGCGGATTATATCTCCTGGGGGCGAAGTCAGAAGCAAGGTGGCTTCGGTTACCACGCCGAGTGTCCCCTCCGAGCCGATAAAAAGCGAACGCAGATCATAGCCGGTGTTGTTCTTTATCAGACGTCGGTTAAGACGGAGCCGCTCCCCTGCCCCACTCACCACATCAACCCCAAGGACCCAGTTACGTATATTGCCGTACTTCATCACATGGATACCACCAGCATTAGTGGCGATGCCGCCACCGATCTGAGCTGAACCTTTACTTGCATAATCGACCGGGAAATAGAGCTCATTGGATCTTGCCTTCTCCTGAATCTCCTGGATCGTCACCCCGGCTTGGCAATGCAAGCTACGCTCCGTCTCTCGAACTTCGAAGATGCGACGCATCCGCTGCAGGGACAGTATCACCTCCCCCTTGCACGCTGCAGTCGCCCCCGTCTGTCCGGTGCGCCCACCCGAAGGTATGAGGGCGATGCGCCGCTCGTTACAGCGCCGGATAATTGCCTCCACATGACTCGTCTCTTCAGGAAAAAGAACCAAACTCGCCGCTGCCGGCAAGCGCTTCATATAGTCCTGTCCATAGGTGAGCAGATCAGCGGGATCGTCAGAAAGCAGATGCTCGGGAAGAAGGTCGGAGAATGTGGCACGCATAGCTAGGACATTAGCGTATCCATGGAGAGCGCAGCAAGGGTAAGGTATTAAAGCCGCCGCACGCCCATCCCGGCGCCGCTTTTACGAAACTTGGCTGCGGCCTGCTGTGGAGCCTACCTAATAAGATCCCAAGAGCATTAGAATGTCTTCATCGGCTAAGTTAAGCTCGAACTTTGGCCACGCCTCATCCTGTACCACGCGAAGATAATGGCCTTTTTCCCCGACTGCCTCGAGTTCTGCAGGTGCTTTAAGCGCCCTCTCTACTCTCGTAATCCAAGTCTGTACATTCGTAAGATAAAATCCAGATGGGATCAACAACGCGGAAGAGCTGTACTAAGCCTTACAGCGAGATCTGCACCCGGCGCACCGCTTCGCCCACCTGCTCACTCTGTTCCGGAGCTTCAGCTGACTTCTGCTCGCCTTCGATAATCTCTTTGTAGGCAGAGTAGATGGTGTCGATCAGGCCGATTACCTTGACGATGCGTTTGCCATCGCGATGGAGATTGGCCTCGGTTAGATAGAAAAGCATGAAATCATACAGGCGATCGAGATCGCGGGCGATCTGGCCGCCCTTTTCAAAGTCGAGCGTGTTCATAAGCTCAGCTATAATTGCCTGGGCCTTGCACAGGAACCGGCAAAATTTTGGAATATCATTGGCATCGAGACCTGCCTTGGACTGCCGCAGGAACTTGATAGCTCCTTCGTACATCATCAAAAGGAGGCGACCACGATCCGTTGTCGTTACCTGCACACTCTGATAAGTCGTATGGGCGTTTTTCCCGTACATGGATGCTCCTATCTGAAAAGTCTCGTTCGCACAATCTCGTTACACACCAAGGGAGGACATCATTGGCCTCAGTTTTAACCTATCGGTAAACAGCTTTTGCTTCTAAAGGAGAAAAATACGGCAATAGCTAATTATAATTTTTGCTGAGCAATTTTAGGTAGTTAACAACAAGCTGCGTATCTGCTCATTAAGTGTGGGCTGAACATAATGATTGCTTCACACTAAGATCCACAGCGCAGCCTAGCGGCCGCAACCAAAATAGATAGTCCCTACGGCTGCGCTGTGGGGCTCTATGCGAAGCCTTGAATCCTGCTAACGGGTCACAAAGCTTCCCCGCGCAAGTTAATCTATATTTGGTGACACTATCACTCATTTTCTTGCGGTTCCGAGGGGGGACAAACTTCTTGCTAAAAAAGCAAGAAAATGATCGATAGTGTCACAGCGCAGCCTAGAGGCCGCAACCAAAACCGATAAAAGTGGCCTCGTTTAGATCTCGTCTCGTAACTGCTCGCCCCTAATCGGCCAACGCTGACGTCAGACATCCAGACGTCAGCCTCATCGGTTCTCAGAAATGGTCATTTGTTGAGGTTATTTGCGCAGCTAGACGAGGGG
>CAIXSY010000372.1 GCA_903922175.1 uncultured delta proteobacterium | reverse complement strand
GGCCACGCCACAGCAGATGTTGGGTCTTTTCAATGCCTTGCGACCTTCTCCAGAGAAGGTAAAAGCAGCGGCGATTGTGCCTTCTGCGCCAGCTCCCGTGCCAGAGAAGCGCTATGCCCTCTCCTTTTCCGTAGACGGAAAGACATTTGCAGAATTAGAGGAGGTTAAAGCACTGCTTTCTTCAAGCTTACCACAAGGCGTAAGCATTTTTCGGGCTTAACCTCGAAATTGGCCACTTATCCTACTCTACTATTTCACTTATTTCTCCCGTCCTATCGCGCTTTCGCTATTTCCGGACAGGCTCTACTTAGCTCTGCATGTCTGCACAGTGTTGGTGCGAAAGGTTCTCGCACCGAAGGTGGGCTAGAAGCGCGCGCATGCGCGCTTCTCCGTCCGCCATCCATGCGCTTTTTGCGTCAAAACTTTTCGCGGACGGAACCTCTCAAACCATCTCCCGCTCAAACTCCTCACGATCCCACACCGGATAGCCTGCCTCCGGCGGATGGATGCTACGAAGCAAACGCCCAGTCTTATCACAGCTTCGTTCATGCAACCGCACTCCGCCAACACGAGCCATGCGCGCATTCATCCGTTCGTCATAGGTTAGGCGCGGCAGCGGCACATTAAGCTTGCGATAACGTCGAATCTCCTCGGTGGTTATTCTGAACGGTTTTCCGCTGACAGCGCTCAGCGCCACGATGGCCACATCACCTTGCGGCAGCACATCGGGCAGCGCCGCCGCCGCAATCGCTCCGGCCGAGATGCGAGCCTCCGCCCCCCGCGGCTCATGCCACCACAGCCCTCGCTGCAACACCTCTTCCTTCGATAGCGGGAAGTAGCGCTGTGCCAAGGAATAGTTATACGGGACTAAGGCAAGTGACGCCGGGAAAAACTCTCCCCACTCCCCTGTTTTACGCATATGCCGAACTATGCGTGGCAACAGAGCCTGATACTCCTCTTCAGAATATTGCCGATTAAGGATACAGTGCTGGCGCTTAACCATCGAAACGCACCCGAAAAGATGGGACGATCCGTGACAGGTATCGCAGTACGTCAGATCGGAGGATCCGTTCCAACAGTTAAAGCAAAAAAGCAGGTGAAAGACATTATTGCCGCAGACAATGCCCTCGTAAATCAGTTCGGCCTTTTGCCCCCAAATGGTAAGGTCCTGACAATCGTTAACCTGTTGCGAGCAGGCAAAGCAGTAACGCAACCTCTCACCTTCACGAATCATAAAACTATCCTCGACCTGCCGCGCCGAGTGAATATGATTGCCGCTGACCATCTCGCAACGCGAGCCATAGAGGTGTGGTCGCGGAAAGGTGGCTCGAAACGCATCCACTCGCTGGCGCACCTTCTCACGCCCTGACCATGACCCAAGCGCTTGCGCAGCGACAAAGGCTTCATACTGCTCCTTCGTATGCTGCTTATTAAAGATACAGTACTGGGATTGAATTAAATTGGCACAACCGAAACAGTTGCGGCACGATCGGCAGTTTAAGAGAAAGAAGCTCTCCGTGCAGTCCAAACAGTGATCGGAACTCTGCAGCGAGTAGCAGCGCCGGCACCCCGCACAGTCATAACACAGCTCGCAGTTGTCAACGGAGGAGCAATCGACACTATCACGCACAGCGACCGCCGTTTCTAGATAAAAAGAATCCTCGATCGTGTTGGCGTCAAAGACAAAGTAGCAGTTCTTAAGTGAGGCAACGTTATTGCAGTACGAGCTATTATCGCTCAAGGCGGCATTGACGGCGGCACGCGGCACCTGAGCACGCAGCTCCGCAAACTGTTCAAAGAAGAGACGAGAGAAATCGAATTCTCTTCCGTGCTCCTCCGGCGACCAGCCGACCTGCCCCCACCAATCTTCGTTCGTTACGACCGGAAACGGTGCTCCTTCGAAATACATGCTAAACCGCGGATCTGCTTGCCCGCGCACCTTACCGAGCAAGACATAGATCTGGTTACGGTGCGCCATCCGCCTCTGCAAGCGGCACAGCGGGCAGTACGTCGGCAGCGAAATTGTGATCTGCTCACCCCCCGCCACAAAACTCATGCGCTCAAAAAAAGCTGCTTCCTCAGCAGAGATCTCGAAGGATGCGCTACAATTTTTACAGTGATGTGTACTCAGAGATCCTCCTTTGCTCTTTAGGTAACTGCTCATTAACCCCGGGCAAAATGAACTTGCTTGAACTTGCACTTGAACCGCTCCTGATTCCTGCTCCCGCTCCTTTTCCTAATCCAATCAAAAGGATAAGGGGCAGGAGCAGGATTCGGGAACAGTTCAAGTTCATGTTCAAGATTCAAAATTACCCACACTTAATGATCAGTTACAAGCCCCCCGCAAAAACTGCAGCCACTCCGCCATCCCCTTCCCTGAACGCGCGCTTACCTGAATCACCTTTGCCGTTGGGTTAACCTGATGCAGATACTCAAGGCAGCGCCCCAGATCCCAATCGAGATGGGCGATAAGATCAACCTTGGTAAGCAGAATCACCTGCGCTTGAGAAAAAGCCGTTGGGTATTTAAGCGGCTTATCTTCCCCTTCGGTGACGGAGAGGAGCGCAATTTTAATATCCTCCCCCAGATCAAAAGCGGCGGGACAGATGAGGTTACCGATATTTTCAATAAAAAGGATCTTCGGCACCGGGTTTAATACCGCGGGCAGCTCAGCCGCGACGCGCTCAGCATCGAGATGACAGGTATTGCCCGTCTCAATCTGCACGACAGCCGCCCCCTTGCCACGCAAGCGCTCGGCGTCACGCTCGGTGCGCTGATCACCCGTAATAACGGCACAAAGGATCTCACCGCGAAGCGCTTCGAGCGTTCGTTCAAGAAGCATCGTCTTTCCCGCCCCGGGCGAAGAGATCAGATTCGGCGCAAACACACCCAAACGTTTAAACTCAGCGCGGTTCTGCGCGGCGCGATCGTCATTTTGAGCGAGCACCTTCTGCTCAATGCGCACGATGCGCCGCGGCATCATCGTCGTGCCGTGCGTATGAGCCTGATGCGAATGATCTGCCTTGCCACACCCACAATCCTTACACATCGTCTTCCAGCTCCATCGAAGTTATTAAGATCTCGCGACCACCGATCAGTTCAACCTTAGAATCAGCGCAGCTCGGACAGAGAAACGAGATCTCAGAACACTCGCTCTCGACACCGCAGCTGCTGCACTTAATACGCAGGGGGCGAATATCGACCACAAGCGTTGCCCCTTCAAGCAGCGTCCCCTCGGCTACAAGCGGGAACGAGAAACAGAGCGCCTCGCGCTCAACCCCGGAGAGGACACCGATGGCCACGCTCACGCTACTGACCCGGCGCGCACTGTTCTGCACAGCGATCTTTTGCGCCTCATCGACCAGTGCCGATGCAATCGCCAGCTCGTGCATTAATTCTCCCCAAACTTAACACGCTGCATCGCCAATACAATCAATCGCATCTCCTCGAAATCAAGCTGCTCTTCCCACAGGGCATCGTTGGGGGAGAATTAACAGATCCTCGGCAACAGCTCACCCAGGGGAAGATCGACCAAACGTCTGCCCCCGCTCACCGTCTCCAGTATCACCCACCCCGCCTCAGATGAGATCTCCCCAACACAAACCGCCCCTCTCCCCTCAGGAAGCTTACGCCACCGAGATAGGATCGTCTCAGCCGCCGAGGCAGCACAAACTGCCACTAAGCGCCCCTCGCTGGCGACCTGCATCAGGTCAAGACCAAGCATTTCAGCCAAAGCGCCCGCCGCTGGGTTAAACGGCAGTCCTACCTCGCGCAGCGTCACTCCAAACTTATGTCCGGCGCAAAGTTCATTCAGCACCGCCGAAACACCACCGCGCGTAGGATCGCGCATAAACTTTATCGCTGGGGCGAGATCGCCTAAAGCTTCGACCAAAGGCTGCACCGGAGCTGTATCGCTGAGCAGCCCATCTCCAGAGGCCATCCCTTCACGCGCCGCCATCACCGCCATGCCATGATCACCCAGTGTGCCGCTTACCAAGATGGCATCACCCACATTCACCCGCTGGGGCCCAAGATCAAAACCCGGCAAAAGCTCACCGATACCGCTCGTGGTGATATACATGCCATCACACTGTCCGCGGCGCACGACCTTGGTGTCCCCGGTAACTATCTGTACACCACAAGCTGTCGCTGCATCACGCACACTATCAAGGACCGTGCGCAGCGTAGCCAGGGGCAAGCCCTCTTCAAGAATAAGCGCCAGCGAGAGCCAGCGCGGCCGGGCACCACTTACCGCCAGATCATTAACCGTGCCGTGTACCGCCAGAGAGCCGATGTTACCGCCCGGAAACAGCAGCGGCTGAACCACAAAGCTATCGGTTGAAAACAGGAGGGCTTCAGTGCGTGGAGCACAACGCGCCGCATCGGGCAAGCCCTGCAGCGCCGCAGCGCCAAACCGGGGAACGATCTCCTGATCAACGAGGTCACGGCTCAAGCGCCCACCACCACCATGCCCGAGCTGAATTACGTCATGCTTGCTCATAGGCGCACCTGACTACTGACATTATACTTAAAGTAAGCCGAGCAGCTGCCCTCCGGACTAACCATGCACGGACCAACCGGCTCATCCGGAGTACAGGCTCCGCCAAAGAGCTTACACTCCGGCGGCTTCATCACCCCGCGCAACACCTCCGAACAATGGCACCCGCCGCGAATCTTCCCGATCGGAATACTAACTCTAAAGCGCTTTTCGCTGTCGAACGTGGAGTATTGATCGCGAATCGCCAGTCCACTGCCGGCAAGCATGCCGAGCCCGCGCCAGCTTACGTCTGCCGGATAGAGGTACTTGGCGATCAGCTCCTGGGCCTTGCGATTTCCCTCGGGGCGCACCACCCGTTGGTACAGGTTTTCGACACGAGGACTTTTGCTGCAAAGCTGCGCCATAATCGCGCGGATCCCAAGGAGGATATCGAGCGGCTCAAACCCGGCGATAACCGCGGGAAGCTTATGCCGCGCTACAACCGGCTCGTACGCCTGAGCGCCGATGATCGCCGAAACATGGGCCGGACAGAGAAAGGCATCAAGCTTTTTATCCGGCATCGAGGACAAGATATGCAGTGCTTCGGGAACCGTTTTAAATGCCGTGAGCAGCGAGACATTGCCAATGCCCTGCGCCTGGGAAGCGACAATGATGCTGATCACGGGAGCGACGGTAGTCTCAAAGCCGATCGCCAGAAAGACAACCTCGCGCTCCGGATTTTGCTTGGCAATCGCCACCGCATCAAGCGGTGAATAGCAAACCTCGACGCTGCCGCCGTCGGCACGGCACGCCGCCAGAGTCGAGTTTGACCCCGGCACCTTGAGCATATCTCCAAAGGTAACGATAATCACCCCGCGCTCAGCCAAGCCAATGGCACAGTCGATATAGCCGCAATCGGTGACGCAAACGGGGCACCCCGGACCACTGATCAGATCAATCGAAAGGGGCAAAATTGAACGAATTCCCGTACGCGCGATGGCCATGGTATGTGTGCCGCAGACCTCCATGATATGCGCCGGCTGCTTGTACTCTGCGTTGTACTCTGTGGCAAGCGCGTCAATCTGTATGCGCAGCTGCTGGGCGATGGCTGGGTCCCGAAAACCGTCGAGATAGCGCATGTTATTTCCTTATTTTACTAATTGGCGCAAAAGTTCGAGCTGCGCATTGGCCGCGGCCTCGTCGAGCTTCTCAATCGCAAATCCGGCGTGCACAATCACATAGTCGCCCAAGGCTGCGCCATCGAGAAGCGAGATGTTAACACTGCTGCGCACGCCCTCAAGCTCAGCTAAGGCCTGCTGGTCGGGCTGAAGTTCGACAAGTTTCATCGGAACTGCAAGGCACATAGCGTGAACCCTTTGATGGCGGTGGTATAGAGGAAGATCAATCTTCCCGAGTATAGTCAATAAGATACCTTAGCAATGAAGTGCCTATCATTCAAGCTGGTTTAATCAAGCGAAGATTCGGGCTTTGGAGGGGAGGACCTGCAAGGACTGAATCTGCTGTCTTATTTGACTGTCTCTTCATAGCAGCCACTACACACGACCGTTCGCGGGTCTTGAGCAGCAATCCCACTAACAATCTCAGCATGGCAATGCGCGCACTGGCGCTGATAGAGGTGGGATGGCATTCAAAACTAAGCGAGCATTGGGTGCAACGCAAGATCATCTTATCGAGCCATCCCTGCAATAAAAGTTAATGATGGGAGAAGAAGCTTCGTCATAACAAAATCTCCTCGTTGTAAAGCCGCTTTTTTATTCCCGGCGGCATAATACAGTGCTTTAGTAAAGGAACATAGTGGTCGACTATAAGCAGGCGGAGGGCCACTATGCTAAAACTATTCATTATATCCTTTCTCATCGCAACTCAAGCTGCTTGGGCTGCCACCAATACAACCACCCTAACCGGCAAAGTGCCATCGCTCTATTCCGGCATCGGCTTCTTCTCGGTTAAAGGATATTTTACTTCAGGAAGGATTTCTGGAAGTAGCTTCAAGATTAACGTTCCTACGAAAGATCTAAAAGGTGGCTGGGTGATCCTGCTCAAGACAGGCAATAAGTTTGATAGCGCGCTTGTCCTCGCACAAAAAGGGAACAAATCATACCTGCAATTCGCCGCCAGTCCCGTAAAGTCGATACCACTCGGTACGATTGTGCGCGTCTCCAAAGGATATGCTAAATTAAAGAAGGCGCCTGCCACGACGGTATACGATACAAAAGCATATGCCAGCACAAATCTCTTGGGAGCACCTTTGGGGCTGAACATCGGAAGCCACGCCGCAAGCAGCCGCCGGATCCTGGCCAACGGCACAGGGACAGGCGATAGCGACAGAGACGGTGTCCCCAACGGCATCGACGTTGATGCTCATGGAAGTGGAAGCGTCGATGGGCTAACTCTTGGATCCTCCAGTTCAGCTCAAGCACCCTACCTGATTGTGCGCGAAAACATGTCTCATACCATCAATGCCACAGCGACCGGTGTCCCGAGCAGCTCGATGATTGATGATATTCTCACTTCACAATCTTCTTCCGAGTTCATTATGGGATTTGGCTTCACCGCTCGCGATGACCTCTCCAGAATAACGGGGGCACACATCGTGTGCGATGACAGCAACACGCTCTGCGGAAGAGATGCAGGATTGGCCACGATCAATAATATGGTTGGTGGTTTGTGGAGAGACTATCACCCAGATGGCACAACCTACCCTGGGCTAGATTTTCAGCCATCGAGCCCACAAGAGAAATTCTTTAATAGTGGAATTAAGCCTCATATTGGCCCATCGCTACTCCAGCCTGGGGATACCTATCGAGTTGAGTTTACGGGCACCGATGGCGCTGTCATCCGCTCACAGCTAGCGACAATCTCCCCTTACCTCGTCACCGTTCCTGCGCTGGCGAGCTACACCGCCAATGGAAGCGATCATAGCGTAGACTACGATGCAATTTCGACTGAGCCAGGCGCGGCCATGGACAACCCTATCGTTCTCGGAAGTGATGGCATACTGCGTCTTACCTTTTGGCGTCCTCAGCGCCAAGGTTTAGGAGGCGCAGATGGCACCGACTACGTTGATGTTGGACACCTGCGCTACGGAATTGTTCTCCTTGGGGTCGTCGGTGGGGGCGGAGGAGGACCAGGAGAGGCGGCCTGTGGCGGCACGTACTCGCTGCCCTCGGACACCCTTGTTGACACAGGCGCTCATGGCCAGAATGACTTTTGGCCGCTCAACGACTCCGCCGAGGATAGCGCGCCTTCTCCAGCCAGTACGCTTGCATTTAGCATTGATCTCAAGACCTGCGTCACTCAAGCAGGGTACAGTACGGGACAAACTTTCATGCTATCACTGCAAGCCGCTGGCCCCGACCTTGGGCACGGATCGAATCGATCGGGGCAAGATTTTACGGTCTCAATTCCGTAAGCAGCACCGAGGGAGTCGTTCTCAAAGGATCACAGACGCACGACGTTCATTTATCAGCGAACCGCTGCCTACTCCCTGCTCGTTAAACTCCGGCGAGAAGATAAGGCAGCGCGTTCGATGGTGATAGTCTTTACGGATGGTCAGGTAGTTCATAAAACGAATGTGCGTAGAGAACTTCTCGCGCACCTCGTCGATAATGGTATTAAACTCGTTATGGTCCTTGGCCTCGACTTCAAACTCAACCTTGCAGTCTCCGAGCTGGAGCACATAGCAGGAAACATGCGGGTGCTGTCTGCAGAATTCTCGAAATTCAAGCTCTTTACCCACATCGTAGTCCCGCAGATGCACCATGACCTTAAACAGAGTCATGCCCAAGGCCGTACGATCAATATCGACGCGAAAGCCAGCCACGATTCCAAGCTCGCTCAACTTGTCGAGGCGATACTTTACGATAGCCGGAGTGCTGCCTAAGCGCTCCGCCAACTCGGCACAGGTTAGGCGCGAATCCGCGCCTAACAGATCAACCATCTTATATTCAAGCGCGTCGAGCATATACTCATCGGGGGTCGTTCCGAAGGTAAACTCGGGGGTATGAAAACTCCAGCCATGCACCGGTCGATTATGCGTCGGTGCAAGCTCCTCCGCCGCGCTCCATTCATCCTTCCAACGTGTGCCGAGGAGATGTTTCTTTGGAAACCACCAGTAGTTGACCACGGTGTAAACATTAAAGCCGACGATGATGTCTTTAAAATCAGAGAAGAGGCGATCCTGAAAATCGTAGAACTCCTTGGGCGTGCGCGCTAAATGCGAAAAAACCAGGTCCCACTCGCCGTAGCACTCCGCCAGCCAATAAGTTCGCGGATGCGCATCGAGCGAGGCGACAAGCTCGCTCACGCGCGGCTTGTTGGTTTCTAGACGGAGGTAGGTTTTATAAACGGTAAGGCCAAGCTTATACGGATTAGTCATCACACAGCAACGCTTGATTATGCCGCTTGCCTGCATGCGCTCAATCCTGTACGAGACCAAATCGCGCCCCAAACGCACACGCCGAGCAACTTCAGACAGTGATTGCCTCGAATTGCAGTCAAGCTCGAACAAGATACGGCGGTCAGTTAGGTCAAGATTGGCTTGCATGTGCTTCTCCAGATAGGGTTAGTAATCATCAGCGGTCTCCAATTCAACCCTGCAGAGCACTATTTTCTCACTAACCTCTGAAAAACTTCCTCCTTCGCGTCCTTCGTTCCTTCGCGTTACAATTTTCCTAATGAATTTAACGCGAAGGAGCGAAGGACGCGAAGGGAAAAGACAATTATTAGACCCTAATTTGCCATAATCCCTGTCCTGCACAAGCACCGCCCTCCTTTTCCACAAATCTGAGAATTTAAGCCCCGCTTCTCTAGACTTCGCGTGAACTCTGCCTTACCAACACCGGCGCTGCATGCCGCAGCAGACTCTCGTGCCCCACAACTCCGAAAATCTATCTCTCTATTTCTTCTTTAAACGGTTTTTCGCACATGTCCTTGCACCGCGGAGCGCGAACATTGATTGTGGCACCTAGACATCGAATCACGCGAAGAATAGTGGAGGTACCAAACTTGAAAAAAGATCACTCAGGAATCGTCTGTGTCTTAAGCGCTTACGCGCTTTGGGGCATCTTGCCCCTGTACTGGAAACTACTCGCTGCCGTGCCAGCGCAAGTTATCTTGGCTCAGCGCACGCTGTGGTCAGTCGTTTTTCTCGGGCTCGTCCTGCTGATGCAAAAGCGCACTCGTGCGACGCTCAGTGAGCTAAGACAAGGTCGTGTTGTAGGGATGCGCGCACTTGCCGCACTCTTTGTCACCGGTAATTGGCTAACCTATGTCTGGGCCATGGGACACGGGTATATCGTCGAAGCTGGATTAGGTTATTTCATCTGCCCACTTTTTTCAGTCGCCTTGGCCGCCATCGTTTTAGGTGAAAGACTCTCAGGCTCACAGTCAATCGGTGTTGCTACCGTAAGCCTCGGGGTGCTGCTCAAAATTTTCTATAGCGGCACGGTGCCCTGGGTTGCACTGCTACTTGCAGGGACCTGGGCACTCTACAGCATGGTAAAAAAGGCTGCACCAGCCGAACCGGTAGAATCACTTTTTCAAGAGGTACTACTTGCCTTCCCCTTGATTGCCGTAGCCATCGTCGCCCAAGATCCGCAGCTACTCTTTCACTCCTATGGCTATTTTCACAACGCACTGCTCGTCCTCTCCGGTCCGATCACTGCCATCCCGATTTTATTACTGGTGCATGGACTTCGTCATCTGCCGCTGCGCCATACGGCCTTAATCCAATTCCTTACCCCTACACTGAATGTTGTCGTCGCTTTTCTTGCGGGCGAGACATTTGGCCGTGGCGATCTCTATTGCTTTATTCTGATCTGGCTTGGGATTGGATTCTATCTCGGCGCGGGGAGATCTCTGCTTAGGCGCTTTCGTGCAAATGGATTCCCTCCGCTAGCGACGACGGAGAAAGCGGCCAAAAGCTGCAGCTGCATCGGATGCAGTCAGCAGAAAGCCGACTTCAGATTGCCGATAGCGGATTACAGCAGCGAAAGACGGAGGAAGCGACCAAAAGCTGCCGCTGCATCAGATGTAGTCAGCCGATAGCCGACTTCAGATCGCCGATAGCGGATTACAGCAGCGAAAGACGGAGGAAGCGACCGAAAGCTGCAGCTGCATCGGATGCAGTCAGCAGAAAGCCGACTTCAGATCGCCGATAGCGGATTACAGCAGCGAAAGACGGAGAAATCGGCCAAAAGCTGCAGCTGCATCAGATGCAGTCAGCAGAAAGCCGACTTCAGATCGCCGATAGCGGATTACAGATCACCGCTCTTCCCCTTTTGCGCAGGATACAGCTGTCAGCGACGCGGTGATTTTTGCCCATGTCAGCTCTGTGGCCACCGCTG